>DDXO01000106.1 GCA_002347155.1 Caldifarciminota bacterium UBA2258
GGTGGGCGGCGGCTGCATCGCGACGATAATGAACACGCGGTACGGCTACGGCGCCTACATCAACGGCGTCGGCTACGTACCGGGTCCGTCCGAGCGTCTGGACACGACTTTCTTCGCAGGCGTGCTGCAATACGGCAAGCCCCACACCGGCCAGGCGCTCGGGTACTCCAAGGCCGCGTGGGCGCCGTACGCGGATTCGCTGTACCAGTACGACATGCAGCGCTACTGCATCTACGACCTGAATCTGATTGGTGACCCGGAGACGCCGCTCTGGACCGAGGAACCGACGGCGCTTGCCGTGTCGCACTCCGGAGTTGTGAACATCGGCAACAACATCCCGTACCCGGTCACGGTGACGACCGCGATGGATGCGCCGGTGGAATCGGCCCTGGTGTACTTGAGGAAGGGCACCGAGGTGGACGTCAAAGGCTGGACGAATGCGAGCGGGCAGGTGACGCTGTATGTGTCGCCGCCGACGCCGGGTGAGATGTTCTTGACGGTGAACGCCCGCGACCACTACATCTTCCAGGATACGGTGCTGGTGATTGCCAGCGACCGGTACGTGTCTTACCTGCGTTCGAGCATCTCGGACCCGGGGCCGGGCGGCAACAACGACTCGATTCTCAACCCGGGCGAGACTGTGAAGATACCGATGTGGGTGAAGAACTGGGGCCAGTTGACCGCGAATTCGGTGACGGCGAAGCTCCGGACGTTCGACCCGAATGCCCAGGTGACCGACTCGTCCAAGTCATTCGGCAACATCGCTGCCGGGGACTCGGTCTACACGGGTTCGAACGGGTTCGGCCTGCGCGTGAACTCCGGACTGGGCAACGGCTACACGGTGGTCTGTTCGCTCTACTGCAGGGATGCGCTCGACTCGACCTGGACATCGGTCATTCAGCTCACGGTGGGAGCCCCGATACTGAGCAAGCAGGCTGTGACTGTGGTTGACACGGTCCTCAGCGGCAACCACAACGGCGGCATCGACCCCGGTGAAACCGCGAGCCTGATGGTGCGTCTCGGCAACACCGGCCTGGGACACGGACACAACGTCCATGCGACGCTCCGGTCCGGGGACGCGCGGCTTGTTGTGTTCGATTCGGCCGGCAGTTGGGGTACTGTCCGCAGAAACGACAGCGCGTCCAACGCCGCCGACCTGATTACCGTCCACGCCGATGCCTCGATCCCTCCGGAGACGCCGATTGCCTGTACGCTGCACTGCTACGCCGACGGCGGCTACACCAAGACCGAGGTGTTCACCGTCATCGTCGGCATGCCGGTGGGCGGTATTATCTGGGGGCCCAAGCCTGCCCCGAACATGCCGACCGGCGCGGGCATCTGCGGCGTGACCTACAACACGGCCGATAACCTCATCTACTGCACCTACTTCGGTAACTCGACCATCTACAAGTACTCTTCAGACAGCATGCTTACGCCGCAGGGAACGATTGCGGCACCGCAGGATTCCTGTCTCGACATTGACTACATGACCTACAGCGATGCCCTGTGGCTCGTCTGCAATCCACAGAAGACCATGTACAAGCTCAGCACCAGCGGGTCGGTCATCCGTCAGTTCAGCCTCTCGTTTGCCAACTATCCCTACGGAGCGACGGAGTGCGAGGACGGGCACCTCGTCTACGTCACCGACCGCCGGGTGACTCCCAGCCAGCCGCAGCTCATCTACGTCCGGGACACTCTCGGCAACTACGCGCAGAGTTCGATGACCCACCCGCTGTCCGGGCCCTACGGTACCCGCTGCCTGGCGCTGGACGGCCGCGGCTCGACTAACACACCTACGCTTCTAAACATCTGGGCCTGGTACAATGCCGCGGGCAGTGCCGTTGACAGTTGCGGTATGTACGAACTGGACCGCGTCGCCGACACGCTCCTCAACGGCTACGTTTTCTCGGCCAAGACCTGGGACACCCGCGGCATCGAGTACGACCCGCGTGACGGCTCGTACTGGGTGACCATCGCGCAGGGCGGCCCGGGCAACAATATGATTGTGAAGGTCGCCGGTTTCAACTACGGGAAGGTCGGCGTCGCCGACCCGGAAGCCCGGTCTGCGAACGCCGCCGTTCGGCTGGCAGCGTATGCCCGGCCAAGCCCGTTCACGGGCTGCACCAGGCTGACGGTGGAGCTGCCCGAAGCCGGGAGCATTGACCTTCGCATCTACGACAACAGCGGCCGGGTGGTGAGGACTCTGGCCAGAGGCCCCGTTTTCTCGAAGCGGGCGGACTTCGTGTGGGACGGCAGGAACGACGAAGGCCAGGCCGTTGCGCCGGGTGTCTACTTCTGCCGCGTTCAGAGCGCGACCGAGCGAGTCTTAAGCAAGGTCATCCTCTCCCGCTAGTCTTCTACCCGGATTCGTATCGGAGCGGCGCTTCGGCGCCGCTTTGTTGTTCGGTGGGCGTCGACTGAACGAAAGTGGCTTTGGGGGCATCAGGATTCAGCCGGCGGAGCAGGCCTTACGCGGAGCTACGGCAGCGAACGTCCCGGGGTGTCAGTCTCTATCGTTCCGGGCAGCCTGTTCCGCAGTGAACCGTCGGATGCAGAGAGCCTGTCCGGTGGCGTGGAGTGGGCGACTGCAGGCTTACCACCTGCTCGCGTATGTCTGCAATGTCTGCTAGCGCCGGCGCGCGAGCATCCGGGCGGTCTGCTCGATGCTGGCCGGGCTGCGCGAGCGCGTGCCGCACTCCGGGCAGGACCACCTGTAGCCCAGCCATGAATGAGTCTCGACGACACCCAGGCCGCACTTCGGGCAGCGTGGCGGCTCTTCGACGTAGATCTCGTCGATGGCCGTGCGCAAGCCTGAAGTCCGGAACAAGTCGCGATGGGGCCGGTGCACTACCTGCCAGACCACGCCGTTGTACAGCCGCTCCTCGTGACGGACCCGGTCCGAACGCAGGGGCGCCGGCGATGGGAAGCGAGCAGCGGGTTGTGTCCTGGGGATTTCGGAAGATCCGCTGTGGTCAGGTCTGGCCGACGGCTGACCGGCCTTGCGGGCACGGCGGACTGCCCGGACGATGAACGCGATGACGATGTAGGTTATGATGAGCTGGACGATGACCGGTGCCGTGCGACCTGATGCCATGTTCGCCTACCCTGCCTTTTCTGTACCGGATTCGGTGCGGAGCATAGAGTACATCTCCACGTCTTCCGGGGTTCCCCGGTTGTTGACGTACTGGCGGAGCAGGCCTTCTCTGTTCATGCCCAGCTTCTGCATTACTCTGCCCGAGGCCGGGTTGCGCGGGAAGTGCATGGCCTGGATGCGATTGAGCCCGAGGGTTGTGAAGCCGTAGCGTACTATGGCGTGAGCGGCTTCCGTGCAGCAGCCGTGGTTCCATCGCTCCTTAGCAATCATGTACCCGAGTTCCCCGCGGTTGTGGTTCTTGTTGACGGATAGCGCCATGGAGCCGATGACCATGCCACCCGGCTTGAGCGTGATGGCAAGGGTGACTTCCTTGCCTTGTCGGAAGCTCTCGTCGTGCGTGGATATCCACTTCTCGGCCGCGCCATCGGGGTAGGGATGGGGAAGGGCAAGGGTGGTCGAGGCGATGTCCCAGTCGTTACACATCTCTTGGACCCGGCGGGCGTCGGCCGCTGAGTAGGGCCTGAGCACGAGCCGTTCAGTCTCAAGTACCGGCAGGCCGTCATCCACTGGCGTTTACGCCTTCTTTGCCGCGAAGAGTTGGATGCCGGAGACGTAGTCGAAGGGTCGTTTGTCGTAGCCACCGTAGACGTTCACGACCTCGAAGCCGGCACACCTCAGCAACAGGTGCATCTCGCGGTTGTGAATCCAGCAGAGCGTGAAGCTCGCCGGGTAGCGCCTCACCGTACCATCGTCGCCGATGCGGTCAACACACTGGAAGGCGTCCATGGTCTGGGTGGCCGGGTCGCGTTTGGTTATGTTCGTTACCACCATATCGCGGCCCGTTTCCGGGTCTCGCTCGACGTGGACCATGGTCTCAGCACGACCAGTAAGCCGGCTATAATCAGGAGCAAAGGCGTTGAGCACCAGTCGGCCTTCACCGGCCACATACTCGCGGACGCTGGCCAGGCAGGCGAGTTGGTCCTCGGTAGTCAGCAGATGCTGGAATGAGTTGAAGGCGCAGAAGACCAGCTTGAACTTCTTTGAGAAGCGATAGTCGCGCATGTCCGCGCACTTGAGCGCGACCCGAGCCTGGACCTCGCGTGGCTCCTTGTCGAGCTTGGCCTGGAACTTGTCAAGCATCGCCTGAGACATGTCGATGCCCGTCACCTCGAACCCGACCCGTGCCAGCGGCAGGAGGACCCGTCCGGTGCCGCAGGCAAGTTCGCACACCGGCCCGCCAGTGTCCTTTGCCATGCTCAGGTAGAACGGCACGTCTTCCTGCTTGTTGCCGTAGAGCAGGTCGTAGTAGACCGAGTAGGCGTCGTATTCAGGCATAGCTCACCTCTCCTTCCCCTGTTGCGGTCCGCTCACAATGACCCGGCGGGACTCGAAACAGCAGTTCAGCGGGTCCGTGAACCAGATGTAGATGATACCGTTCCCGCGGCCGTCGGGGGCAAGAGTCCCATAGAAGTTGCTGCAGTACGGGTATTCTTGATACCATATCTCGCCGAACGACCGCACTGCGCCGCCGGAAATGCGCAGCAGTCTCTGACGGAAGACAGTCCCGTAGTCCCCCCAGCTACTTGTGCCGGTGTCTCCGTACTCGACCATCACGATCGTGCCCAAGTCCGTGCGCAAGGGCTGCATCCTCCCGATAGCGTATGGATAGACGTCCCAAGTGCGCCCGGACGTGGATGCGATAGTGTCTGATATGAGGAAAGAGGTCCGGCGGACTAGACTGCTGGCGTCTCGGTTCCATTCAAGCAGGTCGTAGATGGTAGGGCTCACGTCCGACTGCGACCGGGTCACGAGGAGCTGGTTGTGACCGACGTTCTGGAAGTCAGCAACCGACCAGAAGTAGTCCGGCATGATGGGTTCGCCGTAGCCGAGCTTGGCACTGTCGTTCCATATCACCTCGAGTTCCTTGCCTGCGAGCCTGCAGATGTAGACGCAGTACCTCATGCCCGGATAGCCCTCGCGCCAGCGGCCGTTCGTCGTGGTGTCGCAGCATGCGATCAGCTCGTTTCTCCCGTCGTTGTCGATATCGCCGACAACCATCTGGCAGGCCGCTCTCGGCAGCGTCATTGTCTCGGGTACGAACGTCGTGCCACTCCACCTGTAGATCACCACCAGCGTGTCCAGAGCGATGACTACCTCGTCGTTCCCGTCGGAGGTCATGTCACCGCTGGTCCAGAACGCCTTGCGGTTGCGCATAGGGCTGCCCGGGCTTGTCTCGAAGGCAAAGGTGGTGTCAAACAGCAGGATGGAGTCCACCTGCCCTAGTAGCGTGTCACGCATCTGGAGAAAGCTGATGGCGTGCGACTCCGGTACCGCAAGAAGCTGGCCCTTCGACCCCGATAGCTTGACTGGTCGCATGTACCAGTAGCCGAACCTTCCGACTGGAGCGCGGCCTCTGGAGACGACCTTGGTAGTGATACTCCTCGCCGGTTTTGTCGGTGCGGAAGCGCATGAGCAAATGCAGGCTGCTGCCAGAACAAGAGCGTCTGCCGGTGTAGCGCGCATTCGCTAGTGGATCTTGACCACCCTTGCCACGGCCCGCTCAGCGTCCGTCCGAACGAAGTACACGCCTGCGGGCAGGCGGCTGAGGTCGTTGGCGCCCGGCCGGAGCTGCAGCACGCGGCGGCCGGAGGCGTCAACCAACTCCGAACGCCGAGCGCCGAACGCCGAGCTCGGTAGCACCAGACAACCACGGACGACGGTAGCCGTCAGTGTCTGGCGCTTGACGGTCGGCGCTTGGTGTTCCTCGATCTCTGTCGGTACGCCAAACCAGTCCAGGATGAGACGCAGCAACTGCACGCGACTGAAGAAGGTCGGCCTGGAACCAGGGCGGTTCACTGCCTCGAAGCCAAGGCCCATGAATACGACCCCGCCGCCGGACGGCACGTGTCGCCGGGTGGCCGCGTACTTCACGTTGACGGTGTCATAAACGAGGAAGCCGGTGGAGTTGCCGAGCGGCGAGACTACGTCGCGAGAGGTCTGGTTGCCTGCGCCGTTGCCGCCGGTGGTGGCGGTGCCGGTGACAAAGGCGCCGAGCGTGTCCTGCCGGTCGCCGAACGCGAAGAAGCCGGACCAGCCGGAGGAGTCGAAGCGGCAACAGCAAATGCTCTCAAGGAACGGTGAGTCGTGCAGTTCCTCGGCTATGTTCTGGCCGGTGATGAACAGATTGGTGCCGGTCTCAACATACCGCGCAAGGCTGTCGCGGTCCTGCGTCGGAACCGTGCCGACGCCAGTATTGCCCGAGTACCAGATGAGAGTGTGCGCCCGCAGCCGGTCCAGCTCGGCATAGGGCAGAAGTCCGCCCGATGGTCGGTTCCACTGGCACCAGGTAACACCGAGCGTGTCCAGGGTGCTCGTGTAGTAGTCAGCGTAGCGTTCGAGGGTGTCGTTGTTCACGACCAGCACGTGGGCGGTCTGAGTCAGAAGGTTGACGGTCGTGTCGCCGTGGATGGCGAACGTCCACGAACGCGCGTAGTAGGGGACCGCCGGCTCGATAGAGAGCGTGAAGATGCTATCGATGAGCTTCAGGCTGAAGTTGCCGCTCCGGTCAGTATACGACGAGTCCCATACCAGCGCGTCGGTACCGAGTCTGGCTTTGACCCAGCTCGGGATTCCCTCGTTTGACGCGGAGTCGACCAGCATCCCGTTCACACGGCAGGTGTCGTAGACCTTGAGGTTCAGTGTGACCGTGTCGTTCAGCGGGTTGTCGTCGCTGTCCACGTACGCCTTCAGCGTAAGGAGGCCGGGCGTGTCGAGCGCGATGCGGCCGGCAGCGATGGTATCGGTGGCGAGGAACGGGAGAGAGTCGATGTGAACGCCGGTGTTCGTGCCGCCGGCCGCGACGGTCAGCATAAAGTCAATCGCGGTGTTCCGCCCGACGTTGGCGATGGGCACTGCCACGTCAACCGAATCGCCGATTACGTAGACGTCGCGCGGGTCCGGGGTGACGAACTCGAGCGTGGCGACGTCCGTGTCATACGTTGGCGTCACGAAGACATCCATGCCCATAAAGTCGAGGTAGGTCGATACCCAGGTCTGGTCCTGCGTATTCGGGTCGGCCCACGTCGCCGGGATGCCGCCGTCGTCGTCAGTGTCTCGCATCAGGAGGGTGTCGGTCAGGTAATGATGCATCACCCGGTTGAGCGTATCGTGGCCCAGTTCGGCGGCGGAACGATAGGCGTTTGCCAGCCAGATGTTGTGCGAGCAGTTCCACGAGCCCGACGGATAGAAGCCGGGCAGCGAGTCGGCGTAGGTCTGGACCCAGAGCTTGCCCACAGCCGTGTCTTCCTTGCCGACGGTGTGCACGATGCCCCAGAATGCCGTGCCGCCGCACATGGCCCAGTTCTGCATGCCGAGCCGGGTCGCGGCCGCGCCTTCAATCCAGGTTTTCACTCGCTGCCCCCGCGCCAGTGCCGTGTCGTGGAGAACTGCGTCACTCCGGGCGCGGGCGTACTCCATTGCCATTCCCGAGGACTGGCTCGTGACGAAGTAGTCGAGCGACGACGAGTTGGCGAGCGGGTTCTCGAGGTAGAAGCTGCGGCACGTGTCGGCGTACGCCAGATAGAACGAATCGCCATACGCACGGCGGTACTCGGCTTCGGCCATGAAACCCAAGCCGCAGTTCCAGACTGCGTACCAGACGTTCATTGGACTTCCACCGTGCTCGCGGTAAGCCGGGTTTTTCATGACGTATGTCCAGGCGCGTCTGATGTTCTCGTGATAGTCGTCGCGACCGGTCAGTTCGTACCAGCGCGACCATATCCAGATTGCCTCCTGCGTGTTGTCGGTTTCGATGACGGTCGGCATGTGCTCGGCCTCGATGATGCCGCCGAAGTTAGCCGACAGCGAGTCAGACACCTGGTAGCTCGCGACGAAGTCACAGGTCAGTTTGACCTGCCTAAGGTAGTTGAAGCGGCGCGGGCCATAGTTCAGGCTTTCCGGCCGGGGCAGCCACTCGGGCTTGTACGAACGATAGAAGGCCTCGAACTCCTTGTCACTCCAAGGCCGCGAGGCCAGCGCGGCCGAGGCAAGAGTGAGAAAGGCAAGCAACATGCGTCTGGACATAAGTACCTCCGCTAGAACGATAGCGCGCTCGGGTGCCTAGTCAAGCAGGCGTCAGTCCGTTCGCTATCCTGTCCGTTTCCCACAAGGGACGAGGGCGTAAGCAACCAAGACCCTCTCCCGATGGGGGAGAGGGTAAGGGTGAGGGGCGGAAAGCAGTGGGCAGTTAGCTGTCGGCTCTCCTACGGCAGGTGGATGAAGATGTCGTAGTCGTCCGAATCGAACTCGTCCGACAGGTCAAGCTTGCCGTCGTACAGCGCGCTCACCAGCTTGCGGATCGCCTTGATGTCATCGCTGCCGGCCGCACCGTACTTGATGTCGGCATCAGCGTCGGGTTCGCCAGTCACGTAGCTTTCGTCATTGGCGTAACCAGCCGCCTTGATGACCGCGAGTATCTTCTCTCCAAGGTCTTCGTCGTTGGCGTATACCACCACCCGATACTGGCCGCCGCTTTCCTTGCTTGCAGGTTTCTCGATGACCGGGTTCGTGCCCATGCCCAGCGCGCCGATGTTTGATTTCTTCTCGCCTTTGCCCAGGCAAGGGGAGCCCTTCTGTAGGTGGAAGTCACTCTCGGCATCGACGAACAGGGGGTCATCTCGGAGATTGGTCTTGCTCGTCGCAGCCGCGGCTTCATCGTTCGACTGACCGTGGAAGCAGTTGTACTTCACGGTCATGTGGCTCATCGTGCTGTCGGTGACGATGGAGCGGCCGTTCTTGTATACGACGTTGTTCGTGAATTTCGTTCTGGGATCGTCAGTGTAGGCGTAGATGGCGCTTACCTTGTTGTTCGCGAAGGTGTTGTGGTCGATCACGGCGTAAGGCGAACCGGAACCGAGCAGGATACCGCGGTCCTGGTTGCCCGTGATTACGTTGTGATGGATGTTACCCCAGTAGTTCTGGCTGACATAGACGCCATGGCTTGAACCGTGTTTCAATGTGAAGCCGGTCACAGTGACGCCACTGGCCTTGACGCTGACCACCGCGTAGGCGTCGCCCTTGCCGTCAAGATAGGTCTGCTCTGCGCCCGCACCTTTCAGGGTGACGTTGTTCTTGTTCACCTCGATTCCGTCCGGCACTTGGTGGTAGCCGGCAGCGACGTTCACGACATCGCCGGCAGAGGCTGCGTCCAGCGCGGTCTGGATGCCGGTGAATTCGGCGCCGGGGCCGACGTTGATTGTCCTGGCTGCGGTCGGCAGTGCCAGCAGTAGCGTGGCCGCCATGATGTTGATGACTTTCACTTATGCTCCTTTACTGTTGTTGAGACTGCTTGAGCTCCAACTCTCGAACGGGCAGAATGCTAGCGAGGTCCGGACTCTGCGTCAATCGGGGGTTATCGCTGTATTTGACCGATACTCACCTCAGGCTACAATGTGGCCGTACCGGGGCGTCGGGCACCGGTTCTTTGTCCTGTGAAGCCTGAGAGAATCCTGGAGGTTTTTGATGTTGCGGTTCGTCCGTGTTCTTCCACTTGTTTTTGCCGCCGGGCTTGTGTCCCACGCCGGTGCGGCGACCAGCACCCTGACTCAGACGTTTGAGTTCAGCCGGAACGACTTTGTGTTCGGCAAGGTAGACGGCTATGACGCGATTTCTCTTGTCGGGGCAGACAGGGGGCAGTCCCCGGCAATCGAACAGGGCACCGCGAAGAGACAGTCCCCATTTGCCCCCGGGCTTTCGACGTCCGAGCCGGGTTATCCGAATCTGCCGCTGGCCGTATCTAACGTGGTGATTCCGCCTGACGCAGAGGTGAGTGGCGTGGAAGTGGTAAGCATCGAGACAGCGCCGTTGCCCGGGGAGTTCAACATCCACCCCAGCCAGCGGCCGCAGGTTCTAAGCGGGCTTGGGACACGATCCGGATCCTCGGCGGATCCGGTCATGTCCCGCGCCGAGTTTGTTCCGCCTGACGCGAGGGCCTACGCGTCAAGCCAGGCATACCCGAGCGAGGCAGTCAGTTTCACCCGGTCGGGTTCAATGGGTGGCTACCGTATTGCGTCCATCCAGGTCGCGCCCCTGCGTTACTATGCGGCGCAGAAGCGGGCAGAGCTGGTTACTCGTATCAAGGTCGCGCTGCACTATGAGCGCAACCGGCACGAAGCCGTGCGCCTCGACCGGTCCCAGGTCGACTTGATGGGTCAGAACGTCCGCGCACTGGTCGCAAATCCGAAGCAGGTCGCGGCATGGGCGCCGGCAACTAGGCTGGTGGCCGATTCGCTCTGCGACATGCTGCTCATCACGTCGAATGCGCGTGCCGCCAACTTCCAGGCGTTCGCGAACTGGAAGACGCGGCGCGGCATCAAGACCGTGATCATGAAGACCGAGTCCATATATGCGTCCTATTCCGGCCGGGACAACCAGGAGAAGATCCGCAACTGCGTGAAGGACTACTGGCAGCACCGTGGCCTGAAATGGGTGCTTATCGGCGGCGACGACGGCGTCGTGCCGGTTCGGACCTGCCGGCTCACGGTCGAGGGCATCACCGAGGACATCGCGTCGGACATGTACTACGCCGACCTACAGTACTCGTGGGATTCGAACAACAACGACCTGTTCGGCGAGATGGAGGATTCGGTGGACCTCTTCTACGATGTCTTCATCGGCCGCGTACCGGTGGACAACGCTACCCACGTGGCCACGTTCTTTGCCAAGGACACGATTTTCGAGAAGCATCCGGATACCACGCGGCTGAAGCGGGCGCTCTTTGGCTCGACGATGCTCTTCGACCCATACCACGGCAAGGTAATCAACCACATCATCGCCAACACCTTTCCGTCCGGCTGGACCCATGCTCATCTCGAAGACCCGGATGACGGCGTCTATGCCGACTCGATGAGCGCGGGATTCCAGCTTGCTCACGTGGCGGCGCACGGCAATCCCTACACGTTCTCGGTGATGTGGAGCAACGAGGTCTCAGGACTAACCAATGGCTTCACCCGGCTGAACTTCGTCAATTCGATGGCCTGCGAATCGGGCTGGTTCGACAACGAGGAGTGCTTGGGCGAAAGGCTGGTGAATGCCGCGAACGGCGGGTGCATCGCCGCGATGCTGAACTCGCGCTACGGTTTCGGATACCCGCCCGCGCTGGGACCGTCGGAGCTACTCGACCTCCAGTTCTATCGCTATTTCGTCCAGGGTCAGGCAAGCCAGTTCGGCAGCCTCGGGATGCTCTCAAAGGACTACTTCCGCAGTCTGGCGATGAACCAGGAGGTCTGGCGCTGGTGCGTGTTCGAACTCAACCTGTTCGGCGACCCGACACTCCATGTCTGGTCGGAAGTACCGGGGACCCTCAACGCCACCGCGCCGGACTCGGTGCCGACCGGCATTCAGGTTGTGCGCGTGACCGTCAAGGACGGATCCGCTCCGGTCAAGGGTGCCTTGGTCTGCCTGAGCAAGGGGACCGAAACCTATGACCGCGGCTGGACCAATTCGCAGGGCTGGGTCGATCTGCTGGTCGCGCCGGCCACTGCCGGCAATCTCGACCTGTCGGCCAGTGCCCAGAACTACTATCCTTGTGACGGGCTCGTGCCGGTCAGCGGCAGCGCAAACAGCCCCGCGCTGGTGTTCGCCGGACTGCGTATCGATGACCCGGACGGCAGGCTGGAGCCGGGCGAAACCGCTGACCTGTACGTGTCGGTCAAGAACGAGGGCGAGGTAGACGCGACCGGGACGGGCGCAATCCTCCGGACGTTCTGTCCCTGCCTGACAATGGTCGATTCGACCTCAAACTACGGCACGATTGCGGCAGGCGCCACGGTCGAAGGCGACCGGTTCCGGGTGACCGCCTCGGACACTACTCCTGGCGGCACGCTGGCCGAGATGATTGCGGCCTGCACGGGCAATCAGGGCTATTGGGAGCCTTTCTTCGCGACGCGCATCGGCGAGCCGCCGCAGGCCAGGAAGCTCTGGGCCGACCATGACAACAACGACATGATTCTCTCGGTTACCTCGCTCGGCGCAATCGGCACGCTCGGTGCCTACGACGAGGGCTCGGGGCTCAAGTACCCGCGCAACGCGCCCCACGGCGCCATCTACTTCACCGGCTTCGCCTGCGGCAACGGCCCTGACTACGTGGTCGACCGCTGGTACGGGCATCCGAGCACCGACCCGCAGGCTGACTGGCGCGCCGTGGATACGCTGCACGCGGCTATCCCGCCGCGGGCCGGCGGCCAGGAATACGTGGCGGTGATAGACGACAGCGTCCATCCGACGCCCCGAGGGCTGACCGTTACCCAGTGGTCGGCATCGGTCGCGGACCCGGGTCTCCGTGACTTCGTGGTCATTACCTATGACCTCAGCAACCACGGCACGCAGGCAATCGACAGCGTCTACGCCGGCATTCTCTCGGATTTCGACATCAACAACACGGTCACGAACGACGTCTACACCGATACGCTGCGCCGGCTGATTTACATGGTCCGGCCCTATGACTTTCAGTATGCGGTCGGCATCAAGCTACTTTCGCCGGCCGTCGCGGCCAACCTCTCGGCGGTCGACAACACTGTCTACATCGACCCGCCCGGGATGATAACCGAGGCAGTGAAGGACAGCTTCCTGCGCGGGGCGATATCAGTGCCCAACTCCGACGGCTCCCGCAACTGGTCATGCGTTGCGTCGGCCGGGCCCTTTGACATTGAGGCCGGAGGCGGCCGGGCATTCGTCGCCTTCGCGTTCGTCGGCGGCAACACCGAGCCGGAGATGCTGCAGCATGCCGACTCAGCCCAGGCCTGGTTCGACCGTTCGGTAGCGGTGCTTGAGCCGACGAGCGCCTCAGACATCATGCAGGTCGCGTTCGCGGCTGCGCCAAGCCCGCTGCGCGACCGGGCGGAGCTGCGCCTGGCTTTGCCGCAGGCAGGGCCGGTGTCGGTCGAGGTGCTGGACGTGGAAGGCAGGGTCGTGAAGGTGCTCGCCCGCGGCCGGTTTGCGCGCGGCAAGCACGTACTCGGCTGGGATGGCCGGGACGAGGCCGGCCGCCGAGTCGCCAGCGGCATCTACGTGTACCGTGCGGTCACTGCGGCCGGTGCGGTCAACCGCAAGACAGTGGTCCTCAGGTGATTCGATGAAGGCAGACGACAAAGGAAGGAAGAACGAATGAAGAGAGCCTTGAAACTGGGTCTGGCGGCGCTGGCTATCGTCGTGTTCGGACGCGCCACCTGCGGCAGGCCCCGGGCGGCCGGCATGACGCCGGTGCTGAAAGTGCAGTTCAGCGACCACGTCCGTTACCACAACATGGGGATAACCTGGGACGGCGAGTACTACTACACGGTCAATGGCGGCAACACCGACTACTCGGACTTGAACCGGTACGACGAGTCCGGTTCGCTGGAGGATGGCTACGACCTCGGCGCCGATGGCCGGGCGATTCTCTACAACCCGGACGAGGAGCAGCTCTACATCAAGCCCTTCGGTACGTCGCTGGACGAAGTCGAAATCTACCTCGAAGAAACTAGCGAGGGCCTGGCTGACGCGTTCCGCGGAGACCAGAGTTCGGTCGCGATGTCTCCGGACGGCGAGAAGCTGTACGAGCTGCACGACGGCACGGTCTACGTGTACGATGCCGGCAGCGGCGACGCGGAGGTCGATTTCGAGCTGTCGAGCTACAACAGCAACGAGGAGCAGGGCTACGCCTTTGCCATCGCCGCGTCGGACAAGTTCCTGTTCGTCTGGGCGCCGGACAGCGACACCGACATACTGGTATATACCCTTAACGGCAAGTACGTGACCAAGTTCACACTGCCCCGTGCCGGTTTCGGCTTCTCGCTCTCATGGGCGAATGACATGCTGTGGGTGGCCGACGATGCCGACGGCGCAACCGACGGTGCAGACGGGACGTGGTACGGATACGCACTCGAGGGACTCGAGTGAAGTCCGAATGACGAACGTTCGGCCATTCGGCGTTCGGAGTTTGGCGTTCGGACTTGTCTAGAGCCTTCGCACTGACGGTGCGAAGACAGTAACTGCCGAAAGACTCAGAAGCACGGCGCATCCCCCGACGAGAGTCGCAGCGGGTGCGCCGAACTTCTCGGCAATTGCGCCGGCCAGGAAGCTGCCGAGCGGGAACATGCCGTTGAACGCCAGCAGATAGACGCTGAGCGCCCGGCCGCGGATGTAGTCCGGGGCAATGGTCTGGACCAGCGTGTTGGTGAGCGAGGCAATTGAAGTCTGGCAGAAACCGATGAGCACAATCACCGGCAGGGCGAGGTGGAAGTCGCGGATGAACGAGAACGCCACAATCAGGACGCCGAGGCCGAGCGTGCCGAACACGAGGAGGCGGCCCTTGTGCCGCGTCTTGCTCACGGTGGCCAGGGTCAGTCCGCCCACCACCGCACCGATGCCGATGCAGGTCATCATGATTCCGTAGCCGCGCGCGTCGGAATGGAACACGTCGCGGGCGAAGACCGGCATCAAGGGGAGATATACCAGTCCGAATGAACTGAACACCGCCATCATGAGGACGAGTGTTCGTATATCGCGGTGGCCTTTGACGTACTTGAGGCCCGCCAGGATCCGCTGCGTGACCGACTCGGTGGAATCGTGGGGCCGGGGCGGAGGTAGTCGAATCAGCCAGAGCGCGCCGATGATGGCGAGGAAGCTCGCGCTGTTGATGCCGAAGCAACCGCCCGGGCCGATGGTGCCGAGCAGCACGCCGGCGATGGCCGGGCCGATGATGCGGGCGGAATTGAACATCGCCGAGTTGAGCGCGATGGCGTTGAGCACGTTCTTGTATCCGACCAGTTCCGGTATCATCGAATGGGCGATCGGTCCGTTGAGCGTGGCCGCAAACCCGGACAGGCAGGAGATTACCAGAACGTGGTAAATCGTCAGCACCCGGGTCCAGTACAGCACCGCCAAGAGGAGCGCGAATACGGCCAGCACCGACTGGGTCCATATCATCAGCTTCCGCTTGTCGAACCGGTCGGCCATCGCTCCTGCGGGCAGCGACACAATCCACGCCGGCAGCCAGGCAATGGCCGAGTTCAGTCCGACGAAAAACGGGGAGTTGGTCAATTGCAGGACCAGCCAGCCGGTGGCGATGTTCTGGATCCACGTGCCGATGAGGGACGCGAGGTTGCCGGACCAGTAGAGCCGGTAGTTCCGGTGCTCGAATGCGGCGAAAGTGCGGGGCAGGACCACGCCGGATGCCCGCACCACCTCCTCCTCGACGACTTCGAGGCCGGGCTTACGGGGACTGCCACCGCTTTCCGCCGGGGAAAACGGTGGCTGTACCATCGAGGCCTGCGTCGGCTGCCGGTCCGGGTTATCGCTGGGCAAGGTGACAATTCTACCGCCCTCGCCGACATCTGTAAACCACCACCACGCCTACCAGGAGGATTTCGGGGATTGCCCCTACTACGTGAGTTCAATCGTGAAGCGCGACGTCTGATGCAACATCGCGGACAAGTCCCTGAAGACGCTGGCGAACGGCGAACGGATGCCCGGATGCTACAAGTGACCTGGAACCGGCAGGACACCAAGCGACGCGGTTGTGCCTGCGGGGTCTACTTCTGCACGCTCACCGCTGAGACCCAGTGCCTCGGCTGAAATGCTATCCCAACCGAGTAGGCGAGGAGACCTCCTTGGCACCGGCTGACCACAGCTCGGCGGGCAGGCCTTGTGTTTGCACACTTGCGTGGACGCGAGATGAGCTAAGTGCCTGAAAAAGATAGCATTGGACGCACGAGGCGTCGCGCAAGTGGTGATTCTGGGTGTCACCTCGGAGACCGTTCCCGGGACGGTTCGGACGGTGGTTCGGACGTAGACCTCCAAGAGGGTTCTCACGGTGGTTTGCGGTCTGATTACTGCTGCCGTGAGCAGGGGAATCCGGAGAGGGACTTCCGACGAGATACGCAGGGTGATTCTCAGCTAGACCTGCGGCGTGGTTCTCAGCGCGACGCTGAGTCTGACTTCCGGCGGGATGCGCAGAGGGACTCAGGCGAGGATTTGCGAGATGACTTGGACGGTGAGTCTGATCGTGAATTGCGGGCTATCAGCCGCTGTCACGAACTGCCGAGGGAGCCGCTGAGTTTGAGGCCGAGCATCCAGCGGAACGCGAACTGGTGGCCGCCAGGGACCGCCCAGCGCCAGAATGGGAAGTCGGCGTAGAGCGGCCCGAGTTTGAGCCTGACGCCCGCGTCGATGCGCGGTTTGAGGAAGTCGCTCGTGGTCATGCCTTCTTCTTTGACGTTGCCGAGGTCGAAGAACGGGCAGATGGAGAGGAAGCCCAGCCTGGGCAGCGTCCCTTCGAGGTTGAAGCCGTAGGCGGCGCGGCCATGTCGGTACTCGCCGGCCCAGCCGCGGCAGTTGACGTCGGCGTCGTAGTGCCAGTTTTCCTGGCCTGATGCTATTCCTTCGTAGCTCCAGCTTATCGGCTCGGCCGAGTTGGCGGTGAGGCCGCCGGAGAGGTAGAACTGGTCCTGTTTGGGCACCTGGCCCCAGACATAGCCGCCGAATACCCGCAGCGTGAGGTTGAGCGGGCGCAGGCCCCGCCAGGTACACGATTGTTCAGCTCCAACCCGCAGGTAGTTGAACTCGCTGCCGAGTGCGGTCGTTCCGTTGCGTACGTGAACCTGGGCGCCGCCGAGGAAGAGGCGGGATTCGTAGGTCTGGGCGACGCGGAATCGGATGTCGGCAGTCCGGGCCGAGTCCCACGCGCGCGGGTCCCGGTACTCAGTGTTCTTGAGAGCCAGGATGCGGTAGCCCAGATCAATGGTCGTCTTCGGTTGTCTGAACACCGGCCCCAGTTCCTGACTGAAGTAGAGCTTGGCGCCATCATCCATGCGCGATTTGTCGAGTGCGAGGTAGACGCGCAACCGGTCACTGATGAAGGTGAGTGGAGTCTGGTAGTTGAGGCTGGTGTGCCAGTCATCGAAGTTCGTGCCGTAGACTTCGCTCACGGTCCATTGGTGTCGGCCGCGCAGCGGTCCGGCGTCGAGGAACTGGCGGCCCTGGGCCCAGACGCAGAACTGGAATCCGTGGTACAAGTCCCACCAGACGTACGGACCATAGAAGATCTGGTAGTCGGTGAAGCTGGGTAGCGCAAAGACCGGCCGGACCTTGACGCTGTGGTCGCCGAGCCGGGTGGGGAGGATGCTCTCGCAGGATCGGCCTTCCGAAGCCAGCGGAAACGAGGGACAGTCCCAAGAAGGGAACAAGTCCACAGAGCCTGGCGGAGCCGAAGCGGGGACAGTCCCTGGGAGTCGCGCAGGGCCACGCGAAGGGACAGTCCCCGTTTCGGCCCGACTTGTCGCGGCAGCGTCCCTGTTTTTCAGTCCCTGTTTTCCCCGCGATCGGAGCCAGTTGCTCATCAGAGAGTCGAAGGCAGAACGCCCGAGTTCTCGCTCCCGGGCAAGCAGTAGGAGCGCGGGGCCGGATACGGCCGCTGCCTGGTACCCGACCTGGTCGCGGCACTCGGTCGGGTCTGCGCAGATGACCTTGTTCGAGGCGCCCAGGTAGTAGTAGAGCCTGTTGTAGTATTCGGTGTTGAGGCCCTCGAGCAGCCAGCCGAGGACCGGGTGCGACACGAGGCTGGTCCGGCCGTACTTGTCGTCCATGTAGCGCATTGCCGCGTACGCGGCCGGGCCCTGCGCGATGCCGGGGTTGCTCAGCTCGTCGGCGCCGGTCGCGCACGCGGTCCATTGCCGCGCAACCTGCTGGGCCAGCGCGAGCTCGAATACACGCGTGTACGGAATCGGCCGGGTGGCCATGACGATGAGGCCGGGATAGGAGGCGTCCTGCGCTACGACGCCCGAGCCGTCCACCACGGTGAGGCTGGGAAAGGGGAACGGGCCGCACCATTCCTGCATCCGGCGCAATATGCCGGCCGTGGTCAGTAGGGCGTAGTACCACTCCGGGTTGGAGAAGCCGCGAGCCAGGATGGTGATATTCGTGCCGGCGATTGTGCGGGACATCTCCTTGAGCGAGGGCATGGCCGCGACCGCAAGCCCGGAGAGGTTCGTCGCATTAATGCTGAAAACGCGGCGGTCGAGTGCCTGGGAATCAGTCGGTGTTCCGGGAGCGGCCAGGCTCAGGTCGGCGGGAACGTCGAGCGTGACGTGGTAGTCGCCGAACGCGGACGGGGAGCGGCCGAACACGTGGTATCCTCCTAGAAGCCAACCGCAGTCGGGAGCGCGGGCCGCGACTTCAGGATACCAGTGGGCGAGCACGAAGCTGCGGCCGCTGCGGGCGAGCTCGCCGAACCGCCCCGGAATCTTCGTGCGGAACCCGAGGCTGATGTTCAGGGATTCGCCGGGTGCGAGCGGCGGGTTAAGGAACAGGCCGAGCTCGGTTTCCACTTCGGATGTCAGTGTCACCCTGCCGCCGGACTCGACCCAGTCAATCACGATCCATCCGCGGTCGCTCTGGCGCGAGAGCGAGAAGTCGAACCGGCCCATCGCCTCCAACTCCCGTGCATATGTCGTTGAGCGATTCCGAAAGGCATTGGGGTAGAGGTGGAGCCAGAGCGTGCCGAGCGTGTCCGGAGTCAGGTTGCGGTAGCGGAGTGCCTCGGTTCCGTAGACAATTCCGGCGCAGTCGTCGAGCCGCGCGGAAATCGTGTAGTCTACCGTCCGGGCTTGCTTGTGCTCGACCTTCTCCCTTTCTCGTCCCTCCTCTTCAAGGGGCAGGGAGAGGGCTAGGGTGCTGATAGCTGTGCTTCTGGGAAGGGAAATGGCCAGAGCAACCGTGGCCAGGAGCGGCAGGAGGGCGAGCCGCTTCATCCGGTGTTCGATTGTGGACGGAAGACCTGGGTGCAGGCCAACTGAATCTGTGCGAGTATCCGGCGGTCGAGTCCCTGTGCGACTGCCGGTTGGACCAGCTTTGCCAGTTCGCGCTGGACTATTCCGGGCCGGGCCGTGGCGAAGGCATCGATGGCCGAGCAGCAGGAGCGAGTGAAGGAGAGATAGGCACGGTGCAGACTTGACGGAACGCGTGAGGAATGGAGCAGGGCGGCGGTTGTTTCGTCCGCCTGTTTGACGCCGGACCAGAACCGGCGGGTATGGAGTTCACGCTGCACGATGCGTTGGGAACGAAGCTGCTCGCGCATCGGGCGGGAGTCCCGGCGCCGGGCAGGCGGCGTCGGTGCGGCAGCCGGAGCCGGGGCCGGCGGACGCGGCCCGCTGGCCATGGAGTCCGAGGCCCAGGCAGGAACCACGTACAGCGGACGAGCGGCAGGCGTTGAGGTCTTCCCGGTGCTGGGCAGTGCGTTGACGACATCCTGCCACCGTGCTCCGCACGCCTCGATGTAGGCGGCAATGGTCCGCAGCGTGGGGTTAGGCACGCGCCCTTTTTCGAGGCGCAGGATGTACTTGTAGCCGTGGGCCGGGTCGAAGTCCATTAGCTTCGCGAGCTTCATCTGTGAGAGCCCGGAGTTTAGACGTACGTGCTTGAGCCGAGCGCCCAGGGCACCGAGGCCGTGCAGCGCGGGTCTGACTTTGCGACCCATCAGGCGGTATCCATTTCGAGGTAGATATTAGGTAAGCTCCGCCGCGAGTCAACAAGCTACCTCTGCTCCGAACCCGAAGTAGACGGCCAGGAAGGCAACAGTATCCAAGCTCGGAGCGCGAGACCCGCACCGCCTGACGTGGGCCCGCCGCGGCCAAGATTGGAACGACAGTGGTCAAGGTGTCTGGGAGTCGAGGGTTCCAGTTCGGACCCCGGACTCCTCGAATTCTTGAATCCTGGATTCCTGCAGCAACGTGGCTATCTATCCTGGAGTCAGGGGATTAAGGCTTCTCTTGACAGGCAGTTAGAGCGGCAGTATCTTACTTTATCAGATTTGGCTACAATAGGTCAGGCGGCCGGCGCGCGCGGCCGCACCTTGACAAGTTAGCAGGCAATGTCAGTGATGAGTACCAAGGAGGAAAGTAGATGAAGACTGCAGCAAAGCTCCTGACCGTGACCTTGGGCGTGTTTCTGGTGCTGACCATGGTCGGCTGCCCCAAGAAGTGCGTCACACCAACCGAGCCGGTCCCGCCGCCGCCGCCGCCGGAGGAGATTTCCGAGACGCCGCCCGCGCCCCCGAGAGTCGAGTTCAACCTCGCCCCGATCTACTTCGACTTCGATAAGTCCGACATCAGGCCGGGAGACGCGACCATTCTTCAGGGCAACTACGACCAGTTGAAGAAGGCTCCCTATGCTCGCGTGACCATCGAGGGATACTGTGACCCGATCGGCACGGCCGAGTACAACATGGCGCTGGGCATGCGCCGGGCGGAATCGGCCAAGGCATACCTGGTCAAGCTCGGCGCGGACATGAGCATGTTCTCGACCATCAGCTATGGCGAGGAGAAGCTCGTCACCACTGACAGGACCAAGTACGAGCTGAACCGGCGCTGCGAGTTCAAGGTCTCCGAGTAAGGACTCCGCAAGACCAGATGTTTGATGGCGGCCAGTAGGCTCAAGCGCGCAGCCGGCTTCGGCATGGCAGCAGCGGCGGGCCTGCTGGCCGTCTTTTCGTTTTCGGGCTGCGGTATCCAGCGCGAGTACGTGCGCCGCGGTCAGGTGATGGACTCGATGTCGGTGCGACTTGCCCGCATGGATCAGGCGCAGCAACGTTCGGATGCACAGACGGCCAAGCTGCGGGCCGACATGCTGACCGACCTTGAGACCATCAACCGCCGGCTCGACGAGCTTGACGCCCGGGGCGCGGACATGGGCGACCGGATTGACCGGATAGCTCGCCGGGTCGGGGCCGGCCGCGGGGACATCACCCCGGTGAGACCTGAGTCGTTGCCGGGAACACAGCCCGGTTCCGGGAAGCCGGACACGACCAGACCTTTTGCGGACACGGTCGGCCGCGCCGAGGGCGACCTCTACAATACGGCATATCTCGACTTCACCCGGGGTAAGTATGATGTGGCCATCAGCGGGTTCCGGCGCTACCTCGCCGCGTATTCCCAGGCCGACAACGCGGACAACGCCCAATACTGGATAGGCGAGAGTTTCTATTCGCTTGGCCGGCTGGACAGCGCCGAGGCCGGGTTCCGGCGGGTCGTGGTCGACTATCCGCAGGGAAACAAGGTGCCGGCGGCCGAGTACAAGCTGGGGCTCGTGTACCTCGCCCAGAACCGCAGGGCCGAGGCGATCAATCAGCTACGTCGAGTCGTCAAGGAGTATCCGGGCACGAACGAGGCGAAGCTGGCGCAGGGTCGGCTTCAGTCCCTGGAGCGGTAGAGAGTGTCGCCCGCTGCGGGCCCGAGCGACGGGTTTCTCGGGCCGTTCATCCACGCCGGGATCTTTGCCCAGTGCGTCATCATCCTGCTCGTGCTCATGTCGATCGTGAGCTGGGCAATAGTCTTCCGCAAGCTCCGGACGCTCGGCCGCGCAACGCGCCAGACCCGGCAATTCCTCATGGTGTTCGGGTACCGCACGCGGCTGGGCGACTACGAGCGGGTCGCGAAGGAGTTAAGACACGCACCGCTCTCCGCGCTGCTTCTGGCCGGTGTCAAGGAGTGGGAGGCGCTGCGCGCGGACTTCGGCAAGATCGAGGGCGGGTCCGACCTGCTCCAGCAGCTCATACCTAACATCACAGAGGCGGTGGAACGCGCGGCCTCGCGAGAGTCGGACAGGCTGCAGGGATCGCTGGCGTTCCTGTCCATAACAACGATGGTGGCGCCTTTTCTCGGGCTCCTGGGCACGGTCCAGGGCGTCCTCGTCACGTTCCTCGGTCTGCGCGGAACCCAGATTCCGACTCTCCAGAGTATCGCGCCCGGCATTTCCGACGCACTGGTGACGACGGTCATGGGATTGCTCGTGGCTATCCCGGCCGCCCTGTTCTACAACTACTTTGTCGGCAGAGTACGCGACCTTGAGTCCGAGATGGAGCGATTCGCGTCCGAGTTGACCGGGATCATGCGGCGGGAGATTGTCGGCTCCCAGATTGAGGAGCGGAACCGGCCATGAAGAAGGAGCGCAGGCTCAAGTTCCTGGCCGAGATGAACGTCACGTCACTGGCCGACGTGAGTTTCACGTTGATGGTGATATTTCTCATCGCCGGTGTCTCGACTGCGTTCAGCCGGAACCAGGGAGTCGACCTTGACCTGCCCCGGACGTCATCGGTTGAGCCCCAGACCAAGGAAGGTATAGAAGTCAGCGTCAAGGCCAATGGCGAGATATTCGTCGGCAAGAAGGCGACCACGGCATCGGGATTCGCCAGAGCGCTGGAGGACCAGCTTAGCCGCGGCAGCTACGACCGCGTTTACCTGCGGGCCGACAAGAACGTTGACTACGGTACGATCATGCTGGTGCTCGGTGACATCCGGGAGCAGGGCATCACGAACATCGGGCTGGTCGCACTGCCGAAGTAGGCCGATTGTCACGGATGCCGCGTACCGATGGCGGCAGGCAGATGCTCGAATGACCACCGACCAAGCACCAATGACCAGGCAACGCGCAAACAGTCAAGTCCCGAGGCCGGGCCGGCTATTGTCATTGCAGCATTGGGACTTGAATGGGTATTGGCGCTCGGAGTTTGGGAATTGCAGACCATGACCTCGCGGACGAAGTCAGATAGCGCCTGGCGAGCCCCAGACGTGCTCTTGTCTCTTGTCCTACATGCCATCATTATCGGTACGGCTGCGGTGCTGAGCGTCAGCCGCGCGGTCAAGGACACGCGCCGTCCGATCGTCTTCACCGTGTCGGTTGTCAATCCGGGCACGCCGCTGCCCGAGGCGACCGAGCCGAAGGGGACGACAGTAATGGAGGCGAAGCCGCAGGTTCAGCCCAAGCCCAAGACCGAGACCAAGGCCAAGACCAAGCCCGCACCGAAGACCCAGCCCAAAGCCGCAGCGAGCAAGGGCGATGGCGGCGCGGTCAGGCGGCAGGGGCTCGGCGCCCGCATTGAAGGGGCAGAAGCACTGGGGTACTCGTACTACCTTAACGTCATTCTTGCCCGCATCTCCGAGAACTGGTTCAATCCATATGCCGGTTCGGGGAGGACACTGAGTACCACGGTCATGTTTATCATTGAACGCGACGGCACGGTACGAGACGTGAAGCTGGAGAAGAACTCCGGCGACGCTGCCTATGACGCATCTTGCGAGCGAGCGCTGCTCGTTACCGACAAGCTGCCGCCGCTGCCGCCCGAGTTCACCGGCCCGCGGCTCAAGCTTCACCTCGAGTTCGAACAGAAGCCGTAGCCGGGGCAGTCCGACGCGTCGGACTCGTCAGTAGCGTCCGACGGCCAGAACTCCTTGACTTGCGGCTTCCATCTCGCATTATAGGTCAGTGACCCCGAAACCGCGGAACGTGGACTTCGTCCACCTCCACAATCACACCGAGTACAGCCTGCTCGACGGCGCCTCGGGCGTCGAGGCGGTCGTCAAGCTCGCGGCCGAGTTTGCGATGCCGGCCCTCGCGATCACCGACCACGGGAACATGTTCGGGGCCATCAAGTTCTACAAGGAAGCACAGAAGGCCGGCGTGAAGCCCATTGTCGGCGCCGAGATGTACGTTGCCCCGCGTTCCCGCGCCGAGCGGAAGCCCGATTCCGATGTGCACGAGGCGAGCTTCCATATCACGCTGCTCTGCCGGAATGAGACCGGCTATCACAATCTGATGAAGCTGACGACGCGCGCCTTCCTCGAAGGGTTCTACTACCGGCCGCGCATCGACAAGGAATTGCTGTCGCAGCACGCGGAGGGACTGATCGGGATGTCCGGCTGCCTCAAGGGCGAGGTGAACCACTACCTGCGCCGTGACGACCCGGAGCGTGCCATGCAGGCTGCGTCGGAGTACCAGCAGATACTCGGGCGCGAGAACTTCTACCTGGAGGTCATGCGCGCGGGCTTCGCCGAGCAGGAGAGAATAGTCCCCGGAATCCGCGAGCTGAGTTCTACACTCGACATTCCGATGGTCGCGACCAACGACTGCCACTATCTCCGGCCGGAAGATGCCCGTGCCCACGATGCCCTGGTCTGCATTCAGACCGGGAAGAAGCTCTCAGACCAGAACCGCATGAAGATGAGCTCGAATGAGCTCTACTTCCGCTCGCCGGCGGAGATGGCCAGGGCGTTCGCGGACATGCCGGACGCGGTGCGCAGGACCCGCGAGGTCGCAGACCGGTGCAATCTGCTGCTCGACTTCGAGCACGTACGCTTTCACCTGCCGCACTTTCGGCCACCGCAGGGATTTGCCGACGCGCTGGACTACCTGAAACACCTGGCGCGGGAAGGACTGCACAAGCGCTACCCACGGTTCACTCCGGCGATTGAGGAGAGACTCGCCTTCGAACTGGACGTAATCGCGAGGATGGGATTCCCCGGCTACTTCCTGGTGGTCAAGGACATAGTGGACTTCGCGCGTTCCAAAGGCATACCGGTCGGGCCCGGACGTGGTTCGGCTGCCGGGTGCCTTGTGCTCTACTGCCTTGGCATCACCGACATTGACCCGCTGCGCTACGGGCTGCTCTTTGAGCGGTTCCTGACAACCGAGCGCGTGAGCCTGCCGGACGTTGACATCGACTTCTCGGACACCCGGCGACAGGAGGTTATCGACTACATCCGAAAGCGATACGGCGAGGACTCGGTTGCCCAGATCATCACCTTCGGCACGATGCAGGCACGAGCGGCGGTGCGCGACGTCGGCCGCGTGCTGGATGTCCCGATCGGCGACGTCGACCGGATAGCGAAGCTGATTCCCCAGAACATGGAGCTGGAGTCAGCGCTCAAGGGCGTGGCCGAACTGCGGGACGCGGTCGAGGAGAAACCCGAGTACAAGGAGATGATGGCGATCGCCCGTAAAGTCGAGGGGCTGTCCCGGCACGCATCGATACACGCGTCGGCGGTAGTGATCGCTCCGCAGCCGCTGATTGAGCTGGTGCCGCTGTATCGGTCGCCGGGCGAGGACGTCTGCACTCAGTACGACATGTACTCGCTGGACGCTGCCGGGTTGCTGAAGATGGACATCCTGGGCTTGAGGACTCTGACCGTGGTCGAGGAGGCGGCCAAGCTCGTGCGCAACAAGGGCACGAACCTCGACATCGAGACGATGCCGCTGGATGACGCCGAAACGTTCAAGCTGGTGCAGCGGGCCGACACGGTCGGCGTGTTCCAGCTTGAGAGCGCGGGAATGCGCGACCTCTGCCGGCAGATGATGCCGGATCGGATTGAGCATATCATCGCCCTGATTGCCTTGTACCGTCCCGGGCCGATGGAACTGATACCGCAGTACCTGGCGCGCAAGGCCGGCCGCGAGCCGATCTCCTACGAACACCCGCTGCTCGAACCGATCTGCAGCGAGACCTACGGTATCATGATATACCAGGAACAGGTGATGCAGGCGGCCCAGGTGCTCGCCGGGTATTCGCTGGGCAAGGCCGACCTGCTGCGTCGGGCGATGGGGAAGAAGAAGCCGGAGGAGATGGCGGCCCAGCATGACACATTCGTCGAGGGGTGTGCGAAGTTCAACAAGATACCGGAGCTTAAGGCGGAGAGGATCTTCGACCTGCTCGCCAAGTTCGCCGGGTACGGATTCAACAAGTCACACGCCGCCGGCTACGCCTACCTCTCCTATATTACCGCGTACCTGAAGGCCAACTTCCCGGTTGAGTCCATCGCCGCGACTCTGACGAGCGAACTCGGGGATTTCAAGAAGCTCGCGAAGTTCGTGAACGAGGCGCGTCGTATGGGGATTGCCGTGCTTGGCCCGGACGTCAACGCGAGTCTCGTCCCGTTCACGATTGAGGGCGGCAATGTCAGGTTCGGGCTCGCGGGCGTGAAGAACCTGGGAACCGGCGCAAGCGAGTTCATTGTCAAGGAAAGGGAGCAGCACGGACCCTACGAGAACGTGCTCGACTTCCTCGTGAGAACCAAGGGTACAGTCAACCGCAAAGCGGTCGAGTCGCTGATCAAGGCCGGGGCATTCGGCGGCTTTGAGCCGAACCGGACGACCCTGCTCAACTCCCTGGAGTGGGACATGAACAAGGCCGCTTCGGAGAAGCTCCGGTTCGCCGAGCGCCAGTTCGACATGTTTGGTTCCGTTGAGGAGACGCCGCAGCCGGTGCCGGCGAAGTTCGATACTCACGAGCTTCTGAGCTACGAGAAAGACGCGTTCGGGTTCTACTTCTCATCTCATCCGCTTGAGCCGTACCGTGCCGAATACGAGGCGCTGGGGCTCTCGACCATCGCGCAGATTGAGTCGATGCGCGACGGCGACAAGGCGTCCCTGGGCGGCGTAATCACCGGGCGCCGGGCGCGCAAGGACAAGCGCGACCGGGAGTATGCCATCGTGAACGTCGAGGACTTTGACGGCGGGATCGAGGTGATGGTCTTTGCCGACGTGCTCGAAGGCTGCCGGGCAATGCTGAAGACCGACAATCTGGTTGCAGTGCAGGGCACCGTAAAAGTCCGGGCGGCCGACGCCTCCGGCCGGGGCTCGGGCGTGCCGCAGTTCTGGGCCGACCGGGTCATGCTGTTCCAGGACTGCAGTCGGTACCTCAACGCGCTCGTCGTCGTCGTACCGGAGAAGGACCTGGATGATGTGATGCTGCTCAAACTCAGAGAGCGGCTGGAGGAGCACCCCGGTAACTCCCTCGTCTATCTGAGACTGCTCCGGCCGGATGGCACGTCGCGGGAGATGAAGCTTCGCGAGCAGCGGGTCGCGCTGAGCAATGAGTTGGTGGGTTCGCTACGCGAGGTCTTCGGGCCGGACTCCGTCAAGTTCAAGGGCGAGATGCCGGTGTGCACAAGGAACGGGGACCGGTTCAAGAAGCGCTACCAGACGTCGAACTCCGTGCGCCATTCTCCGAACTGAGGATTGGGAGTAGGGGTTAGCGACTGGCGACTCAGGACCGGGCCGAGGACCAGAACCAGACACCAAACACCGCGAACTAGGAACTGCCCTCGGGCAGTTGGAGCTGTTCGAGCCGGCGTACTCGTTCTTCAATCGGCGGATGAGACGCGAACGGGTTCGCCGACCGGCCGTGGTCCTTGCCGAACGGGTTGGCGATGTACATGTGCGCCGTCGCGGCCGAGGCCGTACGCAGCCTGCCGTCGTAGGCCCCGAGCTTCCTCAGCGCCGAACTGAGGCCGTAAGGACTCCGGACGATGAGCGCACCGGACGCATCGGCCAGATACTCGCGCTGCCGCGAGATCGCGGCGCGGATCAGCGCTACCAGGAGCGGGGAGATGATGGCAAAGACGATGGCGACGATGACGAGTATCAGCCCGAGTTGACCGCCACCCGACGAACCCCGGCGCCGACGGCCGCCGCCTCCGAACAGCCCCCAGCGCAGGAAGACGTCGCGGAAGAGTACGAGGAGGCCGCCGATGATTGCGACGATGGTCATCAGCAGGATATCGTAGTTCCGGATGTGCGATAACTCGTGGGCAACCACGCCCTGCAGTTCCTCGCGGTTCATCAACTGCAGCAGGCCGCGGGTCACCGCGATCGATGCGTGGCTCGGATTGCGGCCGGTGGCGAAGGCGTTGGGAGCGTCGGTGTCAATGACATGGACCTTTGGCTTGGGCACGCCCGCGGCAATCGCGACTTCCTCGACGACGTTGTGCAACTGGTAGAACTCGGCCGGGTCAGCGGGCCGGGCGCCATTCACGGCCAGGGCCAGCTTGTCCGAGTTGTAGTAAAGGACAAGATTGTAACCGACGATGAACAGCCCGAACAGGACGTACGCGCCGGCGCCCCAGCGGAAGTACCAGCCGAGCCCGTAGCCGACGAGGCCGAGGAGCAGCGAGAATCCGACGATGAAGACGAAGGTCTTCGTTTTGTTGGCGCCGATTAGCTGGTAGAGGTTCTTGCGTTCGGCCACGGTCTTTCCGCTGCTGGTCTGCTGCTAGAACTTGACCTTGGGCGCCTCGCGCTCGGCTTCGGGTACGTTGTAGAACTCGGCCTGCTTGAAGCCGAACATGCCGGCGAAGATGTTGGACGGGAACATCTGGGTCGAGTTGTTGTAGTCCATCACCACGTCGTTGTAGAACTGGCGGGAGAAGGCAATCTTGTTTTCCGTCGCTGAGAGCTCTTCCTGCAGCTTGAGGAAGTTCTCATTCGCCTTGAGGTTCGGATAGTTCTCGACGACGGCGAAGAGGGTCTTGAGCGTGTCGGTCAGGGCGTTGTTGGCCTTTGCCGACTCGGCCGGGCCTTTGGCGTTGATAGCGAGCGAGCGGGCCTCGGCAATCCGTTCGAAGATGGCCTTCTCGTGCGTGGCATAGCCTTTGACCGTTTCGACCAGGTTCGGAATCAGGTCGATCCGGCGTTTGAGCTGGACGTCGATCTGGGACCAGCCGTTGCGGACTCGGTTCCGTTTCACCACCAGCGAGTTGTAGATGCCGATGGCGGCGACAACGACCAGGACAATGATGGCCAGGACAATAATCAACGCTGTCATTCTTTGCCTCCGTGGTTAGACCAGAATAGCGCCTTTCCCGCTGTAGTCAAACCCCGGGCGGGGTGCGCGTCCGCTTGACCACCGGCGCTGAGGGCTCTATATTGATGTTCCTCATCCGTCCCGGACAAGGCTATAACTGGAGGCAGCAGTGGAATTCAAGTATCTGATTACGAGGAAAGAAGACGGCATCGGCTGGCTCAAGGTGAACCGGCCGCCGATGAATGCGCTCAATACCGAGCTGGTGCTCGAACTGGAGCGCGCGATGGATTGGTTCGCCCACGAAGACGACGTGATGGTCGTCGTTGTCTATGCGGAGGGCAAGGCGTTTGTGGCCGGCGCCGACATCGCAGAGATGTCGAAGTTCACGCCAATGCAGGCGCGGGAGTTCGCCCGGAACGGTCACCGCGCTCTGGGCAAGATGGCGGGCATGGACAAGCCGGTCATCGCCGCGGTCAACGGCTACGCGCTCGGCGGTGGGTGCGAGATTGCCATCGCCTGTGATATCCGCGTGCTTGCGGACACCGTGAAGATCGGGCAGCCGGAGGTGAACCTGGGGCTGATTCCCGGCTTCGGCGGAACGCAGCGGCTGGCGCGGCTGGTCGGACCGGGCATAGCCAAGGAACTGATATACACCGCAGATGCGATCGACGCCGGTGAAGCGTACCGCATCGGGCTGGCGAACAAAGTCGTGCCCGCTGACCAGTTGATGGCGACGGTCACGGACATGGCCAGGAAGATCGCGGCCAAAGGTCCGACCGCGGTGAAGCTGGCAAAGGCCTGCATCAACCTGGGCCAGGATACTGACCTGGCGACGGGCAATTCATACGAAGTTGAGGCGTTCGGAGTCTGCTTCTCCACGAACGAGCCGGCAGTCGGCACCAGCGCGTTCCTGGCGAAGCAGAAACCCGTGTGGAAGTGACGAGTGCCGAGTTTCGAGCGTCGAGCCGCCCTTACTGACTCGACTCTGCAGTGAGCATGCCCGACCGTCAAAGGGAAGCCGCTGGCGGGAAGAGGCGGCAGGACCTCAAGCTGCGAACCAAGCGATTCGCGCTGGACGTCATACGGTTCTGCTGTGCTTTTCCGCGGACACCCGAGTGCGTCATTGTGACGCGCCAACTGATGCGGTCGGCTACGTCAGTCGGCGCGAACTACCGCGCCGCGTGTCGTTCTCGATCAAGAGCCGACTTCGTGGCCAAGCTGGCGCTGGTGGAGGAAGAAGCTGATGAGAGCCTCTACTGGCTTGAGTTGTTGAGTGAATCTCGTATTTCCGCACGTGAAGAGTTGGTGAGACTAATGAATGAGGCTGGTGAACTTGTGGCGATTGTCGTGGCATCCAGGAAGACCGCCCGCAACGGCGGAGCTACTCGACCTTCGACACTCGCAACTTGTAACTGTGACGAAAGGAGTAGACCATGACGATAGGCAAAGCAAAGGAAACGTTCGTAATCGGCGCGGCAAGGACTGCGGTGGGCCGCTTCAACGGCTCGCTGGCGTCGCTGCGTGCCCCGGAACTCGGGGCGACGGCAATCAAGGCCGCAGTCGAGCGGTCGAAGGTTGACCCGGCTCACATCGAAGGCGTGATAATGGGCAACGTCTGCCCGGCCGGTATCGGCCAGGCGCCGGCCAGGCAGGCCGCGGTCAAGTCCGGGCTGTCGGTCGAGATTCCGGCACTGACCGTGAACAAGGTCTGCGGGTCGGGCATGATTGCCGCGGCCCTCGGCTGCCAGATGATCAAGTCCGGAGACGCCAAGGTGGTCGTGACCGGCGGCCAGGAGTCAATGTCCAACGTGCCGTACTACATGAAGCAACTGCGCGTCGGCAACAAGATGGGCGACGTAAAGCTTCAAGATGGAATGATTTACGACGGCATCTGGGACTACTTCGGCGACATCCACATGGGCGAGCTCGGTGACTTCACGGCCAAGGAGGCCGGCGTCACACGCGAGGAGCAGGACAAGTGGGGTGCGGGCAGCCACGCCAAAGCGGTCGCGGCAATCAAGGCCGGCAAGTTCAAAGCCGAGATTGTGCCGGTCGTGATACCGCAGAAAAAGGGCGACCCCGTCGTGTTCGACACCGATGAAGGGCCGCGGGCAGACACCACGCTTGAGAAGCTCGCGAAGCTGAAGCCGGTGTTCACCAAGGACGGGACCGTCACTGCCGGCAACTCGTCATCGATAAACGACGCGGCGGCAGCACTGGTCCTGGCCGACGGCACCTATGTGAAGGAGAAGGGCCTGAAGCCGCTGGCGCGGGTTGTCGCCTATGCCACGGGCAGCGTCGAGCCTAAGCGCCTCTTCTTCGCGCCGATCAAAGCCGTCACGAACCTGCTTAACGCGCAGGGAGTGAAAATCGACCACTTCGACCTGATCGAGATAAACGAGGCGTTTGCGTCACAGGTGCTGGCCGATGGCAAGGGCCTCGGCTGGAACTGGGACAAGGTGAACGTGAACGGCGGCGCGATTTCGCTCGGGCATCCGATCGGCTGCTCCGGCGCGCGCATCATCGTCTCCATCATCCATGCTTTGAAGGACCGGGGTCTGAAGACCGGCCTCTGCGCGGCGTGCCTCGGCGGCGGCGAGGCGACCGCACTGAGCGTGGAGTTGGTCTGAGTCTGGAGTGACGATTTCCCCTCACCCTTCGCCCTCTCCCTCAGGGAGAGGGAAGGGGTGAGGGTGGTCTTTCACACTTCGAGTGCGGCCGAGACGATTGAGCTCGGCCGCGCTCTCTGTTTGCAGCTCAAACCTGGTGATGTCGTTGCCTTCCATGGCGAGTTGGGCGCGGGCAAGACAACGATGATAAAGGGCGTCGCGGCGGGCCTAGGGGTCGCCGATGTGGTCAAGAGCCCTTCTTTCGTCATCGTGACCGAGTACGCCGGCCGGTTGCCGGTGTATCACATCGACCTGTACCGATTGAGTGAGAGCTCCGACTTCGGAGCAATCGGGCTCGATTCCTACATTGAGGGCGAAGGAATCTGCCTGATTGAATGGGCCGAGCGCGCAGAGAAGATCCTACCCGCGTCAGCGGTCCGCGTCAGAATGAGTGTTGAGGAAGAAGGACGCCGGATTGAAGTCAGTGGCCCCAACGTCGACCGAAACGTGCAACCTGCCCGCGGCCTGTAGTCAGTTCTTGGTTCTCGGTGACGGTGTCCGGTCGCCCTAGCGGCGAAAGAGCGGGCAACCTCGTTTGCGTTCGAGAAGCTTGATGACTCGGAGCGCGTCCTCTTTAACGTAACCGTTCTCATCCTCAGCGACGCTTGCCCTCAGGTCCGGAACGACGCTGGGGTCGCCAAGTTTGCCTAGCGCCTTGGTTGCCGTCTTCCTGACTAGCCAGCTTGGCGACCGAAGGAGTTGCACCAACCTGTCGCGTGCCTGCGGGTCGGGTTGGGTGTCGAAACTCGCGACTATTCCATACGTAACATCGGACCGATTCAGCGCAGCCAGGCGCAGGCACCTACTCTCTACGTCATCGAACCGCGCCAGGGCTGCAACTGCGGCGGTCCGGAGACCCGCATCGGAGTCTGCTGAATAGAACCTGAACGAGTCGTAGAACGTGGTGTCACGCACGTCGCCCAGTGCTTGCAGGACAGATGGATCCCTGTTTCTGCTGACGAACAGGTTGCGCAGGAGCGGAGCCGTCGGTGTCCATTGGGACAGCCGCACGAGGTCTGCTGCGCCGTCCGCCAGCAGTGAACTCGCTGTGTCGCTGAGCAGGCGGGTCGCCACCCATTCAAGTAGGATGGTGTCGGAAGGACGATACCCGATGACGCGGACCATGGGTCGCAGCCACTCTCCTGAGTCTGCCAATCCTGCCTCGATGATCTTCCAGTAGACATCTGTGACGCGCGGGTCTTGAACTTCAGCCAGCGCACCGACAACGCGGAGCGTTGTCCTGGGAGGTTTGGCTAGTGCCCATCTGAGTATCAGGTCGATGCCTTCCTTGGACTCTATCCGTACCAACAGCCCAGGGATATCGACCATGGACCAGGACGATGAGTCACCTTCTGCCGGGAACCAACGCATGAGCACATCAGCGGGCTCTTTGCGACCTTGGAGTGCGAGGACGGTGGCTACCTCGTTGCGCACACGATCCGAACTGTCACGCAGAAGCGGCAGAAGATAGCGTACCAGAGACTTTGCCCTTGGCAGTCGTCTCACTATCCCTACGGCAGTCGAGCGAACCGTCGGACTGTCGTGGCGAAGGCCCTTGAGAACTGCAGGAATGGCACTAGAAGTCCGGCCGAAAAGTCT
>DDXO01000080.1 GCA_002347155.1 Caldifarciminota bacterium UBA2258
TCCAGTATTTCATGCTCTCCGTAACAAGGTTGCCGTCCGGGTCGACAATCGTCGCGCCAGATGCGCCGTCCGGTTCGACCTGCGCGGCGGTGCGCAGCTTCAGCCCCTGCGCCTCGAGATACGCGGCAATCGCGAGCACGTCGCCACTGCGGAAGTTCAGCAGGTTCGATGCGGTGTGCCCCTGGTAAAGACCGAGCCTGAAGCTCCCGTGCTCCATCACCACCCGGTTCTCAGCCAGGCTGCCCGCGGTCACCGAAACCCGAGCTTCGAATAGAACTCGCTCGACCGCCTCACATCGCGTACATCCAGGCAGACCGTGCACGCACCTACTTCCGGCGGACCTGCGTTCGTAGCCACGGTCAGCACCCGCCCGCTGAGTTCGTCATCCGCCGCTCCTGCCCACTCCGAACCCACTCCACGCCCGGGCCGCGAACTGTAAGCCGCAGGCCGTCGGCTGTCAACATCGTCTCGACGAGTCTCGTTGGTGGCCTCGGCGGCCCCTGTCTGACAGTGTGTCTGATTCGTACAACGTTAATCGACGCCCGACGTCCTCAACTGGGAACTGGAACCTGGCAACTGGGACCTCGCGGCGGAGCCGCGTTGCGCCTTGCCATCGCTCGGAAATGCGGGAGGTGATCCTCGCCAGTCCGGTACGCGAACTCGCTGTCCCGGGCCGGGGCCTGGCGCAATCTGACGGACACGCCGGTCGTACTACTCAAGACTCTCCATTCCCACGCTTGCGGAACCACGCCCGCCGCTGCCCCGTGGCTGCAGTAGTGAATTCCACCTCCTCGAACTCTCGAAACAGCCGTCGGATCTCCGCGTCGTCGTAGAACCGCCAGACCATGCCTTTCCGTGGCCCGGCCACATAGTCCCAAGTGCCGTCCGAGCCGACCATATGGTCCGAGGGTGTTTCAGACCCGGTTGCACTCTCCTCTCGGCCGTCGAACGACACGTACGCCAAGCCACCAGGCCTCAGTACCTGCGCAATGCTCATTGCGGCCATATCCGCATCATGCGGGCGCAAGTGGTCGAGCACGGAGTTGCACACAACCGCATCAACATGGACGCCCAACCGAGATAGCTCCTGAGCGGCGCAGACTGCCGTGCCGATGGCCAGGCCTTCACGTTGCGCTCTTTCGCGTACGGTCCTCACAGCTTCGGACGACACGTCCACCGCGAGAACCCGAAACCCGGCCCGTGCCAGAGTCACGCTCCAGCGGCCGAGCCCGCAGCCCACATCAAGCACATCGACCGCCGACGCTGCGCGCAGGCGACCGACGATCTCAGAGAGGTCGCGGCCGGAAGGTGCATCCCTGATATCAGGAGCGACCTCCTTGAAGGAACGGTCCCAGAACTCCCGTGCGCTCACGAATTCACGGGACACGGGTGATTCCGAATCGCTCGTCGCTGGCTTCTTGATCCGACCGGATTTCGGAGACATCTCACTCACACCGCTTTGTCGAGGCTGTCAGCCGTGAGCTGTAAGCCGCAAGTTGTCAGCCGTAAGCCGTCGGCTGTCAACATCGTCTCGACCATGCTCACCATTCGGTGCCGGTCCTTCGGCCAATCTGCAATCTACAATCTGCAATCTGAAATGGTGCCATGCGCCGTGCCGCCGTCGTAGGATCGGGTAGCTCCTCATGGCCCTACTGGTCGCTAGAATCCCACCCCGCTTTCCTTGGCGTCCGTTCCTCGATTCCTCGGCTCGGTTTGAATACCCACTGGATGACACCAAGTCCGAGTCCAACAGCCATCAGAGCAAGATACTGGGGAGCAAGCAGACCTCGTGTGACCCGCGGTAGGGACAACATCGGCAGAGGGCTGCTGAACCAGACGATGAGTTGCGCGATTAGCAGGACTCGGTGATGTGGTGAGTCAATCGAGCCGACGGCGCTGCCTACGAGCAGAGCGAGCATCAGCCAAGGCATAAGCAGCCTCAGCCCCTTGTGAGAGAAGACCACCCATCCGCGGAGCCCGGACCAGGGCACGTACAGCAGCGGGTTCCGCACGAAGAACTGCATGCTACCGCGCCCGATGCGAATCTTGCGCCGGAGCTCCCCGGCCGGGTCCTCGGCCGGCCCCGTGGCCTTCGCCGCGTGGACCTGGACGACCCGCAGCCCCCTCGCCAGCGCGGTCATGCCCATCCACATGTCGCCGAGCACGGCGTCGGATGGCAGGTCTCTCCAATCTTCTCTTCGCATCATCATCCCCGCGCCATACGCGCCGACCATGACGCCGAGGCCGCTCTCACTCTTCTTGATCCACGATTCGTAGCGGTCATAGAGATTCTCGCCGCGGTGGCTGTGTCTGCCGACTCGCTCGTACCTGACACAGGCGACGCCCGCTCTGTTTTCCGACAACGCCGCGGTCAGAGGAAGTAAGGACGAGGGTTCCAGAAGAACATCGGCGTCCGTACAAAGAAGAAACTCGCCGCTCGCCGCCGCCGCAAGCCGGTTCATGGTGGCTGAGTATCCGCCCCTGGCCGGGCTCCTTGTCAATCGTACTCGATCATTAGGAAAGGACCTGACGATTTCATCGGTCCGGTCGCATGAAGCATCGGATCCAACCAGGATCTCAAGCATCCCGGGAGGATAGTCTAGACTCAGGGAATTGCGCACCTTGGCCGCAATCGTCACTTCCTCGTTGTATGCAGGGACCAGGATTGACACCTTGCGGGCCGCCGCGACGCGAGGGATGCATCTGTGGTGCGAAAGGCTGGCCAAAGCCCAAACGAGAACCGGATACAGAACCCAGTGGTACAAGAGGAGAAGGAAGGCGGTGCCGAATACCCAGTCAGCCGCACTCAATCCCTGACCTCAGCGGGCTCGTGCCAAACTCAGCAGCTCCCGTACCCTGGCGAAACGATAGCCCTCTGCCGTCATCCGTTCGATGATCAGCCGTGTGGCCTCGACAACATTCGACCTATCGCTCGGCGCGCGAAAACTCCCGTCGTGGAGCACAATAATGGAGCCGGGTCGAGCGTACCGGAGGACATAGTCGCAGACGACTCCCGCCGGAGCACCATCGTAGTCAGCGGGAGACGACATGATATCGAAGGTGATGTGGAGCCTGTTCATGGTCGCCAGCACGTAGGGCAGCACGAAGAGCTTGCGGCAATAGGGTGCGCGGAAAGGAATCTCGCCAGTGACGCCTGCACTTCTGAGTGCGCGGTCGGTGAGCACAATCTCCTTGCGGATCAGCGCAGGATGCTTCAGGATCAGACGGCAGTGGGAGTAGGAATGGTTTCCGATTTCGTGTCCTGCTTCGACGATGTGTCTGACCGTGTCCGGGAAGCGCATTACCTGCTTGCCCACTAGGAAGAAAGTCGCCCGGACACCCCGTTGGGCCAGCGCCGACAGGACTCGCTCCGTGTACGGGGGATTCGGCCCGTCATCAAACGTGAGGGCGACGGCTCTCTCTCTCGTGTCGATCCGGCTGGCTATGCGACCGCACCACTGAAATGAACGGACCTTGCTGAACCAATCCACCGAGGCGACAAGGACCGACGCCCCTGCCACGCCGAGGAGGCCGATGTTCATACGAGTGATGAGCCACGCATCAAGCCGACCGCGAAACCAGTCAGGAGAAAGGGGCCGTCACAACCTACCATCCATGCTCGCTTCGGTGCGTGCACGCTCTCAGCATATCCTGAAAGGGAACGACTGCAAGCCTGGGGCGCCAGACGGTCCATGCACCAGCGAATTCGTGCACCTCTTGCCTTCCACGTGTTGATTGTCTGTGCACGGCCGCTAATATGTCTCGCTTGCACATGTCAGCACGTCGTTCTGTCAGCGGCGGGAGTTGAGTGAAGCACTACCGGGTCGCAATCGATGCTCGCTGGGCCGTGAGGCGGATGAACGGTATTGGGCAGTACATACTCCAGCTCGCAGGTCGCATGCCGGCGCTGGACCCGGAACTCCACCTTACGCTTCTAGTGGATAAAGCCATGGGGCCCCACCTGCTGCCAGCCGGCTGTGAGCAAGCTGTTCTGGGGAGCTACCTGGGCGATGGTACTCCGGCCGCCCGGTTCTACTCGCCCTTTTGGCTCAACCTCGAGGTCCCTCGCTTCCTATCGCGCTACTCAGTAGAACTGTTTCATGGCGCGAACTTCGTGCTTCCCCGTACCACTCTCTGCCGCACGGTTGCGACCGTGCACGACATGTCTTTCTTTCGAACGCCGTGGGTATACGGCCCGTTGTACCAGTGTTACATGCGGCGCCAAGTGCGTACGACTATCGGCCGCGCCGACGCCCTGATCACCATATCGCACCGGACGCGGGACGACATTGCCGAGCTGCAGGGCGCCGGCACCGAGTCCATCGTGGTAATCCGTTGCGGTGTCGATCCGCGGTTCCGTACCCAGCATCCGGAAAGCTACCTGCGAAGTGTGCAGGCAGCATTCGGACTACCCGCCAGGTACATACTGCAGGTCGGGCTCATCGAGCAAAAGAAGAATCTCGCGGCGGTGCTGAGAGCGAGCACGGCCGCATTGAACGCAGGCTTGGCCGACGCAGTCGTGTTTGCCGGCCGCGACGGTCTCGGGGCCGCTGGAATTCGCCGGCTTGCCTCAAGGTTGGGCCTGGACGGCAAAGCCCGGTTCCTGGGCTACGTACCTCAGGACCTGCTGCCCGGTCTCTACTCACTGGCAACGCTGTTTGTGTTTCCGTCGCACTACGAGGGGTTTGGACTGCCGGTGCTTGAAGCAATGGCGTCGGGTGTGCCGGTGATTGCATCCTCCACGTCAGCGATCCCGGAAGTGGCCGGCGATGCCGCCATGCTGATTGACCCGGCTGACGTCAATGGTCTCTCTCGGGCCATCAGGACAGCGCTGACCGATGAAAGTCTCCGAGCGCGACTGCGTGACCGCGGGCTATCCCGCGCGCGGATGTTCTCGTGGGACGAGGCGGCCGCGAAGCACGTGGGGCTCTACCGTCGGGTTCTGGAGACCAGATGAGTCCGACACGTACTGGGCAGCGGCCCGCGGGGAAACTCACGGTCTCCATGTCTCGCGCCAGACTCCTGCCGACTGCAGCGGACAGCGCCCAGGTCACTACTCAGGCGTTCGGAGAGCGGTCCGGTGAACACCTCTACCGGTGATCCCCCGCGACCCGAGATACCGCTGGGCCGCGGCCCGATGAAAGATGGTATTCAGCGTTGGGCAATGGCGGGCAAACGGATCCCGTTCGTGCAGACGGTGAGGAATGGTCTCCAGATGTATGTCAAGCACCATCACCACACCGGGCACGAGATCGATGTGAACGTGAAGCGCTCCGAGAAGCTCGCGGGACTACTACGACGATTCACCGGCAAGTCGGTGCGCGGTGCGCACGTCCTGGAAGTCGGATGCGGCCAGCGGGCGGCGCTGTCACTGTTGCTCGCAGCCAGCGGCGCTGAGGTGTGTGCAGTCGACGTAGAGGCGCCCACCTACCGGATGAACACGGCCACGCTGTTGCGATTACTGCGGACATGCGGCATGCACCGCGCGGTGAAGAGCGCTATCCGTCATATGCTGTTCGATCGGCGCTTCTTCAATGGGCTGGCTCGCGCCACCGGCATGACTCTGCGTCCCTTCCCGCGCATAGACATCCGTGTATGTGACATAGCCCGCGCAGATCTGCCAGCTCACTACTTCGATCTGGTATTCTCCTACGAGGTACTCGGACACGTCGTGGATGTCGAGTCCGCGGTTAGGAACATCAACGCCGCGCTAGCGCCCGACGGAGTGGGTTATGTCGTTGTCCACCTCTTCCCTTCACTCACCGGTGCAGATTGCCTCGAATGGGTGTTCGCACTCGACCCGGCGTACGGGGCGCATATCCCGGCCCGAGTGCCGCCGTGGGATCATCTTAGGGAGAATCGCTACCCAGGTGATTCGTATCTGAACCGACTGAGGCTTAAGGACTACCAAGGCATTTTCTATCGACACACAACTGTGATCGCCGAGGATCACCAGAAGGAGGGGAATGACCTGTTGTCGCTTGCTCCTCGCGAGCTTCTGGCTGAATACACAGAAGAGGATCTGACAACTGCGTACGTAGCATTCACGATCCGACGGCGGTCGCCCGACCGGCTCAGCTAGACTGGCGGTCCTGCAGACGCAAGTGTCCGTCTCCGACAATCCATTCCAAGGTCTGATCGGTGCACCACCGCGGGACGAATCCCAAGGACCTAATCTTGGCGATGTTGGGTCGACGCCGTCTCGTCTCCTCAAATCCGCGCACGAAGGCTTCCTCGTACGGCACGCAGACTATCCGCGACCGCGAGCGCAGCATCTTCCTGATTCTCCGTGCGAGGTCGATGATCCTGATCTCCTCGGTTCCACCGAGATTGTAGGGCTCGCCGCAATGTCCAGACCTCTGCACCAACGCGATACCTCGCACTACGTCACGGACATCCGCGAAAGTCCTGGTCTGCTGTCCGTCGCCATAGACCTGAATCGGCCGGTCGCGCCGCGCCCAACCCACGAACCGCGGCACCACCATTCCGTACGCGCCGGACTGACGGCTGCCGATGCAGTTGAACACGCGCAGTATCTTTACGGCCTTGCCGCACCTACCGTACCAGCACAACAGCCCGTCAATGGTGCCCTTGTAGTGTGAATAGAACCATTCCTCTCTACAGACACTCCCGTAGGTGACATCGGCGTCCTCGGACACCCGCGAGCGACGAGTCTTGCCATAGACGGCGGACGAGGATATGTAGACAAACTCTTTACGATGCCGCAGGCAGGCCTGAAGCACGTTGTGCGCACCGACTACGTTCGTTTCGAAAGCGTAGTCCGGGCATTCAATGCAGTACCTGACTCCGACAGCCGCCGCAAGATGATAGACGACGTCCGTCATGCGTACCATTGCGGTCACCGCGTCGACGTTTCTAACGTCGCCTTCCTGGTATGCGATTCGGGGATGACGTACTAGGTTGCGTCCAGTGCGGTAATTGTCCAGACACGTGATACTGTCTCCGCCCTCGGCCAAGTGCTCGGCTAGGTGTGAACCAATGAACCCCGCTCCTCCGGTGATGAGTATCTTCACTGCCGAACGTGACCTAGAGGCCCGGCCGGAAACCCCTCTGGTAGCGTGCAGACCGTGAAATGGCACTACGTAAGTCCTTGATTATCAATGGCCGCAAGATTGACGGTCGGGCGGTAGGTGGCTTTTCGGCCGGACTCCTAGGGCACCTGTCGTACGTCGAGTCCCTGCGAGATCCACGCGAGACTTGGTCTTCTTCGGGCAGATGAGGCACGCCTCCCCGATTTCTACACCGAATCGTGTAAATGTGTCGTCCGTACTCCGCCCGCATGCGGCGAAGATGGGACTGCGAAATCGAAGACGCCCAGTTCTCCTGCCGAACTCGGCGCGGAGTTGTTCTTCCTTGTAGTCAGGGGACAGGAAGACCTTGCGGTCACGGTCGAACCGCTCGACCAGATCCACAACCAGCTTCGGCGGGGTTGTGCCCATCGCGTGAACAGAATAGGCGCGCGCCATGGGAAGTCAAGACGTCATGTCCGACAGGGCCGTAGAAGCCCAGGCAGAAGCGAGATGCCAGGGGCCAGAATGCGGAGCAGCGAAGCCGGAGAGTAGAAGGCATGGCCACGGGAACGGATAGACCAGAATTCAGAAATCAGAGACCAGAAACCAGAGCGGCGGACGAAGCGAGGAGCGCAATGGAAGCAGACTACGGGATAAAGATGGAAGGATCGAGTGGCGACGGTGCCGGCTAGCGGCGCGGCGGGAATATTCGGATTCCTGAATGTACACCATAGTACACATTCTGTCGATGGCCGAAATCAGTCATAAGTCCCGTATTCTCAATTGTCTATTCACAATTGCCGCCATGACCCCTCCTATGCCTACCCCGCAGCTTGCGCACGCGCAACGCGGGACGCATTTGAACGTGCAATGACCCGAGCTTTGACGCGCGCCTTGAACCGAAGAATGACGCGAACGTTGACTGGAACATTGTCCCGAACGATGACGTAAACAATGCGTCGTACAATGATGGAAACAGGTTGAGATTCAGGTCGAGGTTGAGTGCAGGATTCGGTTGACGACACAGTGCGCGACGCAGTTCAATATCCAGTTGACGATACCTTTGCCGGTACTTTCTGACGAACAATGCAAGGTACAATGTGGGATTCGAAGAACAGGCAAACCAGCATTCAGAAACCAGACGCCAGAATACGGAATTGCCCGGAAGAAGACGTTAGTAGTGCTGTTCGAGGAAGGGGAAGAAAGCGGCGTCGAGCGCGGCGTACCCGGCCTCGTTGGGGTGCGAGTCGCCGGAGTTCGTGGCATACGCCGGGTCCAGGTTGCCCGCGCTGTCCGCCAGCACCGAGTACATGTCAAAGACCTGAAGCGTACCCGGGTGCTGCGACGCCAAGGTAAGGAGCTTCTGGTTGTACGCGCGGTGGTTCCAGACCAGCCACTCGTCGGTGGCGCTCGCGACCTGGGGCAGGGCATTGCCCGCAATCATCTTCAGTCCTCGATTGCTCGCCGCGGCATACACCGAGTCGACATAGTTGACGTTGCGGTCGAGGTTCTCTTGAGCCGATAGCGAGTCGCCCCCGACAAAATCCACGAAGCAGAGTTTGAAGAAGATAATCGGCTGGTCGCAAAGCAGCAGGCTGTCGATTATCGCCTGCACGCTTGCGACTATCTCCGGCGGCGATTGGACCACATGGTACTCCAGCGTGAACCGGCCATTGATGAAGGGGTCTGCGCCCCAGTGGCTGAACCAGCCGGCCATGACCGAACGGCCGAGCATGTAGACCATTGCCGGCGGAGCCGAAGTGTCGCCGGTGTTGAACTGAAAGGGCCCGGCGGGTTCGAGCCGGTTGCCGGCAACGTCGACGGCGGTCGTGTCCACGACGAATGTGTACGCGGTCTGGACGGCGAGCAGCGTGTCCGGCTTCCAGTAGAAGAGCGAGTCGCTGAACCAGTCGAACTCGCCCGCGGTCACAGGCGTGATGCTGAACGCGGCCTCGACCGAGGCGGTGTCCATCGCTTCGGAGAAGGCTATCCGGATCTGCGTATTGGTCGGTACGCCGGTCGCGCCGTTCGTGGGATAGGCGGCGACGATGTCCGGCCGCGTGGTATCCGCCTGCCTGCAGGCAAACACGAGCAGGAGCGTGCAAATCAAGACGACGCCCCAGGCTTGAGGCTTGAGGCTTGCGGCTTGTGGCCTCATCTACTCGACTGTCACGCTCTTGGCGAGATTCCGCGGTTTGTCGACGTCGCAGCCGCGCATGACCGCGGCGTGGTAAGCGAAGAGCTGGAGCGGTATCGCCGTCAAAAGCGGCGTCAGGTACTCGGGCACGTCCGGGATCGGGAGCACGATGTCGGCCAGTTCCTCGAGCTGCCTGTCGCCCTCGGTGCCCACCGCGATAATCAGTCCCTTGCGTGCCTTGGACTCAGCCAGGTTCGAGATCATCTTCCCGTAGACCGAATCTCGCGGCGCGACACCGATTACCGGTACGTTCTCGGCGATCAGCGCAATCGGGCCGTGCTTCATCTCGCCGGCCGGCAGCCCGGTGGCGTGGACGTAGGCCACTTCCTTGAGCTTGAGTGCTCCCTCAAGCGCCGACGGGTAGTTGATGCCGCGGCCGAGGAAAATGAAGTCGTGCGCCTTTGACAGGCGGGCGGCGGTCGCCTTCACCTTCGCGTCGAGCGTCAGTACCCGCCGCATCTGCTGCGGCAGCTCCCGGCAGTGGTGGACGATCTCGTCGAACCGGTCGTCGGGCAGGGTCTTGCGTACCCGCGCGAAGTAGAGCGCCAGCGAGAGCAGGGTGAGTATCTCGGCGGTGTAGGCCTTGGTCGAGGCGACGCCGATTTCCGGGCCGGCGTGGATGTAGACCGATGAGTCGGACTCACGGTCGATTGAGGAACGCTTGGTGTTGAGCACCGCCAGCGAGTGGATGTCGCGCGCGCCGGCTTCGCGCAGCGCGGCAAGCGTATCCGCCGTCTCCCCGGACTGGCTGATGGGCACCATCAGGGTGTCACCGTCGTAAATGAACTCGGACGTGCGGAGCTCGGAACTGATTTCGACCGAAACCGGGATTCGGCAGAACTTCTCGAAGTAGTAGCGGCCGATCAGCCCGGCGTGGTACGAGGTGCCGCAGGCCTGGATGACGATCCGTGCCACCTTCTCGACCTCGTCCGGGTAGAGCAGGAACTCGGGGTCGAGCATCACACGGCGGTCGCGGAAACGGTGCTCGACGCTCTCGCGGATGACCCGGGGCTGCTCGTAGATTTCCTTGCGCATGAAGTGCGGATAGCGGCCCTTGGACAGGGCCTTGGGCTTCAGTTCGATGGCCGCGAACTGACGGTGAAGCCGCTTGCCGGACGCATCGGTCAGCTCGAGCGACTTGCGCGTCACCACCGCGACGTCTCCGTCGTGCATCGGCACCATGCGGCGGGCGATACCGACCAGCGCCTGCGCGTCCGACGCGATGACATGCTCTCCCTCGCCCTGGCCGATCACGAGCGGGCTGCCGACCTTCATCGCAACCAGCCGGTCCGGCTCGTCGGCCGAGACCACGACTATTGCATACGACCCGACCAGTTCGGCCGCGGCCTTGCGCACCGCCGTGACCAGGTCCTTCTTGTGGTGCGACTCGATGAGGTGGACGATGGTCTCGGTGTCGGTCTCCGAGACGAAACGGTGCCCCTGGGCACTCAGCCGCTGGCGCAGCTCCCGGTAGTTCTCGATGATGCCGTTGTGTACCAGCGCCATCCGGCCGTAGCAGCCGGTGAACGGGTGCGCATTCTCGTCCGTTACCTTGCCGTGGGTGGCCCAGCGCGTGTGACCGACGCCGATGTCCCCGGTCACGGGATTGGCCGCAAGTATCTCCTTGAGCCGCTGCAGCCGGCCCGCGGTCTTGCGGATGGTGAGGCCGCCGTCAATCGCGGCGATCCCGCACGAGTCGTAGCCGCGATATTCGAGCCGCTCGAGCCCGACCAGTATGACGTTGGCGAGATTGCGCGGCCCGACGTAGCCGACGATGCCGCACATGTCAGGAAAGGGATAGAGGGACATAGGGAGTAAGGGATAGAGTGCCGGACTGACAAGCTACGCGGCACTTTGTCCCTTTATCCCTCGATCCCTTGTATGCTCTCACTTTTTCTCCGGCTCTTTGCCGTTCGCGCTCAGGGTCTGGCGCACCTTGTCGGCCAGGGCCTTGGCCTGGGCGTCGGTCTTTGCCTCGGCGATGATTCTCACTATCGGCTCGGTATTTGAAGGCCGGACGTGCACCCAGGAATCATCGAGGCTGAACTTCAGGCCGTCCTGCCGGTCGGCCGTCGTTCCCTCGAACGCCCTGGCCAGCTTCTCGCTTCGCTCGGCGAACTGCTCGCGGGAGAGCGCCATCGTGGTTTTGACCATCTGGTACTCCGGCAGCGTGGCGGCGATGGCCGAAAGCGGCTCGCGCCCCAGACTCACGAGCCCGATTACCGTGGCTGCGGCCACGAGCCCGTCGCGGGTGAAGTTCAGCTCGGGCAGAATCACGCCGCCGTTACCCTCGCCACCCAGCACCGCCTGCACCTTCTCCATCCGGTCCGCCACGTTGGCCTCGCCCACCGGTGTCCGCTCGACCGCCGCACCGAGTTCGGCGCAGACGTCGTCTACGGCCCGGGTGGTTGAGAGATTGACCACCACCGGTCCTTTGCGGCGGGACAGCACGTACTTGCAGGCGAGGCAGATGGTCGCCTCTTCGCCGAGCGGAACGCCGGTCTCGTCGACGCAACTGAACCGGTCGCCGTCCGGGTCGAATGCAATACCGAGGTCGAGCTTCCGCTCGCGCACCAGGTTGCACAGGTCGCCGAGGTTCTGCGCCTCGGGCTCGGGTTTGCGCGGGAAAACCGCGCCCTGCTGCATCGGCTCGATACGGCAGTAGAGCCGGACCGGCTCGGCCCCGAGCGCCTCGACCAACTGGCACGCCGCAACCGATGCGGCACCGTTGACCGCGTCAACCCCGACCTTCAGCTTCCGCTCGCTCAGCGCGGGCCGGATCGACCGGAAGAGCTCGTGCGACAGGATCGAGTTGACGTGCGCGTAGATGGCATTGGGATTGGTCTTGAGCGGCCGCAGCGCCTCCCAGACCGCGTACTTCGCGCCCTTGCCCTTGAACAGCTTGCGGAATGCGGTGAACTCGTCCGGAGAAAGGAACTGCCCCTCGCGGCTGACAAACTTCATTCCGTTCCACTGCTCCGGGTTGTGGCTGGCGGTGAGCATCAGGGCGCCGGCCAGCGTGCCGCGCCGGGTCACGTGGACCACGGTCGGCGTCGGGCAGATGCCGAGGTCCATCACCTCACAGCCGACGGCCACGAGCCCGGCCACCGCGCCGGCGTGCATCATCTCACCCGAGGCCCGGCAGTCGCGGCCGACCGCGACCGTACCGTGCCCGACAAACGTGCCGAAGGTTGCGGCGTAGCGGCAAACGGTCTCCGGAGTCAGGCCATCACCGACGATGCCGCGCAGCCCGGAGATGCCGAAGATAGGGGTTTGCATCGACCGTGATTATAGCCGCCGCGCCGCGCCGGTCAAACCTCAGGCGCGACCGGGCTCGAACTGCACCGGGTGCAGGAATTGCTGGAACTCAATCGACCTTCCCTCCGGGTCGCGAGCATAGAAGTGGTAGATGCGGTACTTCGCGTTCTCTCTGGGTGGGTTGAGCGCGATGTCGGCGAGCCGCTCGTACATCGCGTTGACCCCGTCCCGCGTCTCGTAGAAAAACGTGAACACGCCCTCGGTGTCCGCCGCCTCCTGCCGGTTGAACCCCAGCAGCAGGTTGCCGTGCCGCAGGATGGCGATGCCCGGCTGCTCAAGCCAGACCGTCATCCCTACCCGCTCCAGATAGAACGCGACCACGCGCTCGAACTCCCGGGTCCGGAGGAAGACGATGCCTGACACGCGGCTACTCCAGCAGCACTAGTTCGACGGCGTCGTGCCGACCGGCGGCGCGGCAGAAGTAGACCCCACCCGGCAGCCGTCGACCTCGCTCGTCGCGACCGTCCCAGGCCAGCGACGCAAGCACGGCCGATCGGGTTGACCGTAACGTACGGACACAACGTCCGGCGGCGTCGAAGATACGCAGCAAGGCAGCAGCGGCGCCCGGGCCGGCTGCAACCTGGAAACTGACCTGCCGGCGCGCGGGATTCGGCCTTGCCCGCAGCCACGCACCGCCTGCGGCCGGCCCGGCGTCAACCACACCGGGAGGGGACGTGACCTCAACCGAGTCCTGCATCCGGTCGTTTGCCGGCAGGGTGTCGCTGCCGAGTTGGGTCGAGCAGGCAACGGCGTAGAACCCCGGCGCGTAGCTGACGGTCCAGTCCGGGAAGACCACGGCCAGTCTCGTGCCCGCCGCGTGAGTCACGCCGATTGCGGTGTCGTAGTCCGGGCCGATAGTCATCCGCACGCTGTAGCTCTCGTTGCGGTTACCGTAGTTGTAAAGGGTGCACGCCGGCGCGACGACCGTACCCGACTCAACCGCCGCCGGCGGCGCGGCGATCGCCACGACACCGACGTCGTGGCGGGGGGTCGTGTCGTTTCGCACTTTCACCATCATGCTGTCGGTGGCGGTGTTGCCGTATTCGTCGCGGGCGACGACCTTCACCCAGTAGTTACCGTCGGGCGAGAGCGTCGTATTCCAGCCGGCCAGCGAGTCGGAAGGCTCGATCAGCGAGTCGCCGTCGGTATTGGTGAAGATGTAGAAGTACTGTCGGGCAATCGAGTCGTAGTTGCACCGGGTGGGGCAGGTGGCGTCCTGCTTGTAGACGACCCGCGACTGGGCAGGGGAATAGCCGTCGATCGAGTCCGACATTTCAACCGCCCGCGTCGGCGGGACGACGTAGGTGCCTCCCGTGTCGCGGATCGAGTAGTCGATGCGGTAGATGCAGACCCGCCACAGCCGGTGGTTGATGCGGTCGTCAAGCCGGCAGATCAGGTCGACCGTGCCGTAGACGCTGTCTTTGCTCTGATAGCTGCTCGTGTTGTTACGGCAGATGGCGAAGCGCTGCCCGGAATAGGCGTTGCTGAACCACGGCACCACCGTATCGTCGTCGGGTGACAGGTCGAGCAGCGGGTTGCGGTAGAACGCGCCGTAGTCCGACCAGGTTACCCCGGAGTTGCGGTTGGCTGAGAAGTGGTTGTGGTGGAAATCGGCCACCGGCCAGGTCGAGATGAACCCGAGCGTGTCGCCGACCGCGACCGTGTCGCCGTTCTGGACCTGGATTGTCGTGTCGTCGATATGGTAGTACATGTACCCGGAGCAGAACGCCGCCCCCGCCGAATCGGCGACGGTCACGCCGTTGTACAGTGGGCTGCCGCCGAGCCAGACCTGCTTCACATACCCGGGCTTGGTTGCCAAGGCGGGAGACTGGGCTGCGACCATGATATCCTGCCCGTTGTGCAGGTAGGCCGAACCGTAGTTCTGGTAGTTACCCCAGGCGTTGCCGATAGGATGAACCGAATCCTGCGGCAGGTGCGGCCAGGGCAGCGCTGATGCCGCGGTCGCCAGCACCACCAGCAGAATGGAGCATCTCATCTACTGCTCCTCATAGCGGTACTCGCGCACCGCCTCAGCAGTCCTGACCGACAGCATACCGGCCGGTCCGAACCTGACCTTGGGTACCGCGAAGTACCAGCGGTTGTATGCGAGCTCCTCCTGCCAGACCACCAGGCCGGCCGCATTGAGCAGCACGACCGAGCCCCGCCGGTGCCGGCCGGGCGTGCCGCGGCCTGCGTCGAAGTCGAGCCCACAGACCGCGAACCGGTTACCGAGGTCGAGTGAGATGAACCGCATGCCCTTATCGTCCGGCTCGTAGCGGTACTCGCATACCCCGTCCTGAGTCCGATGCGCAGCCAGCCCGCGCCGCTCGCAGTAGCCGATGCGCCTTCCGTCCGGCGAGAAGGCCATGTCGCGCACGAAAGGCGTGGCAAGGGGAATGCTGGCGATGACCTCACCATCGCGCAGCAGGCGGATTTCCGTGTCGGTCGCAAGCGCGACGTGCCGGCCGTCGGCGGAAACCGCGAACCGATTGCCCGGTCCGGCATTGTACAGCTCCCTGCCCGTGGACACAAACACCCGCAGCCCCTGGCTGCCGCTGAGCACGCAATAGACGCTGCCGTCGGCCGAGAACCGGCGCTGCCCCCAGAATCCGATGTCGGTGGAGCCGCGCTCCTGCCCCTGCCGGTCGTAGAAGTGCAACCTGGCTCTGCCCGATACCGGACCGTCGAAGTCGGCACCGACAACGAGCCCATTGTCCGAGATGTCCATGACCGTATGCTGGATGCCGTCTTTTGAGTAGACGACCTTCCCGTCCTGGTCCAGCAGGTCGAAACGCCCAAACGGTACGAACTCCGTGTTACCGGCTCCGTATTCCACCACCGCACTATAGAGGCCGCCCGGCGAGTAGAATCGCCCGTCGGCGATACCGACCGGACGTTCACTGACCAGGGTCGGCCCGACTGCGAGGGCCAGCGCCGGCACCAGTGTGGCGACTGACATTCTCATCTTGACCTCCAATACTCTTGCCCGGGGCTCGGGTTTCCGAATAAGCATAGACGCCACCGCGCTCAGGTCAAATCCCGTTGGCTACCCGTGCAGGCGAAGTTCCTTTATCTCCTCGGTCATTGCGTGATGGGACAGCCGAATCTCCAGGTAGGCGAGGATGCCGGCCCAGACGACCGTTCCAAGTCCGACCACAAACAACGCAAGCATCAGCACCTCGAAGACATGCGCCACGCCGGAAAGGCCGGTGCAGAGCGACGTAAGGACGAAGAACGCGACCGCAAGATACAGGGGCCCGCAGGCGTTGCGGAGCAGCAAGGCACGACTGAGCAGAATGTCTATCTGGTTGCGGATGGAGACGCGCGTAACTCCGTCGACGTCGGTCGCCAGGTTCCTATCCTCTGAATCCAGTTCACGCGTTCGGTCAACGATGCGGCCGAGCTTGTTCGAGATCGAGAGCAGCAATGAGCCGCATGCTGATATCATCACTGCCGGCGTTACCGTCGACTGGACAAGACTCAGCAGCCCGGCTGGCATCAGACACGCTCCACGCTTGCGGATGCCGGGCCGCCAGCAAAGGGCGGAGTCTTCATCATCTCAGCTTCGCCCCTCTCCTCATTTCCCCCTGTCGCCGAGCGAACGGATGAGCTCGAGGTCGAGCTTCCCCTTCGCGCCCCAGCCCTTCACTCCGTCGGGTATCTGCGGCCGGAACTGCGCGTAGAGAGCGAATGCCCGCGCCGCGAGCACGTCCGGCTTCATTGACCGGGCCAGCTCTTCCATCGCCGCCCGCACGGCCAGCAGGTGTTCACCGAACTTAGACTCCAGATACGCTTGCGTGCCCTCCGGGGACACCTGGACATCTTTGTTCACCGACCGCACTCCCTCCGGCGTCCTGACAACCGGAATCTCCCGTCCCATCAACTCCACCGCATCCCTTTTCTCCCTCTCCTCCCGCCTCTCTCCTCCCTTCTCCTTCTTTGTGTATATGCCCAGCCGCTGTCCTTTGCTCTGCGCATTCAAGCCGGTCACTGCCTTGCCGAGCGACAACGCCTCGTCGCGGTCGAACCCGAGCCGCTCGGCGACAACCGTTGCCCACAACGCCAGCACCGGTGCCCGGTTGATAGTGACCACAAGCTCCTTGTCCGTTGCCATCGCCCGTGACTCCTACTTGCTCCCGAGAGCTTCGAGGATGTTGCCGGCCGGGTCGCAGAACTGGAACCAGTACTGCTCGCCGCCCATGTGCCTGGGCTCAGAGTGGATGAACTTGACGCCGGCGGCTTTGAGCCGTTCATGGGTTGCCGCGGGTGACTCGACCGAGAGGACAAACGCGGTTCGCATTGTGTCTTCTCCATGGCTCGCGGCCTTGTTCTTGCCCTGCAGATACAACCCGGTGTTGTCGGGCAGCTTGAAGAAGCACGCCGCGCTCCCCATATCATACTCCTTTTCCAGACCCAGAACTCCTGAATAGAAGTCGTACGCTCGCTGGAAGTCATCGACGTACACCGACGCGAACGCCAGCCCTTTCACTCTATGCTCGGCCATCTCGTGCTTCTCTCTTGCCGCACTATGCACGCCACCCGATGCATGTAGCGTCGGGCCTGGAGCATCGTGCACAGCGCGTCAGGCATCGTAGTGATTGTCCAGCGTTGACGACCTCTCGTCAAGCCCTGCCGCTGTCCCGCCGCGGTTGCGGCCAACGAAGGCGCACGTACAATCTGGGGTGGACCTATTCCGCTGGCTCGAACTGGCCGCGCTTGGGCTCTTCCTCGGTCTTGCCTCGTACCGGGCCGTGCACCTGCGTCTGCGTCACGGCGTGAGCGGCATCGCCTTTGACCGGCAGAACCGGCTCGCTATCGGTGCATTCGTAATCACCTGGTGTTGGGCTCTCGCGGTGCTCTGGTATGCGCTGCCCATCGGCGGTCATGCGTTGGTGCCGCCGCTGGACCTGCCTGTCTGGCGCTGGCTGCCGTTTCGCCTGCTTGGCATCGGCATGGTCGCAACCGGCTCGGCGCTGAATCTGCTGGCCCACATTCGGCTCGGCGACAACTGGCGTCTCGGCATCGGCCAAAACGCGGACGGCCAACTCATCACCACCGGGGTCTACGCCTACTCTCGCCATCCCATCTACCTCTTCTTCAACCTCTACTTCGCCGGTACGCTGCTGGTTGAGGGCCGGCCGGTGCTGCTGCCGTTCTGGCTTGTTGTCGGTCTCCTGCTCCACTTCGAGGCGCTGCGCGAGGAGCGTTTCCTCGAAGTCAGGTTCGGCCCGGCGTGGCGCGAATACCGAAGACGCGTGCGCCGCTTCTGGGGCCGTAGGCCGGTAGTTGACGGCCCGACGTTCCGCCGCTAGATTCTGCCGGATGGCATCTACCTCATCACATCACTACGACCCCGGCAACCGCGGCTCGGGCGTGCTCGTCGTCTATACCGGCGGCACTATCGGCTCCATGCCCCGTGACCCGCGCGACCTGAAGAGCCCGCTCGTCGTCGTGGACTGGGCCGAGTTCCGCCGCCGCACCTCCTCGCTCAGCCCGCGCCTCGCCGACGGTAGCGTCAACGCCCGCTACATCGGGTTCAATGTCGACGGGTACACACTACCGCCGGTGGATTCCTGCAACATCGGCCCCGCCTACTGGGTGGATGTCGCCCGCGTCATCGCCGAGAACTACGACCGCTACGAGGGATTCGTGGTTCTGCACGGCACCGACACGATGGTGTACACTGCGTCGGCGCTCAGCTTCATGCTCGAGGGTCTGGGCAAGCCGGTCGTCATGACCGGTGCCCAGCTCTCCCACCTCGGCCACGTCCGTAACGACGCGCTCCAGAACCTGCTGACGTCGCTGCTCATCGCCAACCCGAGGCACTCGCATCTGCCGCTCGTACCCGAGGTAGGCGTTTTCTTCCACGAGGAACTCCTGCGCGGCAATCGCAGTCGCAAGGTGACATCATCCGGGTTCGCGGCGTTCCAGTCACCAGACTACCCGCCGCTCGCCATGGCCGGCGACACCATCGTCGTCAACCGGCGGGCCGTACGTCCGGTGCCGGTCGGCGGACTGCACCTGCGCACCCACATTGAGCCGAACGTCACGTCGGTCATCTTCTTCCCGGGCATCCAGGAAGCCTCCATCCTGCAGGACGTGCTCGGCGACCCCGGGCTCAGGGGCGTGGTCCTGATGACCTATGGCGCCGGCACCGTGCCGTCCGACCCGCGGGTGCTGCAACCGATCGCGGACGCGGTGGCGCGGGGAGTCGTGGCGATTGCCGTCACCCAGTGCAACGGCGGCCGGGTCGAACTCGAACGCTACGAAGCCGGCGCCCACCTGCTTGAAGCCGGCGTCGTATCCGGCCATGACATGACGCCCGAGGCAGCGCTGGTCAAGTTGATGGTCCTGCTCGGCGACCCGGAACTGGATGACACCGATGTCCGGCGGCTGCTCGCACAGGACATCGCCGGTGAACTGACTGTCACCTGACCTGTGTCGCTGACCTTACCGGTGCCGAACGGAAGCGCCCAGAACAGCCCGCCCGGCAGCCGCGCCTACGCGGAATTCGGCCCGCCGGTAGCTGCTGCCGATTCAGGACAGGAGGCGAGCCGCGCGGGGTCGCGGCCCGCTGCCAGCAGCTTCGGCAGGCACATACTAACGAGAACAGGAAATGCTTGTCATTCTGAGGCGTTCGACGCCGAAGAATCTTCGAGTGCAAAGACCCTTCGCTGCGCTCAGGGTGACAGGGTATAGGGATACTGAGAGTGACATCAAGAACTGTCCAGTATTTCATGCTCTCCGTAATAATCCACCGCCAGTGCAGAACAAGTTGCAGACCGACGATGACCAGGAAAGCGACCCCTGCTGCATTGTGAATGTCGCCCCAGTCGTGCCGAACGAGGCCCAGCACGGTCACCGCCGGCTCCCCGCCGCGACCACGTTCACAAGCGCGGAAACCCCCTCGCTCATCCGAACGCAGCGCTACGTTGCCCCTGCCCGGGACGTGCCTGCCGTGAATCGTCGGACTACTGCCGGTCGGCCGGGGCAGTTCTCGGCGCGCCCTTGGTCCTGCCCATCCACGCGAGGCCGGCGCTGCGGCCGAAGTGCTCGCGGAACACGCGGTAGTACAACAACTCCTCTTTGCTGTTGAGGGTCGTGCCATCCGGCAGCGTCACCTCGTCGCGGAAATCTGCGTCCGACACGTGCCGCTCGGCGTGCTCGGCCAGCAACTCGCCGATGCCCGCACCCTGCCAGAACTTGGCCTTGGGTCGGTTCAGCACCCGGTCGGGCAGCGCGCCGGCCAGGGCGCGACGCAGTATCCACTTCTCCACACCATCCTTGACCTTCAGTTCGGGCCCGATGCGCAGGGCGTAACCGGCCACCTCCAGGTCCAGGAAAGGGACATGGGCCACCAGGCCATGCGATGCCGAGCAACGGTCAACGCGCTGGAGCGCCGTGTTGTGGAGCCGGCGCGTGATATCCAGCAACTCGTCGGCCAGCAGGCTCTGGTCCAGCGACTTGAGGTACTCATACCCGGCGAACAGCTCATCGCCTCCCTCACCCGACAGGACTGCTGACACCGACTGCGCCGCGACCTTGCCGGCGAGGTAGTTCGCGATGCTCGAACGGACGAGCAGGGCGTCGAACGATTCGAGGTGGTGGATGACTTCAGGCAGCGCGGCCGGCAGCTCTTCCGGGCGTATAACTACCTCGTGGTGACGTGAACCGACGAAGCCCGCGACTTCGCGGGCATACTCGAGGTCAGGCGCTCCGGCCAGGCCTGCCGCGAATGTGTGCAGTTCGGATACCAGGGGCCGGGCCAGGGCAACGATGGCGCTGGAGTCCAGCCCGCCGGACAGCCAGGCGCCTGTGTCACGGTTACCCACGGCCCGCGCGACGGCAGCGCTGATGCGCCGGCGCAGTTCCGCCGCGATGACCGGCTCGGGGTCGGTCAGTCGCGGCTCCGCCGACAGGGAGAAGTCCGTAGCGAGGCGACCCGCCTCCAGAGAGCAACCCGCAGGGAGGACGTTGACGTCGTCGGTAGCCTCAAGCAGGGCCGTCACCTCGGAGGCGAAGCACAGTTCACCTTCGGCCGTGTGTCCGTAGTACAGCGGAGCAACGCCGATAGGGTCGCGTGACAGCCGCAGGCCCGAGGGTGTGGCCCGGGACCGCGCGAAGTGCCCGTTGGGTCGCTCGTCCCGCACTTCCTTTCCGTCCGCGGACAGCGGACGCTCGCAGGTCCCGGACCAGACCGCGCCGAACGTGGCCTGTTCCGATTCGATAACTTCACTCATCTCTCGACCCCGGTGCACCATCTTCGCGAGGACCGCGTTCACCTGGACAGTCCTGCCTCGGGCTGCGATTCCGGCGATGCCTGCCATCTAGTGGCTCCTTTCTTCGTTGCTCTGGGCGGCGACCCGGCGCATCCGTTCCGCCGCGTTCACGACCCTGCCTGCTTCGTCAACTACGGCAACACCACCGCGGACCGGCCGGGTCTGCCACTGCACTGCGGCCCGGAACTCGTCCCGTCCTTCCCAGAGATAGGGAACCGGCAGGAAGCCGCGGGCGAATACGTTGTACAGCCCCTCGGCGGTGTACGGCTGCCTGACCTCGGTCTCGACCGCGGCAAGCACGATACGGGCCTCGGCGACGAGCGCCTCGGTGCGAGCGCTGACCTCCGGATTCCGGCTCATGTCCTCGACCTGCCCGGCCGCACGCAGGCGGCGGTACTCGGCCAGCGCATGCCGGGTGAGCTTGATGCTCTCGATAACCGTGGGCGGGTCCGCGAGGCCGATGGCTTCGGAGAAGCTGACCACGTGGATAATCTGCGGGCTCGCCCGGTCTTGTGGTTCAATGTCATCGGCGAGCGCGGTGACTGCGGCCAGTTGTGCCCGGGCTTTGTCCCCGTCCGGTGAGAAGTAATCCAGCCCGCCGCGCGGCTGGAGCACGACGCGAAAACTCCCGTCCTCCAGTTCCCGGACCAGTTGCAGCAGACCGCGGGCCTTGGCCAGGTCCTGTATGCCCCACGTGTACTTGGGCGTGTTGAGCATCACCTGGAGCACGAGCAGCTTGACACCCATACACTTGGCCAGCCGGGCCGCGAGCACAGCGGCCACGACGTAGGTGACGTCGTCGGCCCCGCGGAACGCGAAGTGGTGCGACACGTTCGGCTCGTAGGGCTTTCCGCTCGCAGCGATGTAGCGCAGAGTCTCGACCTGCCGGCGCAGGTTCTCCTTGACCGTATACGGGCCGCGGCCGTCAATCCGGCAGAACCACCAGAGCGAGAGGGCATGCCAGGCATTGTGAATGGTCCGTTCGTACATCCGGGCAAGGTCGGGGATGTTCTTCGTCCCGGCATAGGTACGAACGAGCATCGGCCGGGCCGCCGCCCAGACTGCGGCGAATTCTTCTTCGGTGGCAATGGGTACGCCGCCGCCATTCGGCAACCCGGCCCAGTCTTCGCCGAATGCCGACTGGGTCAACTGCGACGTCCCGATGGAGAGGACATCTAGAAAGCCCGAGCCGGCCAGGGTACGGGCCCAGTCGAGGAACAGCTTCACCGCCTCGGCCCGGTCCGGCAGAAACGGCCCGACGTGGGCGCGGATGAGCGGCGGCTGCTTGCGGGCCCGGGCGTGGCCGAGTCTTGCCGACAGCGTGTCGGCCGCGGTGCCGAAACCCGGATACCCGCTCCGGTCAACCGGCGCGACATTCAGGTAGTCGGCCTTACGGACCAGTTCCCGGCCGAACGACAGCCGGTCCTCGTCGTAGGCGATTCCTCGGGTCGTTTCCGCGGGCAGCCGGGACGGGTCGATCCCCAGCAGCCGGAGCGTTTCCGCCGGTGTCTCATCCCCCCGGAACACTGCCGTAACCTCACGGTGTCGCTGCCGGACACGCTTGCAGGTCTCGGGTAGGCCTGCGAAGTAAAGCTGGCTGATTCTGCCCCCCCGGTCCTTGAGCAAGCGGCGCTCCTTCAACTGCCGAAGCACGCGGCCGAACAACTCCTCGCCCTGGGCCGGGTCCAACCGGTAGCTGAACCCGAGCACCGAGATACGGTTCTCCTTGAGCCATTGCTCTGCGACCATCCAGGCCTCTGCCGCCTCGGGCTGCTCAAAACCCTTGCAGACCGCGGCGTCGGCAGTGACCGCCTGGTACCCGCAGTCGTCGAGCAGTTGCGCGACCGTGGTTATACCGAGATTGTGGGCATCCAGCGCCGGCCGGACCAGACCGAGCCGGTCGTCCGGTTGCATCAGTGACGCGGCCGCTCTCCGCCGGCCGTCATCCCTCTAAGTCGGTCGGCGGTTGCTGACGGCGCTCGCGCAGGTCGTGCAACAGCTTCTGCATCGCTTCACGCGCCATCTCCTTGCAGCCGAGGCCGAAGGCCAGCGCGAGCCCGAACGCGGTCGCGGCCACCAGGATGAGAAGGATGGAGCTGACAAACCTGATCTCGATGCCGAGTTGGTCAACTGCCACCCACGCGACAATCACCGCTCCTCCCCATTTCGTCACGCGGGCGAGCAGTTCGGCATTGGGCGAGGCGGCGTTCCGGGCAATCGTTCGCACGACGTTGGCCAGAAAGGCAACCGCTGCGTAGCCGAGTATGGCGATGCTGATTGCTGTCAGCAGTGAAGGCAGGGCCCCGCCCAGTTGCGCCAGCCAGGCCGAGACCACGTGCATGCCCAGCAGGTGGAGAGCCCAGAGGACCGCGGCCAGGAGCACCACCCACTCCGCAGTCGATGCCGCAAGCCGGGATGGCGAGTACCCGACGGCGCCTTTGCGCAGCAGTTCGGTCACCCCGACCCGGTCGCAGAACCGATTGAAGCCGACGGCCTCAAGCACCCGGGCCGCGAGCAGGCGGACGAGCAGAGCGACGACTGCGCCAAGCAACAGGACGCCCAGCGCGACAAGACCCGGCGGCGGTGTCTGCCACCACGCCACCGAGAACAGACTGGCTTGACTAGCGGAAGAGCACATTCCTGATCACCTCTCATTCACTCCTGGTCGCGAGATTGGCAGTCGTCCCTTATCCCCTTCACAGCGTGCCTCCGGAGACTATCCGCCGTATCTCCTCAACCGACATGCCGGCGAGGCCCAAGCGTTCGACGGTCCGTCCCTCGGCCCAGTAGTCACGACCGTGCATGATCGATGCGAGCCGGATGACCAACTCGATGGTTGGTGTGGGCTCGCCCAGCATCGCGCCCAGCGAAGCCAGCGGCACCAGGCTGGAAGGCACGTCTTCGAAGACGTAGCGGTGGGCGATGGTCCCGGGCGCGCGGATGCCGCGGTAGCTCGGGGTGTTCTGAATGGCCTCGTAGATGCTCGTGCCTGGTGAGTCATAGGTCAGGTACAGCCACTCCCGGGCGGAGACGGTGGCGATTCCGAGGCTCCGGGCCACTGCTATCCGCTCCCGATCGACCTGCTCCAGCAGCTTCGCAACCGACGGCGTGATGCCCTGCGTGTAGTAGTCGAAGTCGCCACGCGTCGCCTCAATCCAGCCGGCATTCAGCAGGGTCAGGGCGGGGTGAAACACGGCACCGATATTTTCGAGGCTCGTGCAGAGCACGTTACTCCCCGCCACGAACTGCGGGTAGGCCGGGTTCAGCACTGACAGCACATCGGGAATCCAGAACGCCGGCAGGGTGGCCAGCGGCACACGGTTCTTAATCGCGAAGATGAACGCCTCATGGCGTGACGTTGCCCGCGAGGCATAAATGAAAGTCTGGGTTTCGGCAATCACCGGGCATGCGGCGGCGGCGGAGTCGGCCAGCACCTTGCGAAACTCGAGCGCCCCGCCGGTGCGTCCCGGGTTCAGTACGACCACCTGCCCGTCACGCAGGTGCGGCGCCATCTTGCGAGCCATTTCCCGGTGCGCGGTAGATGGTAGAACCACCATCACCAGGTCGGCACCGTCCAGCGCCGCGGCAATGTCCGAGGTGGCCAGGTTGATGCGGCCGAACCCCTCAACCTGCCCCTTCACCTTGATGCCGCCGTGCCAGCGTACCCCGTTCAGATGCTCGTCGGTCCGGTTGTAGAGTCGGACCGGAAAGCCCATGATTGCCAGATGGCCGGCCATGGCCATGCCGCCGTGCCCGGCGCCGGCCACGCAGAAGCTGGTGTTCATCCCCTTCGCTCGCACGGACTGCAGCATTTCACGGACGCGACTCTTCGGTTCGGCCACCATGGTAACATCCTACTGCCGGTGCGGCACCGGTCAAACCGGACGAGGCGGACAATCAGGCTGCCAGGCTGCGGCCGGACGCCGACCGATGCGCTGCCGCTGGCCTCGAGAACGGCTACTTCTCTTCCTGCCCCTCGTTCGACCAGAACACAATCTTCCACTCGCCGTGAGCAGCGCCGTTCTCGTACGGGACCTTGATTTCGAGGTCCTCACCCTTCGCGAGGCTCGCGACCGGCACAGAAAACACAACCGCGTCGCTCTCAACCTGGCCGATGGCGAAGTCAGGGTACTCCCATTTCAGCTCCGGCTCGGCAATGGAGAAGCCCTCGTTGTAGCGAAGCCAGACCGTCGGCACCAGCGGCACTACCGGCATGCTGTCCTCGTCCTCCTCGTGCGCCATATCGAACGTCAGCACCTCAAGCGTCGGCGCGAACGGCTGCGGGCCCGACGTTATCTTCGGCTGGATCGCCTCATTCGGGTCTTCCCACGCTGGAGCTATAACGAACGGGCCGATTCTTCCCTCACCGCTCATCTGGCGCATCGGCACAACGGCACCCGCCGCCAGCCGCCGCTCAAACCAGGCCTCGAACTCCTTTGCCGGCGACGGGCCGAACCGCACTTTCTTGAACTCGCCGGTCGAAGTGTAGCTTGAAAACCCGCCCTGCTCGCCCAACGGGCTCACCTCGCGCGTGTAGGTCAACTGGACGGTTACCTCGTAGTCAGCCGAGCTCACAAAGACCTGCTTCTCGGCCGGGGCGGGCTGCGCGAACAGCGCCAGCACCGCCGCGAGGATGAGTGAACGTCTCAACATATGCACCTCCGTGTTGTTGACAGCCACCTTAATGAAAATCAGCGTGAATCGTCGTCATGTATCCGCCGGCTTCTTGTCCGGCGCGTCCTTTACCGCCTCACAAATCATCTCCTCGACCCGCTGTTCCTGCGGCTTCTCGACCGCAAGCTTCTGCACCCGCTCGAACTCGGCCTCGACCATCGCGCCGAACTCCTCGATTTGCTCAAGGCAGCGTTTGCCCGAACGGTGGGCATAGCCGCGCAGATTGGCCAGCAGTGACTCATAGCCGCGGTCCGAGGTGTAGCGTGCGAGCACGTAGCGGGCAACGTAGCTGCCGCAGTCGGCACACTTCACGTAGACGCAGGTCTCCTTACCGGTGCAGACATAGACGAGGTTGGTCATCCGGGTGCCGTGGCACCGGGGACAGCATTCAGCCTTGGCGTTTTCCATTCTGCCTCCTATAGGTAACCGAGCAACTTCGACACGCCGAGCACGCCCGCGAGTATCGCCGCGACCGCACCGGCGCAGACCAGGGCGCCGGCCGTCGCCATCGTTCGCACCTTGACCAGGCCCGAACCGTAGGCGATGGCGTTGGGCGGCGTGGAGATGGGCAGTATCATCGAAACCGAAACCGCGATGCCGGCCGCGAGCACGAGCGGCGCCGGCTGACCGGTCAGGCCCGCGGCCAGCGGCAGGAGCATCGCCGCCGCCGAGGTGTTGGATATAAAAGTCGTCACCGCCATCGCCACGAGCATGACGACGACGGTGAGCGGAATCACGCCGGCGCTGCCGACGTGCAGGGCCGCAAGCAGCCAGTCGGCGAGGCCGCTCGACTTGATTGCCACCCCGAGGGACAGGCCGCCGCCCATCAGGATGAGGATGTCCCAGCCGATGCGACCGAAGTCGTCTGTGTCGAGGAATCCGAACCCGGTGAAGACCAGCGCCGGCAGGGTGGCGACCACTGCCGCGGGCAGACGGTGGAGTTCGGCGGTAAGCCACAGCACAACCGTAACGACGAACACGGCGATGACCGCGCGCTGCCGGCCGCTCAGGCGCTCACGCCGGGCCGGCGGCAACGCGATGGCGGCGACGCGCGGCGGGTAGAGCCGGAGCAGCAGCCACCAGATGAAAAAGAAGAGCAGTGCCGTCACCGGCAGACCGATCAGCATCCACTTACTGAACGAAATCCGGATGCCGTGCTCGGCCAGCACGCCGATAGCGATGGCGTTGGGCGGACTGCCGATGGGCGTGGCGATGCCGCCGACGTTCGCGGCAAAGGGGATACCGAGGATGAGCGCGGTGCGAAACGGCTCGTCGTCAGGCAGGCCCCGGATGACGGTCAGGGCCATGCCGATGAGCAGGGCTGTCGCCGCCGTGTTCGACATCCACATCGACAGGAACGCGGCGACGAACATCATCCCCAGCAGCACCCGGCGCGGCTTCGTGCCGGTCCGTTCGAGGATTGCGCCCGCAAGCATCGTGTCGAGGCCGAACTTGCCCAGAGTCTCGGCCAGCACGAACCCGCCGAGAAAGAGCATTATCACCCGGTCGAAGAACGGCGCGATGAAGACCCCGGCATCGAGCTTGAGCGGCCCGGCGAGCAGAAAGACCTCGAGGAAGACGACGAGGAACGACGTCGAGTAGAGCGGGACCGCCTCGGTCACCCACAGGTACGCGGCGATTGCGATGATGGCGAGGCAGCGCCGTGCCGGTTCCGGCATGCCTGGGAAAGGCAGCAGGTACGCCAGCGCCCCGAGCGCCAGCGCCGCCCCAAGGTGGACGAGCTGCCGCTTCAGTACCGCACGCGGGTCACGTGACATCGTACCTGCCGCTGCCAGCATAGCGCGACCGTAGCCCGGTTGTCAAACGCTGCGGAAGCTGGACCGGACCGGGATGCCCGCAGACCTGACTGCGGACGTGGTTCAGCGTTCGGACGGCGGTTGGCCCGCCGCGAACCGCTGCGGGCTGAACTTGCCGGAACTCACCTTGCCGGTGAACTTGAAGACGCCGCCTTCGAGCGCAATCGTATCCGACGGCGGCTCTTTCTCCGGGTCCTTGCCGAAGTCCCACCAGCCCAGCGACCCGTCGAAGTGGCCGACAATCGCGTCGGACTGGCAGCGCTTGACATCAATGGTGCCGCTGACACCGACAAAGTCCTTCATCACCACGTAGGTGCGGCCGGAGCCGGCGTCGGTCCAGTAGATGGTCGCGTTCTCATCCGAGGTGCAGTTGAACATGCCGGGCTCGTTGCCGGGGAACACTATCATCAGGCTTGCGGCCGGGTCGGAACTGCCCTCCGCGTAGAGCAGGGCGTTGATGCCCGAACCGGATCCACCCCGCATCGCCTGCACCAACTGAGCCCGCAGCGTATCGTCGTCTCGCTTGACCCGGCAGACCGCGCGCAGCATCATGAGCGAATCGCCGTACGCGGTCCACTGAGCCTGCCGGCCGTCTCGTCTCGCCACCGGTTCGATCTGGTTGCCCATTGCGCGTACCGCCTCCCATGGCAGGCAGGTGTCAGCCAGCGCCCTGAAAAACGTCGTGTCCTTGTCGCAGGAGAAGCCGTCACCGACCTCCCACGTATAGCCGCAGACAAGGTCCGCGCCTTTGTAGAACAGTGCGTCTGCCAACCGGCTGGAACCACTGCTCGGCGAGTAGCCGCTGTAGCAGCAGGAAAGATAAACGATTGTCTTGGTCTGGTTTATCGGCAGCGACTCGGCCCGGTCGAAGTCGGCATTCTCGCTGAAGAAGTCGGGCAGGAGCAGGATGTGAAAGTCCTTGTCCCCGACGAACTGCAGGACCGCGGCCTGGCGCGCCTGACCCGTTGCGGGATCCAGATACCCGAGAAGCTCGGTCACCGCGGCTTTCGCCATCGCCTCCTTCGCATAGGTCTTGCCCAGCACCAGCCCGGGAACCTCGTGGTAAGGGTCGGGCGGGCCGAGCGCACCGTGCCCGCTCCAGAACAGGATGCCGCCGCCCATTGTGACGAGGCCTAGCGCCATACCCAGGTCTACCTCACTGCCCTTGTACATCTCGTCGTTATCCCATTCGAGCTTCCGCTCGAAGATACCCCGCATCGCATCCGCCGCCTTCTGTGTGCCGGGCAGTTCGGCACTGTGCGGCAGAACGTAGCGCGTGTAGTCGCCCGTCTCGCCGCCGTAGGAAACACGGACAGTCGGCTCGCGCTCCGGGCCGGCCGCACCGGAGCCGGTCGTATCGCGCCGGATGTCGCCGGCGCCGGCCAGGAGCCCGCTGGCGAAGAACGCCCAGACCGTGCTGTCGGACGTGATGCAGGACGAGTCCACGCCGGGTTGCGTCAGCAGGAACGCCTGCGCCTGCTGCGCGGCCGCGTCGATGTCCCCGGCCGCCAGCAGCGTCGCGTAGATGCTCGACGCCGAGTCGACCGCCGCGAGGTTCTCCTCTATCGTACGCCGCTCAAACTTGCCGTAGTCGACCGGTCCCTGGTTGCAGCCGAGACCGACGATGGAAAGGGCCGTGCCGGCTGCGCACGCGAGCGCTTGCCTGAACGAGACCTGCATTTTCATATTATTGTCTCCTGGTGGTTAGAGACTGAGATGCTACCGGACTTGCGCCGGAGAGTCAAAGCCCGCATGGCCCGACCAGAGACCGCAGAGGTCAATTCCGAAGCACGAAACCCGATCGAGGCCAAGCTCGAATGACGAAACTCGAAGCTCGATTGAAACCCAAATGAAGCGCAATATCCAATTCGGACTCCGGCATTCGGACTTTAATCGTCATTGGTCTCAGCGACCCCTGTCGGACAGTGCGGGTTTCGGGTTTGGGGCTTTGCCCTCATTCAATCGTCATTCGAGCTTCGTCATTCGAACTTGGGAAAACAGGCACAGTCCCGGCGGATGCCAAGTGGGGACAGTCCCCATTTTGTCCTTCGAGCTTCAATCGTCATTCGTGTTTCGGATTTCGAGTTTGAGCAAAACGGCCAAATGGGGACAGTCCCACCAAGCGCTTGCGTCGGACTCAGCGCGGTACAGTCCCCATTTGGGACGGTCGCCGTTTTGCGGACTGCGGCCTAGGAGTCCGGCCGAAAAGCCACCTACCGCCCGACCGTCAATCTTGCGGCCATTGATAATCAAGGACTTACGTAGTGCCATTTCACGGTCTGCACGCTACCAGAGGGGTTTCCGGCCGGGCCTCTAGAGGATCTCGCAGCGGCCCGCAAAGCAGGCCGGCTCGACGTCCACGGTGGTCGTGTCGCCGGTCATCGCCTCGAACTTGCCCAGTTGCGAGAAGTCGAGTTTGGGGAACCTGGCCGCCCGGTCGCGGTACGTCGCTTCGTCAATCTCCTCGAACGGCGCCAGTTCGTACTCGGCATCGGTGTAAGGATAGAACGTGACGCCGACGATTTCGTCCCAGTGCTCGTACACGTAGTTCGCTACCTTCAGCCACTCGTTCGGTCGCACGTACACCGTGCAGGAGGCGTTGTGCGTGCACCAGTGCTGCTGCACCTTCCGGTACCAGTCGAGCTGCTTGAGCGCGTCCATCTGGTCACGGAAGACCGCGGTCGCCGACGCCTGGACCGGGAAGGTGACTACCGCGGTCGTGAAGTTGTCGCGCGTCTGGCCGGTCTCCGGCTCCCACTGCAATCCCTGGGCACGGAGCATGGCAAAGACCGGGTCGTTGGCCGCAATCCGGTACCGGCGCAGGTAGTAGCGGCTCCACCGCGGGTGCAGGCCGCTTGCGGAGTCGACCAGTTGCGACACCGTACCCGAAGGCTTGACACAGGTGTAGGCCGTGGCAGCCGACACCTTGAGGCAGCGGGCGGCCTCTTCGACCGTGCGCTCGACCACTGTCCGCAGTTGCTCCAGCACCTTCTCGGTCAGGAGCGACGGGTTGTCCATCTGGCCGGTCAAGGACACGCCTGCCAGCCGCTCCTCATTGCAGTTCTCCGCCCACTCCTTGCGGAGGAACGGGAAATAGGTGAAGGTCCCCTGGATCACGCCCAGCCACGCCGCGGTTTTCACCTTGTCGACCAGCGTGCCGATGTCGTCGCCCGGCCGCAGCACGACCTCGGACAGGTTGCAGAACTGGTGCGGCCTGAGGATTATCTCGCCGCAGGGGTTAGTGCGCTCGTCGCCGCGGTACTTCCGGGTGTGTGAACAGGCAATCGGCACGGCGCCGACATTCAGGATGCCGCGCTCGCCCGAGCCGGAGGCGGCCATCGCCGCCCACTCATTCATGAACACTATCGGGTCCGGCTTCTTCGTGTAGGCAACGCTGTTGTTGGCAATGAACCGGTAGGACGGCACCGTCCCCCGCGAGAAATCCTTGGCGTGGCGCATCTCCTCGTCGTCGATGTCCGAGAACGATATCATGGCCGAGCGGCGCTTCCCGCCCATCACAATCTTCTCGGCCACCAGGCAGCAGATGTCATGGCACTCAAGCGACGAGAGCTTCCGCCCCGCGGCACGTCGCACGATTCCCTCGACGTCCTCGAACAGCCGCCGGAGCGACTCGGCGCCCGACGCCCGGCCGCCCATCTGCTTGAGCCGCGCGCCGTACGGACGGATGTGCGAGAAGTCGAAGTGCACCGACTCGCCCGCGAACCAGGTCTCAAGCGCGAAAAGGAATGCCTTTGCCCAGCCTTCGCGCGAGTCCTCAATCACGTAATCGTCGCGGCAGTCCACGCCCGGCTGCGCCACCTCCGGCAACTGCTGCACGAACTCCCGCTCCACCGAGAACCCGACACCTGAACCGCACATCAGGATGAACATCAACTCGGAGAAACTCCGCAGGTCCCGAATCGGGAAATAGGCGCAGTTGTAGATGCAGGTATTGTCCTTGAGCACGACCGGGCCCGCGGTCGCCACCAGCCGCATCGACGGCATGATGCTGAATGTCGCCAGCCCGTCCCTTATCCGCTCCCAGACACGGGGAGGCACGCCATCGCGGCCGGGTGTATGCTCGTGCAGGAACGAAACGACGCGGTCCACGACCTCGTCCCACGTCTCGCGTCTGCCGTCCTCCTCCCGCCACCGGCAGTAGTGGGTCAGGGCGACGAACTCTGAAGCCTGATTCGGAAACACGCTGTGCTGCTCTACCAAAGAATCTCCTCTCGCCACGCTCACGCAGGCCTCAATGGAGGCCGACGGCGAAGCCGGCTCCGCAGGTTGAATCTGCTGCGCGGAAACGCGCCTGGCTATCAAGGCCTAGACTCCGAAATCGACGTTTTGGTGTCTTCGCGTATTGGTGGCAGAACTCCGTCCCCATCCCTCAATTCGTCATTTCTGACCATTCGGGCTTGATTCGGTATTCGGACTTCGAGCTTCGGAATTCTGCTGCGACGCGCGCCTGTCGCGGCTCAGCCGTCGCCTTCACGCCACTAGTTACATTCTACTCTTCTCCGGCAGCGGTTCAAGCGCGATCCTCCCCGCCTTGCCATCATACGCCCGATCTGAGCAGTAATAAAGGAACTTGACTTTCGGACCGGCGTCTGTATAAAAGTACATCCTCTTCACACGAAGGACTTTGCTCAAACACCAAAGGAGGATCGATGTTCGAATCCGTCTTGTCTGCCTTCCGTCGGCCCTGTCGCATTGAAGTCGCCGTCCTGCTGGTGACGGCTCTGCTCTGCTCGCTCGCGGGCGCGCAGGTGCTGGAAAAGACCCTCTACCTGCCCGACTCGCTGGTTGGCACCAACCGCCCGAGCTGCCTGGCCTGGGATTCAACCGACAACGTCGTTTACGTCGGTGGCTACGACGGTGCGCGTGTCATCGCCTTCGATGCCGCAACCGGCGCCAAGCTCGCTGTCATCCCGGTCGGCGATGGCACGCGCGCCCTGTGCTGGAACCGGACCAACAACCGGGTCTACGCCGCAAACACCAACGACAGCACCGTGACCGTCATCGACTGCGCGACCAACACGGTGCTGCAGACGATCCTCTGCGGTAACGGCCCGCACGCCCTGTGCTGGAACCCGATCCGCAACAAGCTGTACGTCTCCAACCGCAACTCCGACAATGTCACCGTCATCAGTTGCATCACCAACACGGTCGTCGCCACCGTGGCGGTTGGCGACCTGCCGGCCGCGCTCGCATACAACTCCACCAACGACCGCGTGTACTGCGTGGCGCAGAGCGACGACAGCGTCTACGCCATCAACGGCAGCACCAACAACCTCGATGCCCGCATCGCGGTTGGCGACAACCCCTACGACATCTGCTACAACTCGACCAACAACCGACTGTACGTCCCGGCGTTTGGCGACGATACGCTGTACGTGATAAACGGCGCGACGAATGCCATCGCGGCCAGGGTTCCGACCGGCGAGCGGCCCAACGCGGTCTGCTGGAACTCGACTGATAACAAAGTCTACGTCTCCAACATCTACGGCAACAGCGTTACCATCATCAACGGCGCGACCAACGCGGTGATCGAAGACAGCCTGCCGACGGTCTACATGCCGACCCGGGTGCTCTACAACCCGACCGACAACAAGGTCTATTGTACCGGCCAGTACTCCGACTCGGTGGCCGTTATCAACGGCGCGACCAACGTCGTCGACGCCGTCGTCAGGATACCCCGCACCCCGCTCGCACTCTGCCATGCCAGGACCGACGACCGCATCCAGGTCGCCTGCAGCGACAACGGCTGCGTCGCCGCGATCAGCGGTTCGACCAACGCGCTCGTCGACACGGTCTTCACCAGCTATTCGCCGAGCGCGGTCTGCTTCAACCCGACCCGCGCGAAGGTCTACGTCGCGAACCAGGCCGGAGACTGTGTCACAATCATCGACGGCGCCTTCAACCAGGTACTCGCCAACGTTGCGACCGGCGCCGGCCCCAACGACCTCTGTTACAACCCGGCCAACGACAAAGTGTACTGCGGCAATTACAGCACGAGGGATGTCACCGTAATTGACGGCAGCACCGATGGCGTAGTCGCTACGGTGCCGGTCCGCGGCCGCCCGGGGCCGAGCGTCGCCGACCCGGCGCACAACCGCGTCTATATTTCCACCTACGGCTACGACGGCCTCGCCGTAATCGACGGCGCCACCAACCAGCTCACCGACTCGATCGACCTCGGAAGCGAGCCGAGCACGATGTGCTTCAACCCGACCAACAGCAAGCTCTACCTCGCCGGCGAATACGAGGACACCGTGAAGATCGTCAACACGGCGACCAACGCCATCGTCGCATCGCTGGCGGTCGGCAGCAGCGCGCAGGAGCTCTGCTGGAACCGGACGAATAACCGCGTCTACGTCGGCTGCAGTGGCACCGACACCGTGGCGGTCATCGACGGCGTGTCAGACGCGGTCACCGCGCGCATCCGGGTCCCCTACCCTACGGCGCTCTGCTGGAACTCAACCAACAACAAGGTCTACTGCGCCGACGGCGACGTTGACAGTGTGGTGATAATCAACGGCGCGACCAACTCGATAATCAAGCGGGTGAAGGCCGGTTCCTGGCCGTCGCTGCTGGCGTACGACTCGGTCGGCAACCAGGTGTACAGCGTGAGCCGGGACGACCAGACTGTGACCATAATCGACGGCAGCACTGACGCGGTCGTGCGCGCCATCCCGGTCGGGGCCGGCCCGGCCGCACTGGCCTTCAACCCGGGACGCAACCGGATCTACGCGGCGAACACGTACAGCTCGACGGTCTCGGTCATCCTCGGCCCGAACGGCGGAGTCGAAGAAGCGCCGAGCGCCGAGGTGCGAACGCCGAATGCCGGCCCGACCATCGTCCGCGGCGTCCTGCACCTGCCGCGGGACATGACCGAAACCGCCGGGGTTTCGGATCGTGTCCCAAGGCCCGTCCTGCTCTCTGTTGACGGCCGCCGCGTCATGTCGCTTGCCCCGGGGTCCAACGACGTGAGTGCACTCGCGCCCGGCGTCTACTTCGTGGCGGAGAAGGACACGCGGCGCTCGCTCCGCACCACCAAGGTCGTGTTGCAGTAGCGGTCCTCGAATCGTCAGGCGGGCGGGTTATCCCGCCCGCCGCTCTTACCTGGGGCAATCCCGGCTCTGCGGCAACGGACCAGGTCGGCGGCTTCTGGCGCCACATCTCAGGTCCCGCATCCGACCTCACCCGAACCCTCTTGGTGCTCCGCATACTGCTTGCCGGCCACCGCACTGCTGCCTTGACGTGGCGGCTGAGTTGGCTACACTGCGGGTGTGCGGAACCCGCCGTCAGCGTCCCGGTACGGTACGATGGTGGCCGCTGTTCATAGGCAGGCGGGAGAATTGCGGTACGCGGCAATCCTGAAACCGCTGCCCAGGCAGCAGGAGGAAACAAGATGACTTTTCTGGTAGTGCTGCTGACTCTCGTCATCACCGGAATCTGGTTCTGGCGGGGCATCAAAACCAACGTCAAGGGCGAATTCGGCGACCGCTTGCTCCGGCTCCCCTGGGCGCGCATCCCCATCGGGCTGGCAATCGGCATTCTCCTGGCCGGCATCATCGGCGGCTTCGGCACGGTGCCGACCGGCCACCGTGGCATCCACCTCCGCTGGGGCGCGGCCACCGGCAAAGTGCTCGGCCAGGGCATCTACTTCGTCATGCCGTTCGTCGAGAACGTCCACAAAATGAGCATCCAGGTCAAAGCCCTCCACACCAAGGCGGCAGCGGCCTCCAAGGACCTGCAAAACGTCAGCACCGAAGTCACTCTCAACTACTCGGTCGAACCGGATAAGGCGTCCACGCTGTTCAATGACGTCGGCGCTCAGTACGAGAAGACCATCATCGAGCCGGCGGTCCTCGAAGCGGTGAAGGCGACCACGGCCAACTACAACGCCGAGAACCTCATCACCGAGCGCTCGCTCGTCAAAGACGTGCTGTACGATCGGCTCAGCACGCGGCTTACCGCGCACGGCATCCTGGTTGATGCCGTTTCCATCACCGACTTCACCTTCTCCCCCGAGTTCACCCAGGCCATCGAGTTGAAAGTGACCGCGACGCAGAACGCGCTCGCGGCCGAGAACAACTTAAAGAAGGTCCAGTTCGAGGCCGAACAGGCCATTGCCAAAGCCAAGGGCGAGGCCGAAGCCATCCGCATCCAGGTCATGGCCATCCAGCAACAGGGCGGCAAAGACTACGTTGCGCTCAAGGCCATCGAGCGGTGGGACGGCAAGCTCCCGAGCTACATGCTCGGCAGCAACACCATGCCATTCATCACCATCCCGAGCGGGACCAAGTAAGGCGGCGTCACCCCGCGGTCTTGCCCGTCACATTCTCGCCGGGAACCCACCGCGCGGCCCTGAGCCCGATATTGTCCAGCGAAGAGCGCATGCCCGCGCCCCTCTGGCCGAGACTGGCCGGGGAATAGACCGGCAGACAAATCCGGACACAGACCGGCACGCAACCCCGACCGCAGTCCGGACGGCAGTGCCGGACACAAACCTCCGGACTCAGTGGAGAAGAACCCATAGAGCAGACCGGAGGATTGCGTTGGCCGCTGTCCGGCACACAACCCGCCGAACTTCCGGTCAGATTCCTCAGAGGATTCAGTCCGACACTGCCCTCGGGACTAAGGACCAAGGACTCCCCGAGACAATTCCCGAGACAATTCCCGAGACTATACCTCAACCTGTACCTCAGACTGCTTCGCAGGTAGTCCCCCAGGCGGGGGAGGCGTTCGAGGATAAGAGGGAATAGTGAATTGAGAACAGGGAGCTTAAGGCCAATCCCGGCCGCCCGCAACATTCTACAGCGCTGTAGAATCGCGCGGCAGAGACCCACAACCTCGTCATCGGCAAGTGGCTCGTAGGACACAGAGGCGGCGAGTGGCCGCCTCTGCCCTGAATGCTGTCTACTGCCTGCTGTCTACTTCTGAAGCACCACCTTCTCACTTGCCCTGTACTCACCTGCCGTCAGCCGGACGAAGTAGACGCCGTTGGCAAGGCTGCGGCCATGGTCGTCGGTGCCGTTCCAGGAGACTAAGCCTGCGGCTGACGGCTGACGGCTTACGGCCCAGGAGCGAACCAGACAGCCCAGGCGGTCATAGACTTGCAGCAACGCTCGCTCGTCGGTCGCCAGTGAGTAGCGAATTGTGACCTGGCCCGCAAAGGGATTCGGGAATGGCCGATACAGCCTTGTCTTGACCACTTGACCACTGGACCACTCGACCTCTTCTCTCACTCCCGTCGCGCCTTCCGGCTGCCAGAAGCCGATGAGCGCCCAGTAGTTCGCGCCCGTGATCTGCCCGGCCGCGGTCTGCCCCACGGTCGAGCCGCACTTGTAGTTGCCCGTCATCTCCCCGCCGCCGATGCCGACCACGCTCCAGTCGCACTTGTAGGACTGAGCCAGACAGACACTACCGCCAAGGACGCCAAGAGCGCCAAGTAACAACCCAAGCTTCCTATCCATTGTCACACCTCACTTCGCTTCTACTTCGCGCAGATGCTGCCTCATCTTGTCGTACTTGGCACGACCGGCGGCAGTGCGAAAGTCGATGCCCTGCGCCTTGCCCTCGCTCACGAGCTGATCCATACAGCCCGTCAGGAAGTCGTCGTCGAGCATCCTGCCAGCCAGCGGCCCGGTCTTCGGCTGCTCCACCGGCATCATCCGCCGCGTCGCCTCGGCCGACACATCCTTGCGCTCGCCGGTCACCTGCCAGTAGACCTCTGTCCCGGGCCTGCCGCCGATAACGAACCAATTTCCAGTGACCTTCTCGGCGAGGTAGACGTCGGAACTCCCGATTCCGGTCAGCTGGACCCGAGGTCTGCGGTTGAGTGCCTCAAAGTAGTCCGGCAGCCGCACGACGGCGCGACCGGATGCATCAAGCACGGCCTCGCCGTCATAGATGTTCCGCATCTCCGGCCCCTCAATGAAGTAGTGGTTGAGAATCTTGCCATGCGGGTCGAGCGGATGGTCGATTGTGAACGTCCCGGAGGCCTTGGATAGGACACCGACCCTGGTCTGACTTGTCGCAGTTGTGGCCTGACCGTTGAAGGCCGCAGAACTGGCGTAGGACGCCTGCGACCAGGAGTTCGCGGCGAAGCCGTACATACCATCCACCGTGTCGGCATAGCCGAGGGCAACGCCGGCGATATTGTTCACCACATTGTAGAACCCGGCTGCTACGCCCCCGTTATGTGCGATGCTGTTGCGGTAGCCACCGCAGATCGTCGAGTGATGGCCGGTAATGGTGTTGCCCTCGCCGCCACCGATCGCCGAGAACTTCCAGCCGACTGTGTTCCCGATACCTCCAGCCACGACTGCGCCGGTGTCGGCCGCGGCGTCGCCGGCGGTGTTGGCGCGGCCGCCGGGAACGGACGCCCAGCGCCCGCTCGCCTGGTTCAACTGCCCGCCGCCGACCGCTGCGTAGCTCGCGGTCGCGAGGTTACCGAAGCCGCCCGCCACCGTCGCCGCGGTGTCTGTCGCAGCGTCGCCGGCCACGTTGCCCGCACCGCCGGCGACGACCGAGGCGACTCCGGACGCGGCGTTCAGCGTGCCGCCACCCACCGTAGTGTTGCCCGCGCGCACGCGGTTGCCATACCCGCCGCCGATCGTCAGATATGAGTAGTTCTGCCCCGACACGCCCGTGGTGCAGGCGACGCCGAAGTTGACGTGGCTCTGGCGGAAGGTGCCGTGGAGCGCGTTGTCCGACTCGCCCCGCGCGATACCGAGCTTGTGCACCGTATAGAGCACGCTGTCCGGCGTGCCGCGCACCCACGCGTTGTCGCCGCCGCCCGCAGCGGCAAGCGCATAGTTCGCGGTGTCCGCCTTGTACGCATATGCCGCGCTGGCGATGCGCAGACGCGGGGTCAACTCCGTCCCGCCTGCAACCGCCATCCCGAGATAGAGCGCACCCGCGTCCGGCACCGAACCGATGGGCATCACCGAACCAAGCAGGACGCTGAACAGCCCGGCCTTAGTCGCCACGTTCTGAGTCTCGTTCCAGAACGGCGAGCCGCCCGACGGCACCGTGTACAGCTTGAACACGACACTGTAGTTGCCGTTCGGGACCGGCACGCCCGCCGTATCGGTCAGCTTCCCTTGGTAGGACAGCATCTGTGGAATCGTGATTGCCTCCGCCGCATCGACGATGGACGAGGGACTATGGACCATGGACTGCCGGTCCGCTGCCGCCGCACTCTGCGCCCCAGCTTCTCTGTTCTCGCTTCTCGCCTCGCCTGCAGCCGCCACTGCCAAAAGGCACAGGACTGCAGCCAGTAGCAACGTTCTCTTCACCTCTTACCTCCGTTTGAGTTCTGCCTTCAGTGCTTCAATCTCCGCCTGCTGAGCTTTGACTGCGGCAACTAGGAATCCGATGGCGTCAGCGGTATTGATGCCGTCGCGGGCGGGTGTAGCCAGCAGTTCGGGAGCATCCTCGGCTATCAGGCCGATGTGCTGCTCGCCGGTGGTTTCGCTCTTGTAGCGATACTTCACCACCTGGGTTCGATTCAGTTCCTCGAGCACGGCGCGCATCTGCTCCGGTGTCAGGGCAGTGACGTCGGTCTTCAGCTTCCGGGAGCTGGCGTTCACCCAGTTGGTGCCGTTGCAGTACGCACCACCCTGGACGTGGACGTTGTAGGACGGGTTCTGCACACCTACGCCGAGCTTGGTCGCCGCACCCGAGTGATAGAATACGACCGCACGAGCCGTGGATGTCGAGCAATTCTCACCGAAAGCAAAGGTGTACGGCGCCGTCCCTCGGACACGAACGTTTCTGCCCGCAACCAGCGAGTAGTTTCCCCCACAGGAATCGTCGGCACCGCCGATGACCGTCGCGTAGTCGCCGTAGGCATAGCACCTGTAGCCGCCGGGTATGGTGGAACCGGACCCGCTTGCATAGTTGAAGTAGCCACCGCCAACCGTCGCGTTGTCGTCGCTCGCAATGTTGTCGTGCCCGCCGCCAACCGTAGCGCAGTAGCCATTCGTACTGTTGTTGTAGCCGCCGCCTATCGTCGAGTAGTTGCTGTCAGCATAATTAGAGTATCCGCCGCCGACTGTCGCGCCTTCACCCGACGTGCTGTTGGACCACCCGCCGGCGACCGTAGCATACGCATCCACCGCGCTGTTGCTCCGTCCGCCCCCGACCGTGGAATAGCTGTTACTCGCGGTGTTGTCTCGACCACCGCCGACCGTCGCGTATATCCACGACGCCGTGCCGGAGCTGCCGCCGCCCACCGTCGCGTAGTCGCCGGTCGCCCGGTTGTTCAGCCCACCTGGTACGGTGGCGTGTGTTCCTGAAGCCTTGTTGCCCCGCCCGCCCCCGACCGCTGCGTAGCCGATGTTGGACCCGCTGTAGCCGGTAGTGCACTCGACCCCGAAGTTCGTGTGGGTATGCCGCTGACTGCCGTACAGAATGTTGCTCGCGCCGCCACGGGCGATGCCGAGGATTCTGACAGTGTAGAGCACACTGTCCGACCCAACGCGCACCCAGGCGTTGTCAGCCACCCCCAGGCTGTCATTGCGGGGCGCCCACGCGCTGCCCGTCCACTTCATGACCTGCCCCGTGGCCGCGCCGGCACGGGCAATCTTCGCCATCGTCACGTTGGTGTCCGCAATGTCGGCTGCCGCAATCGTCCCGTTGACAATCATCGCCGATGTCACGGAGTTGGCCTGTCCCTCATTCACATACGCCGCGTCGTGGTTGTGCCCGGATGCCGCGAAGCCGGACGTATCCTTGCCCTGCAGCAGGTCGGCATCCGTCGCACGCTCTGACAGATACGAGTAAGCCGCGCTGCCGATGCGGACACGCGGAGTCAACTGCGGCCCGCCCGACACGGTCATCGCCAGATAGACCGTTCCGGCGCTCGGCATAGAGTCTATGGGTGTCACGGACCCGAGCAGCACGCTGAACAGCCCGTTCCTTGTAGTTACGCTCTGGTTCTCGGACCAGAACGACGAGCCGCCCGAGGGCACTGTGTACAACAAGAACATCATTGGATATTCCCCGTCCGCCACCGGGACGCCCAAGGTATCCGTCAGCCTGCCCTGGTAAGACAGCATCTGCGGAATCGTGATGGCCTCGGGGCCGCCGATGACCGGTGACCGACGACCGGCGACCGCGGATTGCATATTGGCGGCTGCCTGCGGCGCGACCGCCGCATTGTCGGCAGCGAAACTGAAGACGCTGGCGAGAACCAGCAGCACGGAGACGAGTCTCATCCTACCTCCTGAGTGTTGAACCTACTGTGTCGTGACGACGAGCAACAAGAAAGGCGCGGAGCGCCACCCTCCACGCAAGCTACTTATAACCTCTGTACCCACTGAGTCAAGCTATACAAGTTGACTATTCACCCTGCGGCGCGAAAGGCAGAGGCGGGCCTGCGCCCGCCCCTCTGCGATTCTCTCCGCTCTCTACCTCAACCTTCACCTCTCCCCTTGCCTCTACCTCAACCTTAACCTCAGCCTTGACCTTGCCCTACTTCTGCAGCACCACCTTCTCAGTTGCCTGGTAGTCGCCGGCCACAAGCCGGACAAAGTAGACGCCGTTGGCAAGGCTGTGGCCATGGTCGTCGGCGCCGTTCCAGGTGACTGAGCCTGCGGCTGACGGCTGACGGCTTACGGCCCAGGAGCGAACCAGACAACCCAGACGGTCGTAGACTTGCAGCAACCCTCGCACGTCGGTCGCCAGTGAGTAGCGGATTGTGACCTGGCCCGCAAAGGGATTCGGGAATGGCCGGTACAGCCGTGTCCTGACCACTTGACCACTGGACCACTCGACCTCTTCTCTCACTCCCGTCGCGCCTTCCGGCTGCCAGAAGCCGATGAGCGCCCAGTAGTTCGAACCCGTGATCTGCCCGGCCGCGGTCTGGCCGACGGTCGCGCCGCACTTGTAGTTACTGCCCGCCATGTCGCCGCCGCCGACGCCCACCACGCTCCAGTCGCACCTGTAGTTCTGGGCAAGAGCCAGACAACCGCAGAGGACGCAGAGCACACATAGAATCCTTGGTATCATCTTGTCTCCTTGCTGCTTTGCGACAAGAACTGCCTCTTTCCCGCGCCAGAGGCTGTCAGGCTACTCATCCTGAGCCGACCGGCGCTCCGCGCTGAACTCGCCCCTGTCCGGGGGCACGTCGGCCTGCACCGGCTGCGGGCCAAGGCGTTGCTCGCCGTCCTTAAGCCGGCCGATGGCAATCCAGTCGAAGCCGGCGCTGGAAGTACCCTCCGCCAGCTCCGCAACCGAAAAGCCGTTCGCGGAGCGCTCGGTCACGCACATCCCGTTGCACATCGAGTTCGGGGTGACGATGACCTTGAGCGGTACGGCTTCGGAAATCGCGTCCCGGAATGTCGTCTCAAGGGTGATGCTGGCGCGGCCGTCGGCCAGCCTGCCCGTACCCGAGGCCATTATCTCCATATCTGGCGACACTACCCCGTAGCCGCGTCCGCCGCCGCCGAGCGGAGTCTGCCAGCCACCGGTGGCGTAGCCATGGCCCCGGACGTAGAGACCCTGGTAGGTACTGCCGGAGCCGGCGTTGTTGTACGCGGTGAGGGCGTAGTACGAGTTGTTGTTGTTCCGGAAGTAGCCGCCGCGCCGGTCGTTGCAGTTGGCATAGACACCATAGGTACCGGCGGCTCCGACATAGACTCCACGGCCTCCGGCCTTTGTCACCCAGAGCCCGTCGTTGCCGACATTGCCCGTGGCAAAGGCGTTCCAGCCAACGGTATCGACGTAGAATGCCGTGTAACTGCTCGAACCCGTATCCACTCGGACGCAAGTCTGACCGGCCCTTCTGACCTGGACACCGTACGTCGTCGCATCATCTATCCTGAGGCCTTGTGCCCCGGCATCCTCGACATAGAGGCCCGGTCCGGTCGCGCTGTACGCCGCGACGCCGGCCGCGACGGCGGGAGACAGAACGGTGTCGGTTGCGTTGAAGCCGTATACGCCGGGACGAGCACCAGGGGTCGTGTGACCAATAACGCCGACCGAGGCTCCGTCATCACCGGTGGATTGGCCAAGGACACCGGCACCGCTGCCCGTGGATGTCTGACCTGAGATCGCAGGATTGGTGGTTCCGGTCGACTGACGCGAAACGTACAATCCCCTTCCGGCGTTCGTCGAGTTGACGCGCAGGGCGGTCGCCGTCCCGCTGTAGTTCAGAGTACAGGGCATCGATACGTCAACGCCGTACAGCGACCCGTTGATAATCTCGGCCGAGCCGACCGCGTTGGCCGCGATGGTCGGATTCGGATACGTGCCGGTCAGGTCCCCGCCGGCTGCGCCGCCGGGAGCTGCCGCAGCCGCATAGTTCGCAGTGTCCGCCTTGTAGGCATAGGCCACGCTCGCGATTCGCAGCCGCGGCGACAACTCCGGTTCGATCGCAACCTGCAGACCCAGGTACAGCGCGCCGCCGTCCGGCACCGAGCCGATCGGTGTCACCGAGCCCAGCAGCGCGGAGAATAGACCGTTGCGTACTTCTATGGTCTGGGCCTCGGTCCAGAACGCGCTGCCGCCCGTCGGCACCGTATACAGCCGGAACGTCAACTGGTAGTTGCCGTTGGGAACCGGCTGACCCAGCGTATCGCTCAACCTGCCCTGGTACGACAGCATCCGCGGAATCGTGATGGCTTCGGGGCCGCCGATGACCGGTGACCGACGACCGNNCTTGTGGCTTGTGGCTGATGACGGTGCAACCGCCGCATTGTCGGCAGCAAACGTAACGGCGCTCGCCAGCGCCAGCAGCAGAACCGCGTATCGCATCGAACCTCCCGTATGTCGGACCATCCCGATTTCGTGGCGACGGACGGGGACTGTCCCGGCGTGGACTGTCCCCAAGGCCTGCGGGACGCGCCACCTCTCCCGCGCACCCTAGTTATAGTCCCGGCTCCTCCGGTGTCAAGTTGTGTCAGACAGTTGTATCAGCCAGCCACTCGCCCTCTCGTACACCCCGCCCGCCGACGGTCCCCCGTCCCCTGTCTCCTGTCTACTGCCTACT
>DDXO01000048.1:0-654 GCA_002347155.1 Caldifarciminota bacterium UBA2258
CTCCGACCACTACCTGGAAGTGCCGGTGGACCTGTCGCAGGTGATGTTCATCACGACCGCGAACGTGGCCGACACCATCATTCCCGCGCTGCGCGACCGGATGGAGATACTCGAACTGCCCGGCTACACCGACGAGGAGAAGCTCTCTATCGCCAAGGGCTTTCTTGTGCCGCGACAGCTCACCCAGAACGGGCTGACAAGTGAGATGGTCCAGTTCAAGGATGAGGCCCTGAAGTTGATAGTGAGCGAGTACACACGCGAGGCCGGGGTCCGTAACCTGGAGCGGGAAGTCGGCTCGGTGATGCGGAAGCTTGCGCGCCGGTTCGCCGAAGGCCGGAGCAAGGCCACGGTCGTCGAGTCGGCCGACGTGCGGAAGCTGCTCGGGCCGCGGCGGTTCTCTTCTGAGGTCGCGGCGCGCAAGATGCAGCCCGGCGTCTCGACCGGGCTCGCGGTTACGGCGTTCGGCGGCGAGATTCTCTTCATCGAGTCCTCGCTGATGAAGGGCAAGAAGCAGTTGCTCCTGACCGGTCTCTTAGGCAACGTGATGAAAGAATCGGCCGAGGCCGCGCTCACCTATGTCCGCGCGCACGCACCGGATCTAGGTGTGGACGAGAAGTTCTTCGAGGAGTCGGACATCCACATCCACATCCCGGC
>DDXO01000048.1:693-8878 GCA_002347155.1 Caldifarciminota bacterium UBA2258
GGTGCTGCCCATCGGCGGGGTCAAGGAGAAGGTGCTGGCTGCGAGCCGGGCCGGCATCAGGGCAGTCGTTCTACCTGCCGAGAACCAGCGCGACCTGCGGGATGTTCCGGCCAACGTCAGGAAGACGCTCAAGTTCTACTTCGTGAAGTCGGTCGGAGACCTCTGCCGCGTTCTGTTTCCCGCGACCTGCGGGAGACGCAGGACAGGTTGAGGCAAAGGTCGCAGCCTCAACCTTAACCTCAACCTACTTCCGTCTAAGCAGCGGTTTCAGGTATTGGCCGGTGTGCGAGGATGAACACGCGGCGACCTGTTCAGGCGTGCCGGCCACAACCACCGCGCCGCCTTCATCCCCGCCCTCGGGCCCGAGGTCGACTATCCAGTCCGCACACTTGATGACTTCGAGGTTGTGCTCGATGACGAGCACGGTGTTGCCGCGCCCGACCAGCCGGTCGAGCACGCCGAGCAGCAGCCGGACGTCTTCGAAGTGCAGCCCGGTCGTCGGTTCGTCGAGCAGGTATAGGGTCCGGCCGGTGGCAATCTTGGACAGTTCGCGGGCGAGCTTGATGCGCTGGGCTTCGCCGCCGGACAGGGTCGGAGCGGGCTGGCCGAGCTTGATGTAGCCGAGACCGACCTCTTCCAGCAGCTTGAGCTTGCGCGCTATCGCCGGTACGTTGGCGAAGAACGCGGCCGCCTCCCGAATCGACATGTCGAGCACGTCGCTGATGCTCTTCAGCTTGTACTTCACCTCGAGCGTCTCGCGGTTGTAGCGCTTGCCTTTGCAGACCTCGCAGGTGACGTAGACGTCGGGCAGGAAGTGCATCTCGACTTTGATGATGCCGTCGCCGCCGCACGCCTCGCACCGGCCGCCCTTGACATTGAACGAGAACCGGCCCGGCTTGTACCCGCGCATGCGCGCGTCTCTGGTCCGGGCGAAGAGGTCGCGAATCGGCCCGAAAGCGCCGGTATAGGTCGCCGGGTTGGAGCGCGGAGTCCGGCCGATTGGAGACTGGTCGATGTTGATGGCCTTGTCGACCTTCTCGATTCCGGAGATGCGGTCGTGCGCGCCCGGTTTCTCGCGCGCGTCGTGGAAGTGGCGGGCGAGCGCCCGGTACAGGATGTCGGAGACGAACGTGCTCTTGCCTGAGCCGGAGACACCGGTCACGGCCACGAAGAGGCCGAGCGGGACCGAGATGTCCACGTTCTTGAGGTTGTTTTCCTTGCAGCCGTGGACGGTGAGCGGCCCGATGCGGGGCAGACGTCGCTCGGCCGGCAGCGCGATGCTCTTCCGTCCTGACAGGTAGGCGCCGGTCAGAGAATCCGGGCTGCGCTTGATGTCCGCGGGTTTACCCTGAGCCACGACCCGGCCGCCGGATTCGCCTGCACCCGGCCCGAGGTCGATGACATGGTCGGCTTCGAGAATCGTCTCCTCGTCGTGCTCGACCACGATGACCGTGTTGCCGAGGTCGCGCAAGCGGGTCAGGGTCGCGAGCAGCTTCCGATTGTCGCGCTGGTGCAGGCCGATGGACGGTTCGTCGAGGATGTAGACTACGCCGACGAGCCCGGAGCCGATTTGCGTGGCGAGCCGGACGCGCTGGGCTTCGCCGCCGCCCAGGGTCTCGGCGGTCCGGTCGAGGGTCAGGTAGTCGATGCCGACAGCGGTCAGGAAGCTCAGTCGTTTCCGCAGTTCCTTCACGATCTCGCGCGAGACTTCCTCGTCGCGGCCGGACAGCTTCAGGGGACTGCCACGGCTTTCCACCGAGGAAAACCGTGGCTGTACCCGTCTCGCCAAAGCCTCGAAGTATTCATGACACCGGCGGATGGAGAAAGCGCTCAGGTCGGCGATACTCAGGTCGCCGATTCGCACTGCCAGCGCTTCCGGCTTCAGCCGTCTTCCCAGGCAGTCCGGGCACGGGAGCAGGGTCATGAAGCCCTCGATCCACTCGCGCCGCGACTCGGACTCAGTCTCGTGGTAGAGGCGCAGCAGGTTCGGGACAAGGCCCTCGAACTTGTGCTGCCAGTAGAACTCACTGTCGTCCCAGCGCGTGTACTTGACCTTGAGGTCCTCGTCGGAACCGTAGAGAATCAGGCGCTTGGCAAAGGCGGGGAGCTTCTTCCAGGGCGTATCGAGCTTGAAGCCGTGACGCCGCGCCAGCGTCTTCAGCGGTGCGGTGAACCACTGGCTGCGCACGCGGGCCTCGCCCCACGGCGCGAGCGCACCATCCAGCACCGAGAGTTCAGGGTCGGCAATGACCCGGTCCGGGTCGATTTCCATTTTGGTGCCGAGACCATGGCAGGTCGGACAGGCGCCCTGCGGGGCATTGAACGAGAAGAGACGGGGTGAGATCTCGCCGAAGCTGAACCCGCACTCGGGGCAGGCCAGGGCGGCGGAGAAGACCATGTCAGACGAATGTGCTCCAGTGGTCGAGTGGTCCAGTGGCACAGTGTCCGAACCCTCGCTTCGCTCTCCCTCTCCTCTGAGAGGAGAGGGATGGGGTGAGGAGTGACCAGAGCTTCTAGCTTCTGACTTCGGTCCCTGCCTTGCGACTATGCAAAGTCCATTTCCCTCTTTGAGCGCCAGCTCGACCGAGTCTGCCAGGCGCTTCCTTGCATCGGGTTTCGCCTGCAGCCGGTCAACAACTACCTCGATGTCGTGCTTCTTGTACCGCTCCAGTTCCGGCACTTCGTCAATCTCGTACAGCTTCCCGTCAACCCGGACGCGGATGTAGCCGCGCCGCTTGGCCTTCACGAGCAGTTCCTTGTACTCGCCCTTGCGGCCGCGGACGAGCGGGGCGAGGACGACGAGATTCTCACCTTCGGGCAGGGCGAGCAGGTTGTCGACAATCTGGTCGGTGGTCTGAGACGAAATCGGCTTGCCGCACTTCGGGCAGAAGGGCTTGCCGATGCGGGCGAAGAGCAGGCGGAGGTAATCGTAGATCTCCGTGACCGTACCGACTGTAGAGCGCGGGTTGCGGGCCGACGTCCGCTGTTCTATGGCGATGGCAGGGGAGAGGCCGGTGATCTGGTCGCAGTCCGGCTTCTCCAGCATGCCGAGGAACTGCCGCGCGTAGGCGGAGAGCGACTCGATGTAGCGGCGCTGGCCTTCGGCGTAGATGGTGTCGAATGCGAGCGACGACTTGCCCGAGCCGGACAGGCCGGTGATGACCACCAGCTTGTTGCGCGGGATGTCGAGGCTGATGTTCTTGAGATTGTGCTCTCGCGCGCCGCGGATGCTGATGACGTCGGCGCGGGACACGTCACGAAAACGGGGACTGTACCCGCGCTGGGGACACATCCGCGACGCGTTCGTCGCGTCGCTCCGTGGACGTGTCCCCTCCCCGGGACTGTCCCCGCTTTCGTGCCGTTCGTCGTTGTCGCTTCGCGACCGCTCCGCGAGCGGCGTTCGCACTTTGGGCTCTGTCATGGGGAGCTAAGAGTATCCGAGCGTCTCCGTATGGTCAAGCGGCAGGGTGCGCTTCCTGCGCACTCGCCGGCGAGGGGCGACGAGGATGCTTGACTCGGCCAAGGCCGGGATTATGCTCAATTCGCCTCTATGAGTGGCGCTACTACACCTCCCGACAAGCTGCAGGCCCTGCGCGAACGGATAGCTTCGGCCGCGACTCCGGCTGAGCGCGTTGAGGCCACGATGGCACTGGCCGAAGAGACCTGGCTGAGCGACCCGATTACGGTCAGACCGCTGCTGGAACAGGTCGTGGCCGAAGCCGACGCCGCCGGCCGTGTCAGTGACAAAGTCAGGGCCGCGTTCATGCTTGGCGAGTTGCTGCGCCGAGCCGGCGACCTCGACGAAGCGGCGCGCTTTGTAGAGATGTTGCTCAAGGCTGCGGATGCTACCGGAGACCATCGAGCTCGTGCGTACGGGCTCAATCTCAGCGGGTGCATACACGGGGACCGTGGCGAGTTGCAGTCCTCACTTGAGTGTTTCGAGCAGTACCTGGAAATCGCCAGGCAAATCGGGTCCGGGACGGGCGAACGGTCGGCGCTGAATCAGCTCGCGTGCGTTCATGCTGCACGCGGCGAGCTCGACAAGGCGCTTGAGTGCTACCGGCAATGTCTGGAAGCAAATACCAAGGCCGGAGACGTTCATGACCGGGCCACGAGTTACTACAACATAGGTTGGACCCTCGGTGCGATGGGGCGCTGGACCGAGGCGACCGAGAGCTTCTACCGGGCGATTGGGCTCTGCGAGGAGCATGGGTTCTCTGACCCGCTGGCTGCGGCTCGAAACGCGCTCGGCGAACTCTCACTCATGCGGTCCGAGTACGACGACGCCGCGCTCATGTTCCGCGCCGTGGTCGAATCGGAGCGGCAACAGCAACGAGCCGGAGGAGTGTACCGAGAGGCTCTCACCAATCTAGGCTGGACTCACTTCCGCAAAGGAGACCTGGCACAGGCAGAGGAGGTCCTGAACGAAGCTGCCCGGCTGTGCGAGGCGGCCGAAGACCGCCGCGTGCTCGGAGCCGTTTGCTGCCGACGGGCCGAGGTTGCGCTCGCCAGAGGCTGGCTCGATGCGGCCTGCGACCTGGTGGCAGAAGCCGAGCATCACGCGACCGACCTGAATCAACCAACGCAGCAGGGCGAAGCATTGCGCGTGAAGGCGCTCCTGTCCGCGGCCCGCGGCCAACCGGACGAGGCCCTGCAGTTCTTCAGCCGGTCCGAGACCGTGCTGGAACCGCTTGGTGACACGTACGAGCTCGCGCTCGCGCGGCTGCAGCACGGACGAGAACTCCTCGAAGTGAATCAGTCGGAAGAAGCCCGACGTAAGCTCGAGGCCGCGGCTCAGACGTTCCGCCGACTCGCCGTTGTCGCCGAGGCCGAAGAGGCCACCATGCTGCTTTACCGGCTTGAGATGAGCGCCGACCGCAATGCCGCTCTGCTTGAGGCGTTGCTCAGCATCACCGCGCTCGGGCTGGCGCCCGCGAAGCTCATCGAGCAGGTCCTCTCGATGCTGTGCGAGAGCCTGCAGTTCGAGCAGGGCGTGATGTTGGTGGGCGGTCGGCCGGCTGCTCAGCGGGGCAGTCCGAGCCTGCCTGGGTTAATAGGCCGTGAAGCTCTCATGCAGACTGACTTGGAGACGATACTCCCGGTCAAACTGGAAGGCCGCGAGGTCGGTCTTATCTGGCTCCAGCGGGGAAAGCCGCTGGCGATGCGCATCGATGTCGGTGTGCTGAAGGTCGTGTCCGGCACGCTCGCGCCCGCGCTGGCGACACTGGGAGAGCTCAGGGCCGTCGAAGCCGACAGCACGCTGCAGATTCCTGGACTGCGGTTCCGTGGAGTTGTCGGCCGGAACCGCGACGTGTGCGACCTGCTCGGCATCGTGGCACGCGTGGCCGATGCCCCGGTCCCGGTTCTGATACGAGGAGAGAGCGGCTCGGGCAAAGAACTCATCGCTCGCGCCCTGCACGAATCGAGCCCTCGCGCTGACCATCCCTTTGTTGCGGTCAACTGCGCGGCGGTGCCGGAGGCCCTGCTGGAAGCCGAGTTCTTCGGGGTCGAGAAGGGCGCGGCGACCGGAGTCGCGGCCCGGCCGGGCAAGTTCGAGCAGGCGGGCAAAGGTACGATCTTCCTTGACGAAATCGGGGACATGAGCCCTGCCCTCCAGGCCAAACTGCTAAGGGTTATCGAGGACAAGACTGTCGCGCGAGTGGGCGGGACCACTGAAAGGCCAGTCGGCGCACGGATTGTCGCGGCGACCAACATGGACCTCGAATCGCGCGAACGTCAGGGTCTGTTCCGACGCGACCTGCTGTACCGGCTGAATACGGTTCAACTCGTCCTGCCGCCGCTGCGCCGGCGGCAGGAAGACATCCCGGTGCTGACCCAGTACTTCATCGTCCGTGCGGCTCAGGAATACAACCGGCCGGTTCGCGGCGCAAGCGACGATGTTCTGGCTCTGTTAGCCGAGTTCTCCTGGCCGGGCAACATCAGACAGCTCCAGCATGTGGTCGAGCGGGCCGTGTTGCTTGCTAACGGTGATACGCTCCAAATCGCCGACCTTCCGACCGAGCTCAGGCAGCCCCCAGCCGAGACGAACGCAACGACGCCAGAGAACCTGCGTGACAGGTTTCGCGAGAGGTCGTATGAGTCTGAACGAGCCATGCTTGTCGAGGCCCTGAGGAAAGCGAAGGGGAACATCTCCAAAGCCAGCAGACTCTCCGGTCTGAGCCGCAGTCAGTTCTATCGCCTGCTGCGCAAACACCATGTAGACAATAGCCCCGACTGACGGTCTCTCGGCCCGTCTCCAGTACCAGCCCGCACAACTCCCTGATCTGTGCCGCCGATGACGCAAGTTGTGTCATTCGTGACACACATGGCTACAACTCACTGAAGAGGCGCGGTTTACGGCCGTTCTACGTCTTATGCTCCTGTGCCATAGATGGCACAAGTCGACTCCTAGCTCCAAGAGGGGAAATTCCCTATCTGTTTGACTCGTGTTAGGTTACGCAACTTGCTTTTTCCGGCACATTCGGTGTATATCTGCCCGCGTGATGTCAGTGCAGACCAGGCACTTTGTCGACGTAGCCGCAAAAGCTCAGGAACTTGGTTGCCGGGTTCCGGTCGGTGTAGCGCTCCTACCCGGCAACCTATCTACAGCGGCCCATTCCGGCGAATTCTGCTATCATGCGGCCACGCCGCAAGTGCGCTCGGCATGGCAGCGCATCGGTCTCGAAGACGAAGGCCCCGCCGCGGCAGGCGGGGACATGGCCCATTCGACTCGCTCCGTCATTCTGAGCGAGTCCAACGAGTCGAAGAATCTCTTCGCTCGCTCAGGGCAGGCCCAATCGGCCTCGATTGGGATCGTGTCCCAAGCCGACACTCCTGCTGAGAGCGCGAAGCTCCCGCTCGTTGTCTTCTTCGGCGCGGGTCTGCTCGACGGCTCGGCGTGGCGCGTGACAGTTGCGCTGGGGATGGTCTCTTCGGTGTTCGCGTCTCTCGCTCGCCGCACAGGCCAGAGGGATGTTCGACTTGATGTCGTGGTCGAGCGACCGGGTGACCGCGGCTACGCTTGCATCGAGTACAGGGGTGATGCGTTCGGGATTGTCGCACTGGCCAGAGATGTGCGGCGAGTCTGGACAGGCAAATGAACCGAGCAGTCAGACCTTCGGCTCGCTCCCGTATCCCGGGGAAAGAGCCGATTCAATGGGTCACGCAACAGACAAGAAAAAGGGCAGCACCTGCAATCCCGGCCAGGAAAAACAGGTTCAGAGTTGGACTCTGTGCTGCCCGAGAGACTGTGGCCGAGATCTAGAAATCACCAAGCAGGCGACGGCAAGACGAGGAAGAGTTAGCAGGTAGCAGTGAGCAGTTAGAAAGGATATCGACATGCACCGAATCAGATGGAATTGCAGCCAGCAGCCCGGCACTCACCGGCTGAGCTGGAATCAGGACCGTGGAGGTCGAAGGCTCGCCGCTGGGGTTTATCTCATACGCCTTGACATGAGTGAACAACAGGTTAAACTGAAGGCGATCGTCAGATAGGTCCGCAATTCGGAGGGGCGGACTGCTCCGCCCCTCCGAGATTGGAGTACTGCGATGGCAACGATGACGCTTTTTCTTCTGTCTTCCACGATTGCCCTTGCTTCCTTCGGGCCGCCGGTGCTCGTCTCCCAGCAGAATCTTCCCAATCACAGTTGCTACAATTGCGCGATAGCCATCGGCCCGGGCGCGCCGTCGAGCCAGCCGATCTACGTTGTATTCGAGGACGATTCTACGCTCTTCGACCGAGCTGACATCATGTTCCAGAAGTCAACCGATGGCGGCAGGACCTGGCTGCCCACCGACCTGTTGATAGAGTGCGGTGCCCCGGGTGCATTCGACCCAGACATCACGACCGACGCAGACGGCAATGTCTATATCGTGTACCAAATCTGGCATCCCGAAACGACCGTTGTGTATGACCACCGGCTCATGTGTGTGCGCTCGAGTGACGGCGGAGCCACGTGGTCCGCGCCGGCCAGAATTGCTGATGACTCCATTGGAGGGATCGGCCGCATCCGCATTGCCTCGGACACGGCCGGCAATCTGTTCGTGGCCTGGAACCAGTTGCCGGGCGGCCTCAGCCGCATCTTCACGTCGGTTTCGACCGACCAGGGCGCGACGTGGAGCTCGCAGGTATGCGTTGACGACGACACGTTGACCGAGGAGAGCTACCACCCAGAGGTCTTTGTCC
>DDXO01000043.1 GCA_002347155.1 Caldifarciminota bacterium UBA2258
GAGGGCTCTTCATAGAAGCGTCCCTGTTTCTTGATTGTCTTCTACTGCTGTCCGCCGGTCATCTCATAGGCCTCCTCATTCTCGTGCTTCGCTGCCTCTTCTTCATTGTTTTTCCACAATCACCTTGGCCGAACTGCGGCGAGTTGCATTCCCGTTGCTCTGCTCAAGGCCAATGAGGTAGACGCCTTGGCCAACTGGTCTGCCCGCGTTGTCGCGCAGGTCCCAGACCACTTCCCGCTGAGGTCGGCCAAACGCGCCTGGTCCAACAGTGAGCGTCCGCACGACCCGGCCAGTCACGTCGCAAATTCTCACCGGCAGATTCTCTCCGGCGGGCGATGGAAGCGATACCCGGACTTGGTTTTGGGAGGGGTTGGGATACGCTCGGAGCGTGGCCCCGTTTCGTACGCGCAGAGCTTCTTCCTCCTCAATGCCGCTGCCGGTGTACTTGCAGACCCAGACGTACGTCGGCTCATCACTGGGATAGTTCGAGACCATGAACTCAGACCGACCGTCGCCGTCGAGGTCCCCGGCCGTAGAGGTCTCAAACCCTACGAGCTGCCACTCACTCTCTCCGAGCATCCACGCATCAGGTATTGTGTCGAAGTGAGCCCCCGTTTCCCACAAGTAGGCCGCACCCGCGGTGCTGGGCGGATGCACGCTGGGGGCTCCCGCGATGAGGTCGTCGTTTCCGTCACCGGTAGCATCGCCGGCCGACTGCGCCGAGACGCCAAGGTCGCAAGACTCCTGCGGACCGAGCAGCGAAATGTCGGGAATGCTGTCCATCGGCCTGCCTCCTTCGTGAATGTAGACCTTACCGCGTTGGCTGCCTCCTCCATCCGACCAGAGCTCGCAACCCGCGACAGCATAGTCGAAGTTCCCTTGTGCACTTAGCGCGCCGGGTTTGTCGAAACCCAACTTCTGACCTGGCCCCTCTCCCGACATGGCCATGTCGTAGCTGGTGTCCATCGGGTCACCGCCGTAGTAGACGTACATTCGGCCCCTTGTATCAGAGCCGTACACCCACGCTCCGATGTAGAGGTCGTGGAAGCCGTCATGGTCGAAGTCGCCTTCAGCCGAGACCCGTATGCCGAATCCTTCATAATAGCCGTCGTGGCCGCCTCTCAGGACTACATCTGGGATTGTGTCAAAAGTCGCGCCTCCGTAGAATACGTAGACTCTTCCCGTGCCCTGGTCTCCGGGGCTCTCGGCTGTAGAATATGCGCCCACCACCAAGTCATCCTGGCCGTCGCCGTTCACGTCGCCAATCGACACATCGCACCCGAAGTGAAAGTTGAGCCACCAAGAGCTCTTGCCATAGATGATGAAGGCGGGAGTCGTGTCCATCGGATTGCCGCCCATGAATACCGTGCATGTTCCGCCGCCATGGTCCGCCATCTCTTCACCCATGGCAACATCTGCATAGCCGTCACCATTCAGATCACCGCTGGCCAGATTAGGACTGTTCGAGCCTTTCAACACGGGGCTTCTCAGAACAAGGTCCGGCACTGTGCTGCCAACGTGGTTGCCGTAGTAGATGTTGACCATTCCTCGATAACCTTCATGCTCCCGGTCTAGCGAGTCCGACGCAACAAGGATGTCAGAGATACCATCACTGTTCACGTCGCCACTGGCAAGCGACGCCCCGAATGCAGAAAGCGATGTGTCCCCCGAAATCGTCCAGATGATGTCGATGTTCTCTGTGATCAAAGGGTACGCGGGGACCGCCAGTACCGCGACTGACAGGAGGGCGAGGGCCAATCGCCCCGTGTGCCTCTCACTTTTCATGGTCGCCCCCGCCAGTTCCTGGCTCCGTAGCCCTTGGATGTCTGGCAGTCACCGCCCAGCGCGCGCCTCCATCATTGGTGTAGAACATGTACCCGTCGCCGCAGGTCACCCAGACGTGCCGAATGTCCATGGCCTGCACTTTCAGGAATGGCACGTTGATGTCGGGCCGGACCACGGGGCACGACCAGACCCAATCTGAGGCCTTGTTGCCGCCTCGCTTGGTCGAGAGAATGACGCCGCTTCCTCTGCTGGGCTCGTCCCGTCTGCTTCCGACAATCCAGCCATGGTCCGCGTCGGCGAACGAGACACCGCTCAGGTCGTACTGCCCTCTACCGACCACGTATACCGCTGCCGTGTCGCCGTTCGCCATCTTGAGTACCTTGCCGCTATCGCCAACAGCCCACCTGACGGTGTCGCCACTCTCCATGACGCAGCAGACATCGTACCAAGTGGGCACGGGCGACTCCGGTTGTGATGTCGGACCAGCTATCGGCCGGCCAAGCCCGACGCTCACGCCAATCCCCACCGCCGCCGCCCACAGGAATACCCTGGCCTTAGCGGCCCGTTTGCGGGCGGCTGAGTTCCGTACTAACACTCGGTCATTGCCGGTTGCCATATTCTGCTCCTTGTTAGAACAGCTCATTTGCGAAACGGCGGCGGGTTTCTTGCATGGCAGGTCTCTTACCCGTCATGTCCTCTCCGTCTTCGCGTTGACACTACAGCCGCGACATACCCTTGTCAAGCATTGTGCAGTCGCCCCCGCCCCTAGACATAACTGATCGAAATAAGACCACTTGCACGGTATGGTATACAGTCGTGCTGGCGTGACCGGTTGAGGGGTATGCCCGAAATCCCTCCTCCTCGCGTGGCACCGGCGTCTATCAGGCGCGGGACGGGCGGACGCTGGGCGGCGCTGCAGTGCGCCGGAGGGCGTGCAGGTCGGCTCCATGGCGCGTCGAGTGGGTGCGTTCCGATGAGCATACGCTATGGTGGGTTCTGGTTCCGCTTCAGAAGCAGAAGGGGCGTCGGATGACGCCCCTTCTGAAACCGAATGACTGGCCTATTCGGTCAACAGGGCCTTGATGACCGATTCCCTGCCGGGCATCTTCACCTTCAGGAAGTAGAGGTCGGCGCCCATCTCCATGGGCTTCCAGTTGACTGCTCCCGGTCCAGGCTTGACGTTTGTCGCGAGCCGGCCGACCAGCCGGCCGGCCGCGTCATAGGCCTCGATTTCGAGCCTGCCGGCAGTCGGCGCGGCTTTGCAGCGCCGTGGAGACCACGCAGGGTTCTGCGTCCTCTCTTCCAGACCCACGGCCTGAGAGAGATTGACAGCCTTGGCTTCTTGTGTTATACTTAGGGCGCGGCTAGGCTGCAGAAAAGGAGCAAACGATGAGAATCGGAAACAGCAATCTTGACGCGCGGCTGAATGATACTGACCGGCGGCTGATGGCCGTTGCTGCCGAGAGTCATGCCTTCGAGGTGGCCGCGACTCGGAGGGGGCCAGCCCCAATCTCCTACAGCGCAGTGAGAACAAGGCTTGCGTACACTAACGGACTGGAGCAACTCGAACGCCGCCTGCGGATACTGGCTACCGAGGCAGGACGCTGGCATGTGCGTCTCAATACTGCGTTCGAATCCGCGCCGGTGCTGCCGCTCTATCGGAAAGCAGGGATAGTGCCGCCAATGGCGATCCGCAATCTCAGCGTGAGTAACCAGTTCTACTTGGTGCGGGTGACAGGACGTTTCTCTCCCGTCGGCAGCATGAGAGTTGCCTCCTTGCGCTATGCCCTCGATTTCAGAGGGGTCGGACCTGCATCCGTCCGGCAGCCGGCCGTGCACGCGTTGTTCCCGGGGGGCGGGGCGCGCAGGTATGGTGGGGCAGCAGTGCTCGTTGGTTTGAGGTCAACGCTGGAGTTCTGGGTTGCCGTCACTCCTGGCGGCAGTCTGATCGGGTCCGTGGACCGGATGCCCGAGAACGTCCGTGCGGACATGGTTTTCGGGCCGGTAAGGTACGAGTTCGGAAAGACGCATGCTGTGGGTGCGGCAGCTCGGCGTGCGAGCGTGGAGTGGTCGTTCCCCGGTGCGGCCGTGGCGGCCGGCGCGAAGTTCGTGAACCTGCTCGTGATCCGGTTGCCAAAGGGACAGAGCTCCTGCCGCGTTCAGGCGACGATTGAGGCGAATGTGATGACTCCGACGTCGTTGCAGTCTTTGCTCGGAAGACGCCGGCTGCTACGTGATACCCGGCACTCCACGCTTCGGATGGCAGGCGTGGGAAGTTGACCCGGGTGAGTCGAGTTCAGTTGCGTCGCGGGCAGGCCGCGTTCGGAGCAAAGATGGTCACAACGGTGCTCGGTCGGCGCGAGCAGAAAGTGGCACAGTGATGGGCAGAGCAGGACTCGTTGGGCGTCTGCGACGTGAGAAAGAGGCTGGTCTGGCATATGTTCTGGCGTGAGTTCCTTACCGAACTGAGGAACAAGTTCATCACGCCCGAGAAGTTGGCCCTCGCTCTCATCCGTTTCGTTGATGTCGTTTTGATAGTCGCCGGCGCGGTGGTGCTGTACATGCTTGCCCGCGCCTTCACGCGGCGCGTGCTCAGGATCACCCGCGCTCGCCGCGCCGCCACTTACATCAATGTTGTCTACAGCATTATCGGCTACGTCATCTTTTTCATTGCTCTTGTGCTGATACTGCGTGTGTTCGGGGTTGACTACACCGCCATCGTCGCGGGCGCCGGCGTGGTCGGACTCGCGGTCGGGTTCGGTGCCCAGACCATGATACGCGACTTTCTCTCCGGTCTCTTCCTGCTGTTCGAAGACCTGGTCGACGTCGGTGACTTTGTGACGGTGGGCGACGTCGCGGGGACGGTCGAGGTCGTGGGTCTGCGCGTTACCAAGGTCCGGCAGTTTGATGGTACTTTGCACGTCGTGCCAAACGGAGAGTTCACGCGTTTTGGTAATCGGAACCGTGGCTACATGCGGGCGATTGTGACGCTTGACCTGGCTTACGAACAGGAAGCGAAGAAAGGGCTGGCACTGCTTCAGCGCGTCGCGGATGAGTGGTACAGTGAGAACTCCGACGCGGCAATCGAGCCGCCCGCGGTCCTCGGTCTGCTGAACTTCGGCGAATCCGGCGTGCAGGCCCGGGTCGCGGTCAAGGTCTTGCCCGGTCGGCAATGGGAGGCCGAGCGACAGTTGCGTCTCCGCATCAAACAGGCGTTTGACGCCACCGGTGTCGAAATCCCCTTTGCCCGCCGCGTCGTCTATCTGCATTCTGAATCGGATGGCTCTGCCTAGTCGGCAGCCTAGCCGCCCGGCACCATCGAAGTCGCTGCCTGGCGAGTAGCGCACGGCAGTCCTTGGTTCTGAATCCCCAGTCCCCGGTCCATAATCCCTGGCCTCTATGAATGGCCCCGGCCCGAGGCATCTGCGGCCGTCAAAATGCAGAGGGGCGTCGGATGACGCCCCTTCTGAAACCGAATGACTGGCCTAGTCGGTCAACAGGGTTTTGATGACCGACTCTCGGCCGGGCATCATCACCTTCAGGAAGTAAAGACCGGCGCCCAGCTTTCTGGGTCTCCAGTTCACCGCTCCCGGCCCGGCCTTGACGTTGACTGCGAGCCGGTCGACCAGCCGGCCGGCCGCGTCATAGGCCTCGATTTCGAGCCTGCCGGCAGTCGGCGCCGCAAAGCTGATTCGGGTCGCGCGGCTGAACGGATTCGGCGCAGCGGTGATGCGCACTACTGGTGAGGGCACCGGTAGAGGTCCCGCGATGCCCAGGTTGTTGGCGTACCACGACTGGGCCGACTCGGCGTTGACCCGGAACTTGGTGGTATCGGTAGCGCCGATGACTGCGACGGCGAACTTCTGAGAGTCGCCCGGAGCCAGGTCAAACGGTCCGACCGAGGCGACAAGCGACCAGTCGTACGGACGGTTGGAGTTGCGCAGCACAATCGTTCCATTCAGGAACCGGAACTTCTGGTTGTCAGTCACGCAGGAATCGGGATAGACCCAGATATTGTGATCGACAGCGGTCAGGTTGGTGAACCAGCCGGGAGCGAGGATCTTCACGCCGACCGTCGGGTTCTGGGAATTCTGATGCCACATCTTGACGAACCGCTCAGTAGTGTCCGAGCGGCACAGATCCAGGCGATCAGTTCCGAGGTCGAAGTCGAAGAATGCTCCGGCATAGACGCCGTTGACTGCCGACGCGCCATTGTTGGTAATCGCGTAGTCGACGACGACGAAGTCGTCGTAGGCAGAATCGGCGCTCATGAACGAGTTTTGGGTCACGGAGAGGCCCTTGGACGACGGGTGGCCGGCGTCGTTGAAAGCGCCGTGATAGTGCTGGTCGCCGACTTCGGGTGGAACGACCGCGCTCAGGCTTTCGGTCGTGACGAAGTCGGTGTTGGGGCCGCCGCTGGTCGGGTGGGAGTAGTAGCGGTCTGCTACCCAGTTGACGTCGGTCCCGAGGGCGAGGCTTGCGTAGAAGAGCGTGCTGGTGGCTGAGGTTTTGGGGTAGCAGAAACCGCGGCCGCCGAAGGACGGCGGTACATCATACCCGATGGAGCCGAGGCAGGAGACGGTGAGCTTGCAGTAGCCGGTGTCGTGGTCCATCACCACGAACCGCGCCGCGACAGACGTTGACTGGCGTGCCGTGTCGTTGCTGTTGTCGAGGTCGCCGCCGAGCCCGGTGAACATGGTGATGTCGTACGAGTTGCCGGCGGGTCCGGTGAGCCAGTTCGGCGCGAAGGTGAAGTCGGCGCGCGTTCCGGGCGCGAGCGGCCCGGCATAAGTCGTATCCTTGGTGTAGACGCGCGTGCCGGCTGAGTCAATCCAGCACGTGACCGGAATGTCCGACTCGGCATTGGCGCCGAAGTTCACGATGCGGCACGCCGGTGCGTAGGCGCCGACCGGTATGTTGACGCCGGGCACGATGATTCGAGTTACGCCCACGTCGTGGTCCGGGGTGGGCGCGGCGGCGATGACCGCGCGGATGTTCCAGTTGAAGTCGAGCGCGGGGTTGTTGGCGGGCAGGTTCTGCCAGCGCGTTCCGTTGGTCGAGATGAACCCGCCGCGGTTGTGTACGTTCGGGCCGGCATCGACTCCGAGCGGGAACGTGCCGGGCGAGTGGTTGATTCGAACCGCGATCCAGAAGTCGACGCCGGCGGGCAGGACCAGGGGCGCGGCCAGATCCGCGACCTTCCACGTCAGCGAGTCGGCGCCGCTGTAGGCCACCGAGTCGAGCACGACCCCAGGCGTCGTATCGTTGTTCTCGCCGAACACGAAGATGTAATCAGCGTTGGATGAGTTCCACTGGTAGAAGAGCAGGGTTTTGAGCGTGCACGCGGTAGGTGGTGTGAAACGGACGCCGCCCCAGAACGTGCCGCCGTTGGTGAGCCCTACGCCGGACGCCGGGTCGGTGTCGTAATGGAGAGTCTCATCCGCGTCTTCAGGGGCGAAGAACCGCTGGAGCGGGACGACGCGCGGGGCCGACCGGCTGAAAGCCGGCTGGTCGACACCACTCGATGGAGTCGGGTCGGGCAGAGCGGCCAGGGCCAGCCCGACGAGCAGGACCAGTATGATACTACCCTTCAAGGTACCTCCTGTTTTAGCAGAACGGTTCGGGTACGCGCCGCCGGAAGAAGGCGACGACATCCTGCCGTCGTTCGGCCGACGCGAAACCCTTGGCAGTTTAGTTACGCTGACGGCGGATGTCAACGGATTCGAGGTGCCCAGATTTCGGTATTGAAGGCCGCGAAGCCCGGGTCTTTCGGACAGACTCAAGCCAAACTCGAATGACGAAGCTCGAAATCCGAATGAAGCTCGAATGTAGACAAACACGAATGGAGGACTTCGGGCCGCAATCGGAATCCGGGTTTCGTGTCTCTCCGAGGTGATGTTTCTGTGACCCGATGTCAGTTCTGGCGGCAGAGATTGACGATGATGGGCCGATGCGCTAATATTACGCTGGCAATCGGTCGGGTGTGCGCGCGCCCCTGGCGTCAGCGCCCACTCGCTGGACATAAAGGGTGCGGCAGGGCAGAGTTGCTGCAGGTCGGGTGGATGGTCGGGCCGCCATCCCCTAAAGGCAGTGTGACGCGGCGGAAGCCTGGTCATACACTATGCACTAGAACAGACTGCATTACGGAGGTTAACACGGCCGTAAACATCACGGCTGCTCTCGCCAATTCCAGATCGCCTCAGCCGACGGCTGCCGGCGATTGGCGACGTGCAGCACACGGCTATTCACCATTGCCGGTGGCGCGTGGGTCGTTGTCCACGCACTGCTCCTTCTGTCCGCCGCAAAGGCCGGCGGGCAGCCGCCGGGCGTCGATGACCATGGAACTACCTCCGCTGTCCCCGAGACCGAATCGCGAGCAGCAACCAGTCGATACCTGCGTTGGCTTGGCGCACAGGCGGCCGGAGCCAGGCGAACCAATTTCGCAATCAGTGTCTTCGGGGACGGCGCGGTGGTACTGCCACACGCCGCCGGCTCAATTCTCAAGTACAAACCTCAACCGCAGAGACCGGAAAGGAGAACCATGAAGAGAACAACCTGGACCGTGACCGTATTGACGGGCATCCTGTGCCTGTTGATACTGGCTGGATGCCCAAAGAAGGCGGTCGTGACGCCCGCACCGGTGCCCACACCCGCGCCCGAGCCGGCTCCGCCTGCGCCCCGATTCAGTTGGGACCTGAAGAACATCTACTTCGACTTCGACAGGTCGGACATCAGGACCCGCGATGCGGCGATACTGAGCGACAACTACGGCCAGATCAGCGCCGCCGAGGCCCAGAACCAGAATCCCGGCATCACCATCGAAGGCTACTGCGACCCCATCGGCACCGCCGAGTACAACATGGCGCTCGGCATGCGCCGCGCCGAGGCGGCCAAGGCCTATCTGGTCAGACTGGGCGCGGATGCGGGCCAGCTATCTACCATCAGCTTCGGCGAGGAGAAACTCGTCACGCAAGACCCGGCTCGGTACGAACTGAACCGGCGCTGCGAGTTCAGAGTCGCCTGGTAGGAGTTGCCGCGTATGCCCGACGGCGTTGTGCCTGCCGGGCAGTCGCGACCCGAGGTCGGTGAGAAGTGCGCGGCCTCGTAGCCTAGTCCGTCCTCCGAAGGGCCCTTGACTGGGCCCGGTACCCAAACCGGCCGCCCGCGCGGCCGGTTTTCCTGTGTGCGCCCAGCACGGGCACTGACTTGAGAGTGAGCGTCTCTATCACGGAGGTTGATTGCACCAACCCTTCGACTACGCCTAGGGCTAGCCAAAGGCAGGTGCGTCACCGCGAGGTGAGGTGCGAAGGAAGCCGGAGGCAAACCTGCGACTTGAGGAACACAAACCCCATGCGAGGCCGGGTCAGTTGGGCGGGTCGGCATGGGACGACGAAGTTCGACGCAATCAAGGGCTGGCAAGGAAAATGGGGCAAGGGTGCAGGGAAAGTCAGCGTTC
>DDXO01000067.1 GCA_002347155.1 Caldifarciminota bacterium UBA2258
CCAGGCCAAGCTGCTGCGGGTCATAGAGGACAAGACGGTTACGCGAGTTGGTGGGACCGCCGAACGGCCGGTCGGCGCACGAATTGTTGCCGCGACGAACATGGACCTTGACTTGCGCGAGCGGCAGGGCCTGTTCCGACGCGATCTACTCTATCGTCTCAACACGGTTCAACTCGTCCTGCCGCCGCTTCGTCGTCGGCAAGAGGACATTCCTGTGTTGACGAAGTACCTTATCGTCCGTGCGGCTCAGGAATACAACCGGCCGGTCCATGGCGCAAGCGATGACGTCTTGGCTTTGTTTGCCGGCTTCGAGTGGCCGGGCAACATCCGTCAGCTACAGCACGTTGTCGAGCGGGCGGTGCTACTCGCCAACGGTGACGCACTCCAAGTTGCGGACCTTCCCCTTGAACTCAAGCAGCACCGAGCAGGATCGACCGCGCAACCGCGCGAGAACCTGCGGCATACGTTCCGCGAGAAGTCGGATGAGTCTGAAAGAGCCATGCTGATTGAGGCCTTGAGGCAGGCAAAGGGGAATGCGTCCGAAGCTATCAGGCTCACCGGCTTCAGCGAGAGGCACTTCTATCGCCTGCTCCGCAAACACCACCTCCGTAGCCACGCCGACTAACATCCCCGGGGAATAATCCCCGGCTCACCTCCTTCCTACTATTCCCTCTCCCTTGATGGAGAGGGCAGGTCATTTGCGGACGCTCCTCTTTCGCATGACTTCCCTGCAACTATTCCCTCTCCCTTGAGGGAGAGGCGGGGCGAGGGCGGGTCCGTAACAGGAACTACTGCCACAAATGGCAGTTCCATGCCATCCGTGTCAGTGATGCTATAACCTCTTGAAGGGGCACGGCCTAAGTATACCTTCGGTCGTATTCGCCACTGCCATAAATGGCAGAAACTCTGGCTTCTGCCAGAAGCCAGAAACAACCCATCTATCTGATTCGCGGTAGGTTGCGCCACGCATTCGTTGCTGGCACGTCATATGCAGAGCAGCCGTTCGTGCGAGTGCTGACCAAGGACTGTCTCGATGTTGCCGCGAGAGCTCGAGAGCTCGGTTGCCGGGTGCCGACGAGAATCGCCCTGCTGCCCGGCAACTTCACCAGGGCGGTCAGGGCCGGCGAGTTCTGCTTTCACGCGGCCACTCCGCACGTGCGCTCTGCCTGGCAGGATGTTGGTCTTGACGACGAAGGACCTGAGGCGCGGGACACGCCCGGCGAAAATGGGACAGGCGGGGACATGACCCAATTGTCCTCAATTGGGATCGTGTCCCAAGCCGTGGAAGCCGACACCGACTGCGATAGCGCTGGTGTCCCGCTCGTCGTCTTCTTCGGCGCGTGCCTGCTCGACGGCTCGGCGTGGCGCGTGACTGTCGCGCTTGCGATGGTTTCGTCGGTGCTCGCATCTCACTCTCGTCATGCGAGGCCGAGCGATGTCCGACTAGACGTAGTGGTCGAGCGGCCGCGTGACCGCGGCTACGCCTGCATCGAGTATCAAGGTGATGCGTTCGGGATTGTCGCGCTTGTAGGGGATGTGCGGCGAATCTGGCCCGACGGCCAATGGCAGGAGTCGAGGCAAACCAGTGGCCTACCGCGATAGGCAAGAGAAAGGGCAGTTAGCACCTGCAATCCCGGCTGCGACTGCCCCGTTAATCAGTCGCCGGGGACACAAAACGCGCAAGTGCGCACAAATCTGAGCAAGGGAGGAAATCTATGCTCAAGAGGATGGTAGTCTGCATATTGTTCGTCGCCGCTGCGGCCATGGCTTGGGAACAACTGGAAGACGTTCCCGACACGGCCGTGGTCGGGACTGGCACCCACATTACCTGGGGAAACGGCGGAGTCTGGGGTATGTTTCCCACGGACTACGCGGAAGACCCCGAGACCTTCGTGGGATACTACGACCCCGCCTCTGACACATGGGGTCTGCTGAGCGAGTCGATGGAATACGACTACCTGCACCACACGAGTCTTACGTTCCAGTGGCAGGAAACGCCTCTGCTCTTCGGCATCGGTGACATATACGATGACGGGGAGTACGATGCGTACCTGTACTGGTACTCAGTAACGCAGGAGGAATGGGATTCCTACGACATCGACGAGGAGGAGGAGTTCGCGCTGGGCAACGGCGCCTGCATTGCCTACGTCCCGAACTTGAGCTGGGACGTGTGGAGCTACCCGGTCCCGGGCTGGATATACTGTCTTCCCGGCGGTGGCACGGAGTTCTGGCGCTATCACATCGCCGCCGAGAGCATCCCGGACATCTCGCTCTATGGCTATTACCCGGGTCCCAGTGCCGTCATTGCTGACCAGACACCTCCGTTCCAGTGGAGTCCGTCAGCACAGCCAACCCAGTATCGGATACAGGTCGCGACCGACCAGTTCTTCATGAGCATCGTCATCGATACGGTGCTTTCCACGCCGGCATTCGAGCCGCACACTGATTTCGCCAACGATACATACTACTGGCGCACTGCCACATGGACGGGTGGCGGATGGACATGGGGCGCAAACAGCCACAACTTTGAGTTGCAGGGCGGCTGGGAGCAGATCGAGGACGATATCCCTCATTCCGCCGGCACCGGAGCGTCGATGGCCTACGATGGCGATGCGTTTGGCAACCCGGCCCTCCTTGTCCTCCGCGGCGGCAACACCAAGGACTTCTACAAGTACGACCTTACGACCGAGCAGTGGATAGATACGTTAGAGGACGCGCCGGTGAACGTCAAAGCCGGCACTTCGATCGCGACCCACGACCCAACCGGGGAATGGGGCGCCTATCCGTTTGCCGTCTTCGGTGACTCGGATACTCTGGACTTTCCCTACCACTACTATACCGACACGGTTCCCCACTGGATTCCGTTCGATACCCTCGACGAACAGGACCCGCTCTTCTATGCGCGCTTCCCAGAGCACATCGGCCCTGAGGCCTCAATGACGTCAGGACCAAGCCGCATGAACTACTTGGTCGTGGATGAGAATCACTTCTGGGCGCTGGAGCCGCCTCCAGTCCCGAGGGAAGGCGGGCAATCCGGCGGAATGCGGAGTGTGGAGGTGAACGCGCACGTCGTCTCGGGCTTCGGCGGTGTCGAGGTCGAGTACGAACTACCGGCCGCTGCCCGCGTACGTGCGACCGTGCACGACGCCATCGGAAGATTGGTCTGTGCGATTGATGCCGGTAAGCAGCCAGCCGGAACGCACCGGCTCGGCTGGACTCGCGGTAGCAAAGGCAAGAAGCTGAGCGCCGGGGCCTATTTCGTAGTCCTTGACGCCAGCGAGAAACAAGCCAAGCTCAAGGCAGTAGTCCGCTAGGCCAGACGTCGGAGGGGCGGGGCACCCCCGCCCCTCCGAGATAGGAGTACCTATGGAGAGAAGTCTCAAGGCGTCCGCCCTGCTTCTCCTGCTCTCTGCCACAATCGTTCTGGCATCGTTCGCACCGCCCGAACGGATAGACCACGAGAACAAGCCGACAAATGGCTGCGGCAACGCTGCAATCACCCTCGGCCCCGGTCCTTGGTCAAACCAGCCGATCTACGTTGCGTTTGAGGACGACTCGAGCCAGGGCATCATCCCTATCCGTACGGACGTTATGTTTCAGAAGTCCGACGATGGTGGCAGGATGTGGTTGACCGCAGACGTGCTCGTGAAGCGCGGGAGTCCCTTTGCGGAGCCGCGTGACATAGCGACCGATTCAGATGGTGATATCTACATCGTGTACCTTGAGAAGATCACCCCGCTTAATCGTCTCGTTTGCGTGCGTTCGCGTGACGGCGGCTCCACTTGGTCTGAGCTTTCGACCGTCGTCGAGTGTACGCGCCCCGCCTTCATTGGCCTAGCTCGCATCGCAGTGGACACGGGCGGCAACCTGTTCTGTGCGTGGAACGGCGGACCGCTCGACAACATGCACATCTTCTCGTCGATGTCCACCGACAAAGGCGCTACGTGGAGCCCTAGTGTCCGTGTGTGCAGGGACTCGCTGTATCCGGCCGGTTGTGCGCACCCGGATGTCTTCGTGCAACCCGGGACTAATCACTATCTGGTGGTCGCAAACTCCCCCTACTACGATGATCCCGTCATAAGGAGCCACGCCTACCTTTACCGCTCCACCGACAGGGGCCACACCTTCCAGTCCGGGGTTCAACTTGACACCTTCAGAGGCTCTGCGAGCCAACCGCACGTCGTCGCCGATGCGCGGCATGTCATCTGTGACTACACCGGTCGCAGCCGGGATTCCGTCATCCTTAACACCGAAGCTCGAACTCTCTGGATCGAACCGGACACGTGGAGCAACCCTTCACTTGTTTCCAGGTTGGATAGCACACAATTCGGGTCCTACACCAATGGCGCCAAGCTCGCCATTTCAGCCGACGGCAGCGTGCACACGGCCCTGATGATCGACTGCGATACGGTTGAGGGTATCTTTTTAACCTACTACGCGCGCTCCTCCGACCATGGGGTCACCTGGTCAGATCTCGAATTCGTTGGCGACGATCCAACGATAGACAGCTGGAACCCGGACATCGCAGCCGACGCGGCCGGGCACGCGTACGTCGTCTGGCAGGTGGGCAGCGGCGAAGTGTGGTTCTCTACCAACAGACCGTTGGCGATCGCCGAAGAGCCGATGCAGCAGGCAATCATCGCGCAGCCGTCCGCGACCGTGGTCCGCAACGTGCTTGTGCTAGGAGCAGTGGACAGCAGACAGGAGACAGAATACCGGGCGGAACTGCTGAGTATTGCCGGGCGGAAGGTTCTGGACCTGAAGGCAGGCGCGAATGATGTGAGCGTGCTCGCACCCGGCGTGTACTTCATCAGAGAGGGGCTAGGGACTAGGGGCGAGAGGTCAGGGAAGACGCGGAAGGTGGTGGTGGCGAGATGAGACGAAACGAACAGGTCCGAATGCTCATAGGTCTGGCGATACCGGGAAGCGGCCCCGCCGCGGGACCTATGGCCGCGCCACCGGCTGCGGTTTCCGTCGCGCGACGGCGGTGGCTCAATGGAAGAGGAACGCTGACGGGTGTGCGGAGCTGGAGCCGCGCGCACGGTCTGGACAGGGACCACGCAGCCTACTGGCTTGCGCTGCTCGTCTGCTGTTCCCTGCTTGGCCTCGTCGTCGGCGGCTATGTGGGATTCATGGAGAACGCCACTCCGCACGCAGACCCGCCGTACTCATTCGCACAACTGGCCGCGACCGATGTGGGATGGGCCGCCAAAATGAGACAGGACTGGCTGGCAGCGCACCCGCTTGAATCTGCAGCGGTAGGGCAGCACATGCGCGAGACGCATTGGCAGCGCCTGCTTGAGGGCGCTGCCGGTGACAGCGGACTTGGCGGCTCTGACGGCAGGCCGTCGCCAACGATGCTTGGCGGGCACTTCGTCCGCCTCAGTGCTCCGGCCGCTGGCCGCATGCCGCGCCACCCGAACCACAGGGCTGAGCGAGAGTCAGACAAACCGAAGTTCTGAGAGCGAGAGATAGGATGAACCAAAGGGCAGCACCTGCAATCCCGGCCAGGAAAAACAGGTTCAGAGTTGGACTCTGTGCTGCCCGCGAGATTGTAGCCGGGATGTAGAAGGAATCAAGCAGGGGATGGCAAGACGAGGAAGAGTTAGCAGGTAGCAGTGAGCAGTTAGAAAGGAGATCGACATGCACCGAATCAGATGGAATTGCAGCCAGCAGCCCGGCACTCACCGGCTGAGCTGGAATCAGG
>DDXO01000066.1 GCA_002347155.1 Caldifarciminota bacterium UBA2258
GCTGATGGTCCAGGATACGGCTGATTCGAAGTACAACGTATACCACACGTCCTCTTCGGACCATGGCGTCACCTGGTCCGACCTCGAACTCGTCACCGACGACACAACTGTGAATAGCTGGTACCCGGAGATCGCGGTCGACTCGACCGGGCACGTCTACGTGGTCTGGTGGGCTGACGGCAAGGTATGGTTCTCGACCAACGCCCCGGCCGGCATCGAGGAGGTAGCGCCGAACGCCGAACTCCGAGCGCAGAACAGCGGCCCGACCGTCGTCCGCGACGTGCTGTTCTTGCCGGAGCGCGCAAGCTCAAGCCCAAGCACAAGCCGCCTGCTGGACATCAGCGGAAGGCAGGTCATGGACCTCGCGCCGGGCGCGAATGATGTGAGTGTGCTCGCACCCGGCGTGTACTTTGTCCGTTTGGGGCCGTCAGCCGCCAGCCGTCAGCCATCGGCCGTTACCAAGGTGTTGGTGACACGATGAAGCGGAGCGAACAGGTCCGCATGTTCATTGGCCTGGCGATCCCGGGCAGCGGCCCCGCCTCGGGACCTATGGCCGCGCCACCGGCTGCGGTTTCCGTTGCGCGACGGCGGTGGTTCAATGGAAGAGGAACGCTGACGGGTGTGCGGAGCTGGAGCCGCGAGCGCGGTCTGGACAGGGACCTCGTGGCCTACTGGTTTTCTCTGCTAGTCTGCTGTTCCCTGTTCGGCCTGTTCGTCGGCGGGTATGTGGGATTCGTCGAGGCCGCCACGCCGGCCGTAGATGCACCTGGAAGTTTCACGCAGTTGGCCGCGACCGACGGTGGGTGGGCCGCCAAGATGCGACAAGACTGGCTGGCAGCGCATCCGCTGGAATCTACAGCGGTAGGGCAGCGCATGCGCGAGACTCACTGGCAGCGCCCGATCAAGGGCGCGGCTATCGACAGCGGACCTGGCGGCAGACCGGCAACGATGGTGCTTGGCGGGCACTTCGTCCGCCTCAGTGCTCCGGCCGCCAGCAGCGTGCCGCGGAGCCCGAATCACGAGGCCGAACGTGAGCGAGAGAGACCGAAGTTCTGATAGCGAGAGGTTGAATGAAATGAGGGGCAGCACCTGCAATCCCGGCCAGGAAAAACAGGTTCAGAGTTGGACTCTGTGCTGCCCCAAAGATTGTAGCCGGGATGCAGAAGGAAACAAGCAGGGGATGGCAAGACTATGAGCGGTTTTCAACCGCCGCCGCTTCCAGGCAACGGTAGTCTGGCCGGCTCTGCAACCCGGCACCGGGCACGAGCACAGTGGCATACCCCCAGGGCGCACAAGGTGTGCCGACAACATGAGCAAAGGAGGAAATCATGCTCAAGAAACTCATGGTAGTCTGCGGGCTCCTGCTCGCAGCGACCGCGGCCTTCGGCTGGCTAAGGTATGAAGAGGACAATGCTCCCTTCGACGTCCAACTCGGTACCAGCCTTACCTGGGGGAGTGATGGTCGGGTCTGGGGTTGGTTTCCTGTGATCGGCACCAACTCGACCTCAATCGGGATCTTCGACCCCAATGCTGAAGAGGATTCAATGTGGGATGACACGACCGCCGGGATGATGGCCGTGCGCATCAAGGGCGCAAGCTGCACTTTCCAGTGGATGGAACAACCCGTCTTCTGGGGTTCCGGCTGGCACATTGACGCATCAGACGATACGGTTAGCAGATTGTACTGCTACTACCCGGATAACGACTCATCGACTTACGTCACGATCTCCGCGTTCTGCCTCGGTGATGGTGCGGCCATTGCCTATGACCCAAACCGAGCCTACCACGCAACGAACTACGCTGTACCCGGGTGGATCTGCTGTCTCACTGACGACCCCAGCAACGGCAGGTCCTTCTGGCGATATGCGATTCCTGGCGGCTGGTACGTGCCGGACTTGGACCCTGACGGCTTCTACCCGGACTCCGGTGCAATCATCTCCGACCAGACACCGCACCTCGTGTGGGGTAGCCTGGGAGTAGCTCAGTATCGAATACAAATATCGGCCTACTCGAACTTCAGCACTACCGTTGTAGATTCAGTCGTCACCGACCCGGAATACCATGCGCCGAGCGACCTCGACAACGGGACGTACTACTGGCGAACCGCGGGTTGGAGTGGCGGGCAGTGGGTGTGGTGCTCAGCCGTCCACAGCTTCGACCTTCAGGGCGGGTGGCAACGGCTGGCCGACATTCCATATGACGTCGAAGACGGTGCGGCAATCGCGTACGATTCCGGTAGTTTCAGCGATGGCTACAGGTCGATTCTCGCCCTACCAGGCGGGGATACGTGCCTGTTCTTCAGGTACACGATCGGTCAGAACACCTGGAGTTATCTGGGGAGCGCAGATGGCGAGGAGGAAGAAATCGGCACGTGCCTTACGACGAGAACACCGAACGAGGAGGGGAAGCCTCGTATCATCGCCCGATTTTCCACCCAAGATAATGGAGACGTGCCGAGCGCATACACAGAAGCGGCTGAATGGGTTGACTGGTGCGTAGATGGTGACTCGATCCACAACACCCATTTTCCCCGTCCCATGGTCAACTCGGCAATGGTGCTAGGCGGGGACCTTGTGTTTCTGTTACCCGGCAGTTCTGTCCACGAGCAGAGAGACTTCTACCGGGTCTTGGCCCCCGGCGACGGCGACGGCGAAGAGGGCGGCGCTTCGCAGGTCCGAGACGCCACGGCACGCGCACTCTCGGGCAGTGCTGGCATCGAGGTCGAGTACCAACTGCCTGCTGCTGCACGCGTGCGGGCGAGCCTTCTTGACGCGCTGGGCCGGCACGTCGGCACGCTCGACGCCGGTGAACAGCAACGCGGCACACACCGGCTGCGTTGGGACAATGAAGTACGAAGTCTGAGCGCCGGCGCTTACTTCGTGCTGCTTGACATGGGCACGGAGCAAGCTAGGCTCAAGGCAGTTGTGAAGTAGGTTCGCTATTCAGAGGGGCGGGCTCTCCGCCCCTCCGAGATTGGAGTTCTCGTGAGAAGACTTGTGTTTGCTCTGATCCCACTGGCGCTTTTCGCGCAGGTCGAAGTAGATACCATTGTGAGACTCCCCGCCGGACTTTCCGGGGGCGCGTACTTCATATCAGAGCTGAACAAGCTCTACGTAATGGGTCATAGCGACATCTTTGTTGTCGATTGCTCGACCTACAGCCTTAAGGCGCAGATTCGCCTAGACGACGCCGGGGGCATCACCGACTACTCGTGGAGTCCGCGCTGTCAGAAGCTCTACGTGATAGCCAACAGGAGCATTGACAGCACGCTCGTAATTGATGCTACGGCAGACTCGGTCATCGATACGCTGGGGGTTCCTCGCGAATGGTACAACGACGTGTATCTGAGTGACATTGACGTTCGGTACAAGCCTGCGGTCGATACGCTGTTCGAGTACGGGTGCGCCAACGACGAAATCAAGCGCCGGCTGCCGGTTCACAGCACCTGCGCGTCATGGGACTCGGTCGGCCGCAAGCTCTATGTGGGTCAGGGCAGTTGGGAGAAGCTGTACGTCTACGACTACGTGAACGATTCCTGTCTGAAGGTGATTGACGTGAGCGCTGTTACCGCCACCACGCCCGACGCCGTCGTATTCAGTCGCACCCACCGAAGGGGCTACATCTCCTCTTTCCAGTTCGAGCTGCTGGGTAACGATAACCTCGGCATAATCGACCTTGAGCGCGACACGCTGCTGCAGGTGCTGCCAGTTCGGATACCGAACGGCTTGTACAACCAGGTTGCCGTGGACGAGCAGGACGGCAAGGTGTACATCACTGATTGTGACGACAATGCTCAGACGCCGGACACGATGTGGGTGGTTGACTGCGCCACAGACTCGGTTCTGAAGAAGTTCGAGTGCGTGCCGAGTGGACACACCAATACGTGCATACGCTGGGTGCCGTGGAGCAACCGTATCTACCTTGTCAATTCCTTTCCGATCATCCCCTATGCCAGCGCATTGGTGGTAATCGACTGCAACACCGACTCGGTCATCGTGCCGCGGATGCTGATGACTGAGGGCTTCATTCGGGATATCCAACTCGACCCGATACGCGAGCGCATATTCGTCATCGGAGTTGACAGCACGGACATCTACGTCCTCCGTGACGTGCCAGGCGGCGTCACCGAGGAGCCGACTTCTGCTTCAGCGACGTCAACTTTGATGCTGCAGGTGCAGATCACCTCAAGCGGCATTGACTTTAGCTACTCCATCGCATCACCGGGCCGAGTTGACCTCGCCATCCACGACCAGATAGGGCGTGAGGTTAGGCAACTCGTTGGGGCGGAGCAGGCAGCGGGCCAACACGGCGTCACCTGGAACTGCCACGACAGCAGCGGCAACCGTGTTCCCGCCGGCGTGTACTTCATCCGCCTTGACACGCCGGACTTCGCCGACGTCAGAAAGGTCGTGGTGACACGATGAAGCGAAGCACTGATGAATACCGTAGACCGAATGCCGAGTACCGGCAGGTGACGAACAGAGGAGATACTGGTTTTCGTACCTTCGAGGACCTGTAGTATCTTATGCTTGAGTTCCGCTCGGTCGCAAGACCCGGAATTCGGTATCCTGCCTTCGGTGTTCTTCCGTTGGGCCTACTTCGTGCTCCTTGACATGGGCGCGGAGCAGGCTAGAGGCCCGGCCGGAAACCCCTCTGGTAGCGTACAGACCGTGAAATGGCACTACGTAAGTCCTTGATTATCAATGGCCGCAAGATTGACGGTCGGGCGGTAGGTGGCTTTTCGGCCGGACTCCTAGGCTCAAGGCGGTGGTCGAGTAGACTCGCAATCCGGAGGGGCGGCGGATGCCGCCCCTCCGAAGTCTGGAGGTACCTGTGAAGAAGCTACTGCTCGTCCTCGTTCCGCTGACCGTGTTCGCTCAGGTCGTAATAGATACCATCATCCGATTGCCGGTGCCATTGGGCGCGGGGTTCTACATCCAAGATCTCAACAAGCTTTACCTTGGCAGCTATGCCTACGACCAGTATCTCGTGCTCGACTGCTCGACGTATCAGCTCAAGGCGCAGATTCCGGTCGAGAATGCGGGCTTCTACCAATACTCGTACAATTGGCGCCGACAGAAGCTCTTCATCACATTCGGAGAAGTACATGAAAGCACGCTGGTGATTGACGCGGCGGGGGATTCAATACTCAGGTGGCTTGATGTCTATCGTGAATTCCGCAGTGACGTCTACCTGAGCGACCTCGACGTCCGGTTCAAGCCCGCGGTGGATACGCTGTATGAATATGAGTGTGATGCCGATACGATAATCCGCCGCTGGTCGATACACAGCACCTGGGGCTCATGGGATTCGGTTCATCGCAAGCTCTATGTCGGGCAGGGCTCGTTCAAGAAGCTCTACGTATATGACTATCTGGCCGATTCATGTCTCAAGATCATTGATGTCAGTGCGGTTTACGCTCGGATGCCCGACGCCTGTGTATTCAGCCACAACTACCATCGAGCGTACGTCGCTCACGGCCGGTTTGACATGGTGGCCGACGAAGTTGGCATCATTGACACCGAGCGTGACACGCTGGTTCGCGTACTCCCGGTACAGGTGACGGAGGGCGTGTACAGCCATGTCGCGGTGGACGAGCGCGATGGGAAAGCCTACATTACCAGCTATCCGGACACGATGTGGGTTGTCGACTGCGCTACCGACTCAGTACTGAAGAAGTTCGCGTGCGGGTACGGCGGGAGAACCGACGTGTGTATTCGCTGGGTGCCGTGGAGCAATCGTATCTATCTGGTTAGTGTCTGGCCGGATACCAGTGCCGTTACTATGTTGGTCGTCATCGACTGCAACACCGATTCGATCATCGTACCGGGGATGTGCCTGGCTGATCCGGGTACTCGGGATATTCAACTGGACCCTGTCCGCCAGCGCATCTTCGTCACCGGAGTCGACAGCAACTCAGTCTTCGTTCTACGCGATACCGGGTACGCAGCAGTTGAGACGCCGAAGACAGACGATTTGCCTGTGACATCTGATATGCAGACGCGAATGGTCCCAGGCGGATGCGACATCGAGTACTCCCTCGCTGCGCCGGGCCGTGTTGAGCTATCCGTCTACGACCAATTGGGGCGTGAGGTCAGGCAACTCGTTGGGGAGGAGCAGGCAGCGGGTCAGCACGGCGTCACCTGGAACTGCCGCGACAGCAGCGGCAACCGCGTTCCCGCCGGCGTGTACTTCATCCGCCTAGATACGCCTAGCTTCAGTGACGTGAAGAAGGCGGTGGTGGCGAGGTAGTGAGGAGAGGGAAAGGTACAGGTAGAGGCTAAGGTTAAGGTAGAGGCAGAGCCAGCAGAACGAGACCGAGGGGCGGGCGTAGGCCCGAGCGTCCGAACGGCGCCGCTACATCGGTCCGGCCGAATCTGCGGTGAGCGTGCGCGCACGGGCAAGAAACGAACCGGCCAGCTCGACTGTCTTGTGAGAGCCGGCTTCGGAGAAACGGCTGTAGTAGTCGGCGTTCTCGCGCAGCGTCTTGCCTGCTTCAAGTCCTTCGACGAATTCCAGCTCCAGTAGCCGCGGTCCAACGTACAACTCGCGCAGAGCGATGACCAGACACCGGTGGCTGCGCTCCCGAAAGCCCTTGGCGTACAACAGCGCCCGTGCGCTATGGAACATGGAGTAGTAGGCCTGAATGGTCGCCCATTTGAGCCCGCCGGCGGCCAGGGTGCGCCTTGCCTCGTCGAGGTCCTGGCCTGCTGCCGCCAGTTCGCCCGCGACGAAGGTCGGACCGGGCGAAAACCGTCGAATCCTGCCCGACTTCACACAGGACTCAAACTCCGGGCCTAGCTTTCTTTCCACAGTTCGATTCCGCGCTTGAGTTCGGCTGCGAATACCGCGTTGTCCCGCTCCAGGTCGGCAAGCCCGACCGGCGTCACGATCACAACCTGCAGCGCGTCGCCGCCGGAGGCGACGACCTTCCGCGTCCGGTCCGGCGAATTGGTCACCACTAGCAGGTCAACGTCGCTGTCAGGGAGATTCGTGCCCTCGGCCGCGCTGCCGTACAGCACGACTCGCAGTGCCAGTCCGGACAGGCGGTCAAGCAGAGGGCTCAGGGCCTCAACATTCAGCAGCGTCTTGAACGATCGGACTCGCGGGTCGGCCAGGCGTGCGCGATAGAACCGCATCCGGCCGCGGTCCTCGGCTTCAACCAGACCGGCTCTGGCCAGTTCACGCAGCACGCGATTCACCCCGCCGCGTGAGAATCCGGCCTCGTCCGTCACTTCGACGCCGTAGTAGCTTCGGTCAGCGTGAGCGCAGAGAAACGCCAGCACGGCCTGCTCCAGCGACGCAACGAACAACCGGCCCGAGTCGCTTGGGCGACCGCGTGAACTTGCGTACTTCATTGTGAACTCAAGTTCATCATAGTGAACCCGTCCCGGGTGTCAAGACCGCCATCCCGGACGGACCGCGAATACTGACCGGCTAGTGAGCGGGCACTGAGAGAGACGCGGAGTGAGACCAGACTAGCTGAGCCACTTCTTGAGTCGGTCGCGGGCGACGGTCTGCGTGATGCCCTTGCCCTCGTCCAACTCCTTCAGGCCAGTTTCGACTTTGAGCCTGAAGTAGAGCTCGGCCATGATGTCCGCAATGCCGGCGTCGTCGGGGAGCCGCTCAATCATCTGGATGACTTCAGTCTTCACCTTGGGCACGTATAGCTCCTTTTGGTGATTCTAGGATGCGTGGACCGTGAGTCAACGTAGGATCGTGCGCATGCCCGCAAGCGGGCACCAGAAGGCCGGGGCCTACTCGGTGGGCTGGGACACAAGAGACAGCCACGGCAGGCAGGTGCCGTACGGCGTCTACTTCATCCAGCTTCGCACGCCTGCCGTCACCGATGAACAGAAGGTCGTCGTGACGAGGTGAAGCAGAGTTATCAGTTAGGAGTTAGCAGTTAGCAGTGGGGCGGGCGCAAGCCCGCCCCGAGTCTTGGGCTGCCGACTGGGATGCCGCTAGCGCGGCGCGAATGGGTTCAGTGACTCGACTTCCGGGATCCGATCGAGCAGTGCCTGGTCGCGGGTGACAAGGCAGGCACCTTCGAGCAGGGCCGTGGCTGCGATTATCGCATCCGGGGTTTTGACCCCGCGCCGACGTTTGAGTTCAACGGCACGATCGGCGACCTTCACGTCTACCGGCACCACGCTGAACCCGGCCAAGAGCGACCGTATCCGCGTTTCGTCGGCGCGCTCCAGGCGAGGGAATCCAAGTAGTTCAACCACAGTGATGATTGAGACGACCGGCCGCGCAGTACCCAACTCAATCTGCCGGAACACGTCGTCCATCTCCGGCGCGCCCTGGAAGTAGTATATGAGGCTGTTGGTGTCGAGCAGGTAGGTCAAGCTGATTGCGGGGTCAGTTCCACTCGCCACGGACGCCGCGCTGGTAGGCGAGCGGGTCGAGCCTGCGCCGTCTCCACATGCCGCGCGCCGCTCGCAGCGCCTGTCGCTGCTCTGCCTGTCGCCTGCCAGGCGGCGTTGCCCGCAACAGCCGGGCAGGGAACCTGATGGTCACGGTGCCATTCCGCACTGTTACCTTGACGGCAGTATCACTCATGGCTCAATTCTAGGGCTGTCTCTTCGGCGAGTCAAACGCCGCCCGCGCTTTCTTCCGACACGTCGTCCGGTTTTCGCGTCTCGACACGCCGGGATTCCGGTCGGTGAGGAAGGCGGTTGTGGCGAGGTAGGGCGGAGTTAGCGAGTTAGCAGGTAGCAGTTGGAAGTCAGCTGCAATCGGGGCGGGCGAGAGCTGCCCTGCTCTTTCGGGCGCCCGTTGATGGGCGGAGACCAGCAAAGGATGATTGGCCGGTGGAGCCTTCGCCTACAGCTTGTAGCCTACATAGTATACAAGCTGCGGGGCTGGTTTTCGTGCCTATCTGCCTGAGGCTTGGAAAGTTACGCCCGAATCGGCTAACTCAGACCCCCACCCGGTAGGCAGTCCCCCAAGTTGTTCCCGAGATTGCCTGCCGGGTAACTCCGGAGGGGGCTCACAGGGCAATCTGGAGAGGAGCTTCCGGATGAACCCCGCCGGTTGTCTGGAGAGAAACCCGGTGAGGAGCAGGGAGGGGTGCGTAGTCCGGAGTCCGGGCCGTAGTTCGGGAGTCAGCAGAGCGGGTCGCTCAGGCCGTTGCTCGCCGGTACGCTGAGGACGTTGCCTTCACCTTTGCTGTCCGGATTGCGTCCACGGTTGCCTGGTGGGTTGCTTCCGGAGGAGCTTCGGGGAGTCCTCGGTAGCTGCTGGAGAACCGGGACAGTTCCAGGGGGGCCGACGCGCGGGACGCGTCGCGAGGGTCTTTGCACTCGAAGATTCTTCGGCGTCGAACGCCTCAGAATGACAAACATTTCCTGCTTTCGTTATAATGTCCCGCGCCGGGAATCTGCAGTTGTCTTGAGAGGCTGTCCGGCGAAGGCAGTGCCGGTTTGGGCTAGATGCCGGGGCGGGGCTGGCGTTCGAAGAGGTCGAGGAAGCGGTCTTCGTAGAGGTGGTAGAGGCCCCAGCGGTCGAGTTCTTGTTTGAGCAGGACCGCCTTTTCACGGTCGCTGCGGGCCTCTTCAAAGAGCTTCTCAACCCGTTCCATCAGGTCATGTGGTTCAGGGCGGTCGTCGGGTTCTTCGCCCTCGGTCTGCCGGCCCTCCGCGTGCGCGCCCAGGTTGTCCCTCAGTTGCTGGATGGCCTCGTTGACTTTGGTTTCGAAGTCTTTGAACATCTGGTCGGCCTGGCGCACCGCTTCGTCAATCTCGTCCATATCGACGCTGGTGTTCAGTATACGCTGGAAGACCTGGATGAGGGCGCGGGAGGCCTTGGGGTTCGGGGCCTCGATGGCGTAGTGCGGCATGGTTGCGAGCAGGCAGGCGGCCGGCATGGCGCGCTGCGCAGCGAGCCCGAGCAGCAGGCCGTTCAGGCCCGAGATGTTGCCTTCTTTGAGCGGTTTGACCCCGAACGATGCGAAGGTCGATCTCAGGTTCTCGTTCGTAGCGGCGCCGTAGATCTCGGGACGCTGGCGGAAGCTGACCGCCATCGCATAGGCCGCGCCGGTGTACACGGTCTCGGTGCCGTGCCGGAGCACGAGGTCGAGCAGTTCGGCTGCCAGCCTGAACCCGGGTTCGCCGGCCAACTGGGTATCGCCTTCGAAAATGAACAGCGGCGGTTCGCTTGTGTAGTAGAGGTCCTGCTTGGGCGGGTCGGGCATCCGGCCGAGCCCGTTTTCTACGGTCAAGGCCTCGGGCCGGTAGTATGAGCTGACGTCGATCTGGGCATAGGGAACGGCGTTGAGCTTCCGGCGGAGGTAGTCACAGGCTCCCAGTCCTACCTGGCCCATTCCCGGCCAGCCGGCAATCAGCACGGGAGCGCGCGCTTCCGGGTCACCTATCAGCTTTGCAGCCATATCAATCAGTTAGACGCGAGTTCCGCCGTCCCAGTTCCCGGCCGGGGCGTGATAACCACGGATGAACACGGATTAACACAGATGGAGGACATCGGCTCGTGTCACGATTTCGATCCGTGTTCATCTGCGTCCACCTGTGGTTGCTTGCTCCTGCTTCGCCTCCGTGGTGGGCATCTCTGGTCCTGTGGTGTCAGGCCTGTCGGTGCAGCAGCGGGCCGAGGACGTCGCGGACTGCCTGTCTGACCTCGGTGATGCGGAACAGCAGGGCGAGCCCGTAGTACGACAGAACGCCGATTCCGCCGGCAGCGAATACCTGCAGGAGTTGGTGAGGGACCCGACGCGTGGGCAGGACTTGTTCGATGCCCCGGGCGCAGGCTAAGGCAATCGCGCCGGCCAGCAGGGACGCGGCAAGGGTGCGGATGGTGATGCTCGCGAGGTAGCGACCTTCGAGCCCGCCGGTACGGCGACGCAGTATTGCAAAGAGAACCGCGAAGTTGATGAGCTGGGTGAAGGACGCGGCCAAGGGGAAGGAGCGGAAGCCGATGACGCGCATCAGGATGAGGTTGATGACGACGTTGCCCGCGACGACACCGATGGCGACAAAGGCCGGGGTGCGGGTGTCGCCGGAGGAGTAGAACCCGGCAGCCGTGTTGCGGGTGGCGGCGGCAGCCCAGATGCCGGTGCAGTAGAGCGCGAGCGCCTGCGCGGTGAGCAGGGTGTCGTTCGGGGTGAAGCGACCGTGCTGGTAGATGAGGCGCGTGACCGGGACCGCGAGCGCCATGAGCAGGAGTGCGGCGGGCAGAGTGAGAACCGAGACGAGCGCCATCGAATGACGGAACCGTCCCTTGAGCTGCGACACGTCGGTATCGGCGAGTTGGTGCGAGAACTCGGCGATGGCGACTGAGCCGATGGCGGCGCCGAACAGGCCGGCAGGCAGATGCTGGATCCGGTAGGCGTAGTTGACCCACGTAACCGAGCCCTGGGGAAGGAACGTCAGGAGGAACGTGTTGACGAGGAAGTTGACCTGCCACGTCGCGAAGCCGAGGATCATCGGCAGCCAGCGCCGGAAGACCTGGCGCAGTTCCGGGGAGCGGGTGTCGATGACCGGAGTCCAGCGGAAGCCGTGGCGACGCAGGCTCGGTACCTGAACCAGATACTGGGCCACCGCTCCGATGGTAACGCCCCAGGCCATGCCGAGTATGGGGTCGATGCCACGGGTCTTCAGGAAGCCGTAGGCGGCCAGCGGGACGAGCGCTGAGAAGACGTTGAACGCGGCTGGAGCGACCGCCGGGACGAAGAACGCGCCGCCAGCGTTCAGGATACCCATGGCCCACGCCGCCACGGCCACGAACAAGAGAAAGGGGAACATGATACGGGTGAGGGTCAGGGTCAGTTGGAGCTTGGCCGGCTGGTCGGCGAACCCGAGCGCGATGACCTTCACAATCGACGGCGCGAAGATGATGCCGAGAACGGAGATCGTTCCTGTGACCAGCACGATGGTGTTGAGCATATTCGACGCGAAGGCCCAGGTCCGGCGGCGGTCGTCTTCGTGCAGGCTGCGGACGAACGCGGGCACGAACGCGGCGGAGAGCGCGCTCTCGGCAAACAGGTCGCGGAGTACGTTGGGGATGCGGAACGCCACGTTGAAGGCATCGGTGGCGAAACCGGCGCCGAACAGGTAGGCGAAGACCGATTCGCGCGCCACGCCTAGAATTCGGGAGACCAGCGTTCCGATACTGAAGACACCGACGCGGCGCGTGAAGCGCGCCTCCGTGTGGGTGTCGTTCCGGGCGGGTTCGCTCATCGCTGAGAATGATATGCCGGGGGCACTCCAAGTAAAGCGGAGCGGGCAGACGCGTGGAAGGACAAAGTGGTAAGGACAAAGGACAAAGCAAGGTGAGACCAAAGTGAAAAGTACCAAGTCCGACCTGGCCATTTCCCCTTTCCACTTGCTTTGTCCTTGGTCCTTTGTCCCTTGTACTTGGGCTGCCTTGGTGGTGCTGTTGATTTCCGGACCGTTGTTGGTAGATTGGACGCATGGCGAAGAAAGAGAAGCCGGCGGTCATCGAGGCGCGCGGACGGAAGGTCCGGCGCGTGCCGGTGAAAACTCACGTGCTGCTTGAGACCGACCCGCTGGTCGAGTCCGTGAAGCGTTACGCATTGCCTGCGGCGCAGCCGGGCGACATCATCACGATTGCCGAGAGCCCGGTGGCCGTCATGCAGGGCCGGGCGATCCCGATTTCGAAGATAAGGGTCGGGTTCTGGGCGAGCGTGCTCTGGCGGTTCGTCAAGAAGGTGCCGTACGGCATCGGGTTGCGCTCGCCGTGGTCGATGCAGTGCGCGATAGACGAAGTCGGCGCGCCGCGGATTATCAGGGCGGCGATTGCGGGCGCCTGGGGCAAGCTGCGGGGTAGGAGCGGCGACTTCTACAAGGTGGCAGGCAAGCAGGCGGCGATGATTGACGCAGCGCACACGTCGGGCGTGAAGGAATTCTACGAGAGCGTCATCAAGGGGCCAAAGGACCCGGATGGAACGGCGCGGATGCTCACGAGCGAGCTGGGCCTACCGGTCGCCATCGTTGACGCTAACGACGTCTTCGGCTGTGCGGTAGTCGGCGCACCAGACGGACTCGATGTCAAGCTGGTGCAGGAGGCGATGCGCGACAATCCGGCCGGGCAAGGCGACGAACTGACGCCGATTATCATTCTCCGGACGGAGAACTAGCAGAGACCACTACCCGGTGATGAGACAGCCGTGCGCGTGACCACCGGACGGTATAAGGGCAGAGAGCTTGAGTACCCGCGCGCGGGCCTGCGGCCGACCAAGGCCATGGTGCGGCAGGCAATGTTCAACATCGTCGGAGCAAGGGTACGCGGGGCCAGGGCGTGCGATCTGTATGCGGGCGGCGGCTCGCTCGGTATCGAGGCGCTGTCGCGGGGCGCTGCCTCGGTCGTGTTTGTGGAGCAGCAGGCGGTGGTGTTCCGGTTCCTGCGCGCGAACCTGAAAGGTCTGCCTGGCGCCACCGCCACCCGGGGCGACGTACTGCGGGTCTTGAAGAAACTGGCAGGCGCCGGCCTCGACCTGGTATTCGCCGACCCACCGTACCTGCACGGACTGGTACAGGCGACAATCGACCGGGCGGCCGAGCTCGACGTTCTCGGCCCGGATGGTTGGTTCGTGGCCGAACACCACTGGCAGGAAGTTCCGCTGCCGCCCGAAGGCTGGGAGACGATAAAGCAGGGAAGCTATGGCGACACACTGGTAAGCGTGCTGAGGAGGCTACCGTGAGACAACGGACGAAGTCAGAAGCCAAAGGCCAAGAGCCAGAAGCCAAAAGTGAGGACAGGAAGAAGGCAGAAGTCAGAAGGCAGAAGTTAGAAGGCAGAACTGAAGAAGTCCGAAGTTTGAAGGACGAAGCTCGAATGACGAGTGCGGGAGGACGAACTGCGGGCGTGCAGAGGATTGCCATCTATCCCGGGAGCTTCGACCCGATAACGCTCGGGCATCTGGACGTGGTCAAGCGAGCAGCGCACCTTTTCAACAAGGTGGTCGTGGGGGTCGCCAGCCGGCAGGAGAAGCACCCGCTGTTTTCCTGGCCGGAGCGCATCCGACTGGCGAGAGAAGTGGTGAAAGGAATGGATGGGGTTACGGTGCAGGGATTCGATTGCCTGCTGGTCGACTTTGCCCAGCAGGAGCGCGCGCAGGCAATCATCCGCGGGATGCGGGCGGTAATGGACTTTGACTACGAGTTCCAGATGGCGTTGACCAACCGCAAGCTGGCACCGGCAGTGGAGACCGTCTTCTTCGTGCCATCGGAGCGGTACTTCTACCTTAGTTCCTCGCTGGTACGCGAGCTCGCGGCCAAGGGCGGCGAGCTGAGCTGCTTTGTCCCGGAGCCGGTGGTCAAAGCGCTAAGGCGGAAACTCGGGAAGCGTTCCCGCTAGCACAACTTGCGGTTCGTTGACGTAGTGACAATCCAGGTCCGGGCCGGGTCAGGTGGCGACGGCTGCGTCTCGTTCCGGCGGGAGAAATTCGTGCCCAAGGGTGGGCCGGACGGCGGCGACGGCGGCAAAGGCGGCTCAGTCGTGCTCTGGGGCAATCACTATCTGCAGACGCTGGCCGACCTCGAGTACCACAGGTTCTACAAGGCAAGCGCCGGCGGACACGGCAGAGGCGCGAACCGGCACGGCCGAAACGGAGAAGATGTGCGCCTACCGGTGCCGCTGGGCACGGATGTGTTCGATACCGGCACTGGCGCGAAGCTGGGCGAGATTCTCGAGCCCAAACAGGAACTGGTCGCCGTGCGTGGTGGTCGAGGTGGTCGGGGCAACGCGAGATTCGCCACTTCGACCGACCAGGCGCCGCGACGATTCGAACCGGGCGAGACGGCTGAGGAGCGCAAGGTCAGACTCGTCCTCAGGCTGGTTGCCGATGTCGGCATCGTCGGGCTGCCCAATGCCGGCAAGTCAACGCTGTTGTCGCGGCTGACGCGGGCCAGCCCCAAGGTCGCGAGCTACCCGTTCACAACCCTTACACCCAACCTCGGCGTGATGCAGACCAAGGACGTGCGGTTCACGGTTGCGGACATGCCGGGAATCATCAAGGGCGCACATGAGGGGAAGGGGCTGGGACTGGCATTCCTGCGGCACATCGAGCGGACGCGGATGCTTGTGTTCGTGATTGACGCGGCGGCCGGACAAGCGAAGCATGACTACGATGAGCTGGTGGCGGAGATCGGCGACTACAATCAGGAAATCTTGAAACGGCCGCGTGTGATTGCTCTGAACAAAGCTGACCTCCTGACCGGACGCAAGCCGGCCCTCCGGCTGGACGCAGAGCGGGTATGGGTATCAGGCCTGACCGGGCAGGGTATCGATGAGCTGCGGGAGGCGATAGGCCGGGCCTTCCCGAAACCCGTCTAGGAACGCATGCTCGAGCAGTTTGTCGACCTGTACGCGGTGCCACGGATGAACGAGACGCGGCTGAAGAACCTGCTGGCCCGATTCCGGACGCCGGAGCGCGTGTTCGACGCGGGCCTGGATGAACTGCTTGAGGTGAAGGGCATCGACAGGGAGCTTGCGTCCGCTGTCCGGTCATACCGGCGGAGCGATGAGACCGCGCGGCGGCTGAAGGCGGCACAGGCGCTTGGCATCCGCGCCATCAGCTACAGCGATGAGGATTACCCCGGCAACCTGAAGAGGCTCGCGCATATGCCGCCGGTGCTGTTCGTGCGCGGCGAGATGCGGCCGGAAGATACCACCGCTGCGGCGGTCGTCGGCACGCGCATGCCGTCGCACTACGGCCGGCAGGTGGCGGAGAAGCTGGGACGCGAACTGGCCCAGCACGGCGTTACCGTGGTAAGCGGGCTGGCGCGGGGCGTTGATACGTTTGCGCACAAGGGCGCGCTGGATAGCGGCGGCCGGACCGTAGCTGTGCTCGGATGCGGGATCGACGTCTGCTACCCGCCGGAGAACCGGCGGCTGTATGAGGCAATCGCGGCCGAGGGCGCGGTTCTTTCCGAGTTCTCGCTCGGAGTGGAGCCGCTGGCGATGAACTTCCCGAAACGGAACCGGGTCGTCTCCGGCCTGTCGCGGGCCGTCGTGGCGGTCGAAGCCGGCGAGAAGTCAGGCGTGCTCAATACCGTAGGGTGGGCAACCGACCAGGGGAGAACCGTGTTCGCGGTGCCGGGCAACATCACGTCGCAGCAAAGCCTGGGTATCAACCGGCTGCTGAAGGACGGGGCAAGGCCGCTGCTCTCGGTCGATGACGTGCTGCAGGAGCTGGGTGTGGCAAAGCGGGCCGAAGAGCGGTCAAAGGTCGAGGTCGCGGCAGAGGAAAGGCCGGTGCTCGACTTCCTGACCGCCGAACCGGCTCACGTCGATGAGATCTGCGAGGGCCTGGGAATGCCGATGGCGGGTCTGCTCTCGGTTCTGATGCAGCTTGAAATCAAGGGGCTGGTGCGGCAGACGCCGGGTAAGTACTTCGTGAAGGAGATATGACCGAGCGGGGAGGAGTCAGCAGTTAGCAGGTAGCAGTTAGGGGATGGAGATTCCTTACCTCTAACTGCTCACTTGTAACTCCTATTACGGAGAGCATGAAATACTGGACAGTTCTTGATGTCACTCTCAGTATCCCTATACCCTGTCACCCTGAGCCCTTCGCTTGCTGTCATGCTGAGCGCAGCGAAGCATCTTCTCTTCCTGCTCAGGGTAAACTGCGCGAAGGGTCTTTGCACTCGAAGATTCTTCGGCGTCGAACG
>DDXO01000111.1 GCA_002347155.1 Caldifarciminota bacterium UBA2258
CTGAGCCGCCCGTACGCCGGGCGCATGGCAAATCTTGCATCCTGTCGGGCGGAAGTCGAGAGGCGGTAGAGGTCGAGGTTCGGTATTGGCCGGCGGTGGGCGGAATGTACGCTACAATGCATCTGGCGGCCCGACGCGGAAGTATGCGCAGCGCTCCGGCCGGGCTGCTAGCGGCTGGGAAAGATCGTCTCGACCGAAGAGGATTCGGCCCAGCCGCCGTCGCCGCCGGGAATCTGGATAAGAACGTAGCCGGGGCGCTGCTCGCGCACCGTCACCTCAAGTCCGTCGTGGACAACCGCAATCTCTTTGTACTCCGGTCCCGGACCGCTGCGCAGGGTGAGCTCGGGCAGGACCACGACCGCATGCTCAGCACCGGTGACCGCGCCCCAGCTTGCTGATGAGATGAAGGAGTAGATGAATAGGACACCAAGCCCTACAGCAATCCAACCAAACAAGCGCTGGCCGCGAATCAGGAGCAGGGCGAGCGAGCCAAGCGCCAGCAAGAAGAAGAGGCCGGCGAGAAGCCTGGCGGCCCCGGCATCAGGAAGGCGCAGCAAGGCGGTCAACATACGAAGCAGTGGGTTCTCAATGGTCGTCGATTTGTCGGGCCGGTATTGGCGGACGAACGCGAGGTTGTGGCGGATGTCCTTGTCGTGCGGCCGCAGCACGTAGGCCCGATTGTAGTCGGCGATGGCGCGGCCGATCTCGCCCAGCTTGAAGTGCGCGTTACCGCGGTTGTAGAACAGTTCGGCGCTGGTCGCGCCGGCATTCGCGCTGTCATACAGCGTGACCGCCTGCTGGTAGTCACCGGCCTCGTAGGCTGCATTCGCCCGGCCGAACAGGTCAGCCGGTGAGGTCGAAGCCACTGCAAACCGCAGACTGCAAACTGCAAAAGCCAAAATGCCTGACCATCGGACCACTCGATCCCTTGATCTCTCTATCTCTCGATCCCTTGCCTTCACAGCTTCTCCAGCACCGCCCTTGCCTTGTTGAGTGTCTCTTTGGGCGTGCAGCTTGCCATACCCGGCGAGAACCGGGCCGAATCGCAGGAGGCAATCAGCTCCAGCAGGTTTGAAACAGTGTCCGGGGCGACACTGAGGCTAGACAGTTCGGCCTGGATCTGTTCTCCGGTCATGCCCGAGGTCTCGAGGTTGAACCGGTCCCCGACGTAGCGAACGACTGCCCGATTGAGCGCGGCGTAGAACTCCCGTTCGTTTCCCTTCGCGAGCAGGCTCGTCGCCTCGGCCAGGCCCTTTTTCACCAGGCGACTGGAGCGGGAGCGCCGCGCATAGCCGCGGTCCTCTTCCATTCGCCGGCGATGCCGCCCGAGCAGAACACCAACGCCGAGCACGAGGATTCCCGCCGGGTAGAAGAACCATACCAGATTGCCGATTGGCGAACGGCGATTGACGAATGGCGAAGCAGGACTGAAGTTGGGTTTGATGTGGGCTATGTCAGTGCCCAACGTCTTGACGCCGGATTCAGTCTCAGTTAGGGGAGTCCTGCCAGTGGCTCCACTGGCCACGAATTCGAGTCGCGGCGTGATCTGGGTGTAGTAGCTGCCGGTCTTCGGACTGAAGAAACCCGTCGTAATCTCGGGTATCACGAACTTGCCGTCCGCGGTCGGAATCAGCGGGTAGTTGAACGTGCGCTCGCCTGCTACCCGACCTTCCGAAGTGCGCGTGGTCTGCTTCGTCTCCGGACTCAGTACCTTCACGCCAGAGATGGGTGACAGCTTGGGTTCACCCACGAGTCCGATGTTGCCCGTGCCGGTGACCTTGACGGTCAACGTCAGCGGCTCGCCGCCGACTGAGCTGTCACCGCTCAGGGCCGCGGTAACCTTGAAGTCACCGACGCCGCCGCTGAAGTCCTGCGGCTTGCCCGCCTCAGGCAGCGGCTTCACTTCTACGGTAATCGGGTCCGAGGATGCTTCGAACGGCTCGGCCGAATCGAAGAAGAAACCGCCACTGACCACGACCTGGCCGGATACCGTCATCTTGTCGACCTTGACCTCGCCGGACTGGGTGGGGAAAAGAGCGACCTGCTTCAGCGTCGCCGCGCTGTAGCGCTGGCCATTGAGGGTCGCGTTGCGCCAGTTCAGTTCCCGCGCGTCGAAGAGCTGCTGCGTCCAGCTACCTGTGAACCCGGGCATCGCCTTGATGCCGAGGTCGCCGATTTGCGCCTGCGTGTAGAGCACGAAGGTAACGGTAACCTGCTCGCCCTGATAGACCGAGGTCCGGTCCGCCGCTGCGGTCAGCAGGATACTGCCACGGCCCGAACTGCGCGGTTGGGTACGGCCGGGAAGTCCGAACGGAGACTGCCTTTGTTGCTGCCTGCCTGGCGGCTGCGCCTGACTCTCTTTGGTCACCGTGATCACGATGGGCTGGGTCTCATAGGTCGTGCCTTTGAAGGAAAGTTTGAAGGGCGGGATGGTCAGGTCGCCGACCCGCTTCGGCGACAGGAAGTAGATGAAGCTGATGCTGTTCTGCTGGGTCATTCGTCCGTTGACGAACGAGATGTTGGTGGACTGGGATGAGGTGCTGCCGAGTTGGTCAAAGTCATCCAGGGCCGGGACCTGAGGTCGGGGCGCACCGCCTATGTTTGTGCCCTCGACTGTGACCGTCAGTTGGAATTGCTCGCCGAGCCCGACTGTGGTGCGGTCAGCATCGGCGGAGAAGTTGAGTTCCGCGGCGCCGCACAGAGATAGGACGGATAGGACCGATAGGACGTATCGGACTGCGGTACCCCGCATCACCAGTCTTGCTCCACCTGGCGCTTTCCGACTGCCTGGCGCTGTTTCTTCTGCTCTTCCTTCTCTTTGTTCTCGACTGCCTGGACGATGCGTTCGGCCTGGTTCTTGTCCATCCCCTGCTGCGGCTGCTGTTGTTGCTGCTGTTGCTGTTCCTGCTGGTTCTGCTGTTGTTGTTCTTGCTGTTGCTGCTGCGTGCTGTCCGGCTGGCTCTGCTGTTCCTGCTTCTTCTTCAGGCAGAACTCCAGGTTCTGCTTCGCCTGCTTGTCGTTCGGGTTTATGGCAAGAGCACCCATGTATGCCTTGATGGCCGGGTCGAGCTGTCCTGCTTTGAACGCCACGTTGCCAATATTGTACATCGCGTTGGCCCGGCGTTCAGGTTTCTTGTCTATCATCACCAGTTCCAGCTCACGGGCTGCTTCCTGGTATCGACCGAGCCGGAAGAGAGTGTTGCCGAGATTGAAGTGGATGGCGGTCGCGTCCGGCTCCAGCACCTCGGCCATCTGGTAACGGGAGAGCGCCTCATCATACTTGCCCCGGTTGTAGAGATTGTTTCCCTGCCGCATCAGGCCGCCAACATCAGCCGCATATGCGGCAAGTACGAATGATAAAGTACAAAGGACAAATAGCTGGAGCCTATGCTGCTTCATTCTGAACTCCGCCTTCCTCGTCTTGGCTTCTGGCTTTTGGCCTCTGGCTTTTGACTTGAATCCATGCTCCTCGCCGATTGCTCAACCCCAGTCCGGCTGCGAAGAGCACGAGCGCGATGATGAGGAATAACTGGTAGCGTTCGACGTAGTCGGTGAACTGCCCTCCGCCGAGTTCCTTCTTCCGAATCCGGTCAAGCTCGGCCAGGAGGCGGTCACCGGAAAACCCCTCGACCCGCAGGAACCGTCCGCCGGTCGCCTGCGCCATCACGATGAGCTCGCGCTCGTTCATCCGCGACATCACGACCTGACCTTCCCGGTTCTTCTTGTACTCCTTCAGGCTGCCTTGAGCATCGTAGTCGGGAATCGGCGAACCTTCGGCCGTGGCGAACGCGACCGGGAATATCCGCACGTTCTGTTCGGCTGCCCGCTGGATTGCCTGCGCCGTGTTCTTGCCCAGGTCCTCGCCGTCAGTGACAAGAACCAGCGCCTTGTAGTTTGCCTCCTTGGGATTCAGAATGGACAGCGAGACGTCAATCGCCCTGCCGAAGTCCGTGCCGGGCACCGGCATCATGTCGGGGCCGATTATGTCGAGGAAGAGCTTGGCCGCGTCCGCGTCGGTGGTCAGCGGGCACATCAAGTACGCGTCCCCGGCAAAGGCAACCACGCCGATAGCGTTGCCGGCCAGTCCGTCGATGAAGGAAGCAAGCTCGGTCCTCGCCCGAACCAGACGTGACGGCTTGACATCCTCGGCCAGCATCGACTTCGAGCCGTCAAGGGCAATCACGACGTCAATTCCTCTGCCCTGGTACATCTGGAGCTTCTCTCCCCACTTGGGCCGGGCCGCGGCCAGCAGGAGGAACGCGAGTGCCCCGAGCAACAGCAGGCCCTTGAGAGTCGAAAGGCCGGCAGAGAGCGACGGCGTCAGCCGTTCGGCGAGCTCGGGGTCGATCGCGCGAGATAGCGCCCGCCGCCGGTTCAATCCGCGCAGAACCATGAGGACCAGCCCAACTGGAACGACCAGCAGGAACCAGAGGTAGAGCGGTTCAGCCCACCTAATCACGAGCCGCTCCGAATAGTCCAGAGGTCAGAGTGCAGAATCGAGAATCCAGAATCCAGAGTTGCCGGATCCTCGACTCTGAACGCTGGTCTCCGGACTCTGGATTCTGGACTATCAGTGTTGGTGTTCACGGCAGCCTCCTGAACACCGTCATGGCCAGTATCGCGCCGGCGCCCATCGTGATTACCGATAGCAGCAGCCAGAGCCCGGCCAGCTCGTTGTACACGGTGTACTGCTTCACTTTGAACATGGTTGGTTCCATCCGGTCGATTTCGTTGTATATCTGGCCGAGCGCCTGCGCATCCGTAGCCAGGAAGAACCTGCCGCCGGTCATGTCCGCTACCTTCTGCAGGGTCTCGGTATCGAGGTCGATCTGCACCTGCACGTAGCGCCGGCCGAACATCGGGTCGTTCACCGGGTATGGCACCAGTCCCTTGCTGCCCACGCCGATGGTGTAGACCTTGATCCCGAAGCTCGCCGCAGTCTGGGCCGCGGTAATCGGGTCGATGTCGCCCGTGTTGTTTACGCCGTCGGTCAGCAGGATGATGACACGATCCTTCGCCTTTGAGTCCTTGAGCCGCGCCACAGCGCTCGCCAGCCCGAGCCCGATTGCGGTTCCGTCCTCGAGCATGCCGAAGTCAACGCGGTCAATCAGGTTCTCCACTATCTGGTGGTCAAGCGTCAGCGGGCACTGGGTCAGGCTGGCGGCGGAGAAGATAACGAGACCGATGCGGTCGCCCTTCCGCTTCTCGACAAACTCCTTGGCGCGCTGCTTTGCCACAGTCAGACGGTTCTGCGGCGAGAAGTCCTCGGCCCGCATCGACCCGGAGATGTCGAGGCAGAGCATGATGTCGATGCCGCGGGTCTCGACCTCCCGGAACTGACGTCCGCGTTGCGGCCGGGCCAGCGCCACCGTCATGAATATGATTGCGAGCGAGTAGAGCGTGTGAACGATGATCCGTCCATACCGGCCGCGGGGAGTGGCCGCCCGCAGGAACCCAAGGTCGCTGAATACGACTGCGGCCCTGCGCTTGACCATCTGCCACCAGACATACGCAGGCACCAACAGCAGCAGCAGAAAGAACCAGGGATGGGCGAATCTCATGGCGTCAGCGTGTCTGACTCGTCCGACCCGTCGGACTGGTCGGACTCGGCTCCGGCGTGGTCGCTTTCACCAGCGCCCGCGCGGTAGCGACGACTTCGCCCGCCTCGGACGCCGGCGGCACGAACTTGGCATACTTCACCATGTCCGCCCGCTGGAAGAACTCGCCGAATCCCTCGCGCTCCGGTGTCCTGGCCGCCTTCATCGAGCGCAGAATCTCGGTCGTCGTCTGGTCGAGTGCAGGGAAACCGAACCGGCGAGTCAGGTAGCGCTTCAGCACTTCCGAGACCGTGTAGTAGTAGCGTTTGAAATGACCCGAGGCCAGCCAGTCTTCGACCGGAACTTTGTCTAGCGCGGCGAGCGCCTCGTCCCAGGGGTCAGGCAGAGGCGCACCATAGAGCTTGATCCGACGGTAGCGGCGGTACAGCCGCCAGCCGGTGTAGCCCAACCCGGCGGCCGCGAGGAACCCAAGGATGATCCAGATCGGCAGGAAGTTCGGAAACTGAATCTGCGGCTTCAGGTCGTTGATGTCCTTCATGTCCTTGGGCATCACGCTTGCGACCTTGACGGGAATGGAGTCCGAAGCTGCTGCAAGGACCTCGCCTTCTTCGGGGTAGGGCACGATGAAAGGAGGTATCTTGGGCTCGCCGGTCGCAAAGGCGGCCATAGTCAGCGTGTGGACGTCAACTATCGTGTCGCCGACATACCGGGTGACACTCTTTCGGTCGAGAATCATAAATGGGTCGGGGCTCGACACGAACGGCTCCCCGACTCTGGTATTGCGGTGGTGGCGGACCGTGAGTTCCAATTTGAACCGGTCGCCGACGGTCAGGCCGCGCCTGGGCAGGGGCAGGAGCTTCGCGCTCACGGACACCGGCCCGCCGGTCACGATGCGGTAGGAAGGAACCGTATCGCGCGGGACGGTGTCCTGTGCGGCAGTGTCAGGACGCACAGCCGAGTCGAGGCCGGCCGCAAATCCAAAGGTCAAGATGCAGGACGCAAGAGCCAAGATGAAGAACCGCGCCGGTCCTCCTTTCTGCATCTTGCACTCTGCATCTTGCACTTTGACTTCTCCTAGCGGTATCTCCGCGCCCGCTTCTGGAAGAACTGGTGCAGCTTCTTGGTGAAGTCCTCCGCGGTCGAGACCGGGATGTGGTCGATGCCAAGCCGCCGCAACAACCTCTCCGCCGCCTCGTGCCGCGCCGACTGCAGCTCGGCAAACCGCTTCCTGAGCACCGGGTCGGACGTATCCACGGTTGCGAGTTCGCCTGTTTCCGCGTCTTCCATTTCAACGAGCCCCAGCCTGGGCAGCTCCTTCTCCGCCGGGTCGCTCACCGAGACGACGACGAGGTCGTGCTTGCGCGCCACGATACCGAGCGGCTGGCGGATGGTATCTGGCGCGTACGCGTCTCCCAGCAGGTCTGATATCAGGAAAACAATCGCCCGGCGCTTGAGCACGTGCATCAGGAACTCGAGCGCCTGTTTGGCGTCGGTGCCGCGATGCTCGGGTTCGAAGTAGAGGATATCGCGGATCAGCCGAAGGACATGGACCCGACCTTTCTTCGGCGGCACGTACTTCTCGATGTGGTCGGTGAAGAAAACCAGGCCAACCTTGTCGTTGTTGCGGATGGCAGAGAATGCCAGCGTGGCCGCGACCTGCGCCGCCTGCTCCAGCTTGAACAGCCGCTTCGTCCCGAACCGGTCCGAGCCTGACGCGTCCACCAGCAGAATGACGACCAGTTCGCGCTCCTCGGCGTACTTCTTCACGTACGGCCGGCCGAATCGGGCCGTCACCTTCCAGTCGATGGTCCGCACGTCGTCTCCGGGCAGATACTCCCGGACGTCGAGGAACTCGATACCGCGGCCCTTGAAGGATGACTTGTAGTCGCCGGAGAAGAGCGTGTTCACCAGCCGTCGCGTCCGGATTTCTATCTGCCGGATGTGTCCGGCACGGACGCGGTCTGACGCGGATGCGTTACTCTCCACGCTCGACGCCCCGGCCCGACCTCGGGCTTGGCCGCGGCAGCCCCTGTCTGACAGGGCGGACTTCGTCATTCGGACTTTGCCCGTCAGGGCACCTCGACGCCTTCGAGTACTCGCTTCACGACGTCGTCGGTGGTCAGTTCCTCGGCCTCGGCCTCGTAGCTCAGTATCAGTCGGTGCCTGAGCACGTCCGGCGCCAGCTCTTTGATGTCCTCCGGTATCACGAACCCGCGCCGGCGCAGGAACGCCATTGCCCGTGCCGCGGTCAAGAGGTAGATAGAGGCGCGGGGAGATGCGCCATAACGAAGCAGCGGGCTCAAGTCGGCTAGGTTGTGTTCTTTCGGCTGCCGGGTCGCGAAGACGATGTTCAGGATGTAGTCCTTGAGCTTCTCGTCAGCATAGATGCGCGTGCAGAGCGCCCGGGCGCGGATGATTGCGGCCGGTTCGACGACCGGTGAGGCGGTCGGCTCGACGCCGGTTGTCATCCGGTCGACAATCTGCTTTTCCTCTTCCTTGCTCGGGTAGCCGACCCGCAGTTTCAGCAGGAACCGGTCGGTCTGCGCCTCGGGCAGCGGGTAGGTGCCTTCCTGCTCAATCGGGTTCTGCGTCGCAAGCACGAGGAACGGGTCATCGAGCTTGAACGTATCGTCGCCGATGGTGACCTGTCGCTCCTGCATCGCTTCCAGCAGCGCGCTCTGCACCTTGGGCGGGGCGCGGTTGATTTCATCGGCCAGTACGATGTTCGCGAACACCGGGCCTTTGCGCGCGGTGAACTCGCCGGTGCCCTGGTTGTATATCTGGGTCCCGATGATGTCGGCAGGAAGCAGATCCGGCGTGAACTGGATCCGGTGGAAGGTCGTCGCAATGGCGCGCGCGAGCGTCTTGACCGCACAGGTCTTCGCCAGTCCCGGCACGCCTTCAATGAGCACGTGACCGTTGGCCAGCAATCCGACCAACAGACGGTCGACCAAGTATTTCTGACCGACGATGACTTTGCCTACTTCGCCGGTGATGGCCTGAACAAACAGGCTTTCCCGCTCAATCTCGTCGTGTACTCGCTTAATGTCGTCTTTCAGTTCTTCCATAAGGTTGTGGTTCCTTTCGGGCACTGATACTAAATAGACTTCGGGCCGATTGGCTGGGTTGCAGCACCTGTATCGTAGACCTGGTATCTATAAACTACAAGACACTACCCATAAATCCCTGCGGCACTGACCCGGTAGTGCCAGAGGGCAGACCTGAGTTGGTTTGGCCGAACCCGCAGGGACTATGGCTGTTGGGGCCGACGGCCAAGCGACCCTAGAGGTTGAAGCTGGTCCTCGTACTTGGCCACGAGTTTCTTGTTCGCCTCCGGCACTTGGACGCAAGCTGCTTTGAAGAAATCGTAGTCCTTCATGCTCTTCTTCGCGGCCTCCGATGTATCCTGCTTCATTCGCGCAATCAGGTCGGGCGATGCGCGGTCGATGACGAGCGCGGCTGATGCGGCGTACACTTTGTAGAGGATCGGTCGTATCCCGGCCCAGCCGCCATACTGCTGGAGCGACTCGTTGACGCCCGGCAGCTTCATGCCTTCGACGAGGTCGGTCAGCGTCGACAGCGGGCTCGTGCCCTCTCTCTGGGGTTTAGTCTCCCAGTTGGCTGCTCTGAGGGCCCCGTTAAGCGCCGGCAGCGCGTTGACCAGTTGGTCCAGGTCGGCCTCGGTCAGAGGACTTAGTGCCTCCGTCGGCCACTTCGCGGTCGTCGCCGATGAAGTCTCGCTGTCGACCTTGGGCGTGCACGACGCCGCGGCCAGAGCCAGAAGGGTCACTGCCAATGCTAGTGTTCTCACAGAATATGCTCCTTTCGCACAGTTTGGTAAAGATAGAGGGCGGCTCGGCTTTGTCAATTCGCGGCGGCGGGTACGATGGGCGCAACCGAAGTCAGTTACGCAGAATCAGGTAGTTCCTGCCCTGACGGATCGGTTCAGCCGTGTTGCGCCCGTAGCCGACAACTGCGTACTCGATCGGCGCCCCGTGAAAGTCGGGCGGCGACCACCCCACGATGAGGATGGTGCCCGGCACGCCACCCGGAGCCGCCAGCCCGACATACGGACAGCGGGCGTCCTTGTGGTTGACGACCGCGTGCAGCCCGGCCTCGCCAAGGTATTCGGGAAGGTAGAAGAAGTCTCTCCCCAGGCGATAGCGGTCGCGGGTGTAGGGGTTGATCGGGATGCCGGTGAGCGGTCTGTCTTCATCCCGGTAGCGCAGCTTCAGCTCATCGGTCAATCCTTCCTGCCGGCCGCTGGCCGATAGAAGCTGGCCGCGGCCCTTGAAGTGCATGACCATCCCCTCGTCGTCCTCCTGTTCCCAGGATATGCCTGCCTTCGGGTAGCGTCCGTTGTTTTCCGCGGCATAGTCGTCGAGCGCTGACCGAAAGGCCTGCATCTTCTGTCTCACCAAGGCGATGCGGTGCACATCGATCTGCCAGGCGATTATGGGCAGGAGCATCACGAACGTCAACACGAAAGTCCCAAGCGTACCAGTCACCAGCGCGCCGTAGGCCATCCGCCGTCCCGGTCGACGTTCCCTCAGGACCTTTGTCGCCATTAAGATCGCCGGGATGCCGGCAACGAATGTCGCCGGCGTGAGAGACAGGACGCCGAAGGTCAGGGCGACGGCGCCGAGAACGCCGGACTGACCCGGGCCGGTGGTCTGCCGCTTTTCCAGGAGAGACTGCTCGTACCTGAACTGGGTCTTCGGTATCTCCGAGATAATCGTACCGCATGTCGCGCACACCCGCGCCGTACGCAGGTTACGCGAGCCGCAAGCTGGACAGATCATGCTGGCAGTCCTTTCTCGTTAGCAAACTACTGACGACGAAATCCGGCTGTCTTCGCCCGGGTCTACAGTAATCACATTAAACCATGAATCGAACGTTCCGTCAAGCCATGAAGCGGAAGACGGCCCGCGCAGAGCGGGCCGTCTCCAAAGCAGCAGAAGCGGGGCTAGTCTTTTTCCTCGACCGTGATTTCGCGTGCCTTGACCCGTTCGGCCTTGGGCAGGACGAGTTCAAGAACACCGGCCTTGTAGCTGGCTTGGGCCTTGTCTCCCTGCACGCTGACTGGCAGGCCGATCGAACGCTGGAATGACCCGTAGGCACGTTCGACCCGGTGGAAAGTCCGGTCCTTCTTCTCGCTCTCGTACTTGCGCTCACCGCTGATGGTCACGATGTCTTCAGCGACCGTCACCTTGATTTCCTCGCGCTTCATGCCGGGCAATTCGGCACGGATGATCATTGCGTCGTTGGTCTCCTCGACGTCGATCGGCGGTGCCCATACTGCCTGCACGCGCTCGCGAGGGTAGCGGCTCAGCATCGAATCAAACAGCCGTTCCATATCTTCACGCATGGTGCTCACTTCACGAAAGGGATCCCATGCCATCAGGTTTCTTGCCATAACGACACCTCCTAGATTGTCGCACTTCACTTCTGTTGGACGCAGGGAGTTGGCAGCCGTTTCAGCTCCGAACCAGTGTTGCTGACTTGACTTGGCCGGCACAGCCGAATATGCTCAGCGCAGTGAACAAACAGCGTCCGCGCCGCGTCGCACCAGCCCCGCAAACCACGAGGTACCGGCTACTCAAACCCCTGCTGGTGGCGATCGGTGTGGTTGTCCTGTCGCGTGTTGTGTATCACATTGCGGGGGTCCGGTTCGATGTATCTTCCCTTCCCTGGTTCTGGCAATACGTTGACCCGGCCCTGCTCAGCACGAACCTCGCGCAGAGCCTCTGGCACCTTCACAGCCAGCCGCCGGCATTCAACTTCTTCTTGGGAGCTGTCCTTGCCCTCCTTCCAGGCCACGAACCGGCGGCCTTCGTCGCCTGCTACCTGCTGGTCGGCCTGTTATTCACCGCCACCCTGTTCCTGCTGCTCGTTGAGTTCGGAGTGCCGGACCGGTTCAGCGCAGCGCTGGCCGCGACCTGCGTTGCCGCCCCGGCATGTGTTCTCTACGAGAATTGGCTCTTCTACACCTATCCGCTGGCCGCCCTGCTGCTGGCCGGCGCCCTCTTCTGGCAGCGGTTCGCAAGAAGAGGCGGGTTCGTTGACGCACTACTGCTGTTCGCCATAGCCTGCCTGCTCGCCCTGACCTGGAGTCTCTTCCATCTCGTCTGGCTGCTTGGCTTGGTACTCGCGCTCCTGCTTTTTCATCGCCGCGACTGGCGCAAGGTGCTGGCGGCCGCCGCGGTGCCGGTGCTCATCGTCGTACTCTGGTACGGCAGGAACCTGATCCAAGTTGGCGAGTTCACCGGCAGCACCTGGTTCGGCATGAACTTCTCCAAGATGACCAACAGCATGCTGACCGTGCCCGAACGCAGAGCACTTCGCGACAGCGGCACGATCTCGGCTGTGTCCATGGTCCCACCCTTCAGCGCGCCGGGTGAGTATGACGGCCTGATTCCGAAACCCAAACCGACCGGCATCGCAGTCCTCGACCAGGAGGTGAAGCCCTCCGGCGTGCCGAACTTCAATAGCGCCGTCTTTGTCCCGGTGTCGCGGCAGTATGGCCGCGACGCTATTCGGATTCTCGCCGCGCACCCGGCTGCCTATCTACGCGGCCTCGCCGAATCCTATCTACTCTACTTCCTGCCCGCCAGTGCCTACCTGTTTCTCGACGGCAATGCTGTTCACATCAAGGGGCTCACGCGCCTGGAGAGCATTCTCAACGGGCGGTTCGTCTACCACTTCGAGCGCGGCCTGCGTCAGACCCGGCCCGGGAGGTACTACTTGCAGGGATTCCTCAATACCGGGTGGCTGCTCATCATCGCCTACCTGCTTGTTCTCATCTTGGGCCCAGTCCTTCTGTTTCGCCGCTCCTCGCTCATCACTCATCGCTCATCGCTGTTCTTCCTCTGGTTCAACATCGCCTGGATGACGTTCGTCGCCAACGCCCTCGAAGTCGGAGAGAACAACCGGTTCCGGTTCGTCACTGACCCGCTGGTCTTTGCGCTCCTTGCCGCCCTGGCTTTCGGCTGGGTGCGGCGCCGCAGCCGGCGGGTCCAGTCCGCAACACTTCAGTGAGGTATCTATGAACGTACTTTCGACCGTGCCGCCGATTGCCCTGCTGGTCGCGGGTTTCGTCGTCTGCTTCTTCGGCTATCGGCTTCTCCGTCTTACCCTCGGCCTGGCCGGGTTCGGTGTGGGGCTTGCGCTCGGATTAACCATCGCGGGACTCCTGCCCCACGCAAGCCAGATCCTGACGATAGTCGTCGGCATCGTCTGCGGAATACTGGGCGCGCTGGCCGCAGCCCTGCTCTACAAACTCGGCGTGTTCCTGCTCGGTGCCGGCGCGGGAGTGCTGGCCGCCGGCGTTGTCATTGTCGCAACCGGCTGGCACTACCCGATGCTCATCCGGATAGTCGGAGCGCTCATCGGCGGCGTCCTGGCCCTGCTCGTCGAGCGGCCGCTGGTCTCCATCCTGTCGGCGTTTGCCGGCGGCTGGGGGGTGGTGATTGGTACATTCCTGCTGCTCGGCTGGTATCACGCCGCCGGCCACAGCAGGCCGCCGGCCAACTATGGCATCATGGTCGCGTGCTGGCTCGTGCTCGCCCTGACCGGGGCCGCGGTGCAACTGCGGTCGGGCAGCAGACACGGCAAGAGACAGCATCCGCCGCCCCGACCCGCCTAGACCGTGCCCGGTTTGACACCGGCTTCCTCGCCCCGGATAATCTCACGTCGAACCACACCGAAGGGAGCAAGCCTGATGACTGAGAGATTCCTGAGCCTGGGCGCACTGCTCCTGCTCGTCGCGGTTACCGTGGGCTGTTTCAACTCCGCGACGATGCAGCAGATGCAGGAAGCGAGCCAGGCCTACAGCATGTCGCCGAGTTTCAAGCTCGACCGGAACTGGCGGATTGCCATCCTGCCGCCGCACAACGGCGATGACGAAGTCCCGGGCCTCTACGACCACGCCGGGCTCTTGCTGATGAAACCCGGTTGCTTCACGCTCATCGACCGGGCCGAGGTCGAGCTGATACTGCGGGAGCAGCGGTCGGGCGGTCCTCGTCTCGTGGACCCGCACGACATGCGCCGGCTCGGCCGGCTGATGAACGCCGCGGCGGTAATGACCATTAGCGTAACCGAGCTTAAGCACGACGATTTCTTCAAAGACAACCCGGAACAGCGCGACGCCCGGCTCTTTGTGAAGATCATATCAGTCAAGACCGCGGAAGCGCTGTACTACGCCGAGGGACGCGGCACGAGCTTCGAGGGAGCCGACGCGGCGCTTGACGACGCACTCGCCATGACGCTTGGGCCTCTCATCAGGGTCGCCAGGGGCTAGCACTTCAGACCGATGAACCGGCAGTACGGACGCACGCACTTCGGACTCATGGTCGTGAGCCTCATGCTCTTGGTTCCCGCTGGCTGCGTGACGAGAACGACCGCCGTCCCGGTCGCATCCGCGCCGGTCCAGCCGCCGCCCGCAGTCAAGGTTCCTTTCGAACCGCCGCCCCCGCTCGGCCCGATCATCGCCCCGGGTGAGGTCCGCGAGCTCGTGCCTGGCGGGGTGATTGACTGGTCGGGCAGAACGGTCCGGGCACGCGGGGCTGGCGTGCTCGATCCGGGCAACTCCAACCGTGACCTGGCGCGGCAGATGGCGGAGCGGGCCGCAACCGTTGTCGCGCAGCGCAACCTGTTCGAAATCGTCAAAGGCGTCCGGGTCGACTCCGACTCCAGGCTTCAGGACCTGATGGCCGAACGCGACTCGGTGTACCGGCGCGTCGAGGCAGTGGTCAAGGGCGCACGGCAGCATGGACCGGCCCGGTACGACTCAACCGCTGGAATCGTCGAAGTCGAAATGGAATGCGACCTCTACGGCGAAGGCGGACTGGAGGGCACGGTGGCGCCGCTACCGGCCGTCGCGCCGCAGTCGGAAGGGAATGCGGAGGGCAGCCTCTCTCCGGCAGCGCGCGAATTCCTCAGCCATTACTCCGCCCTCGTGCTCGACGGCGCCGGCGCGGGCCTCAAGCCGGCGCTGTTCCCGAAGCTCTACGACGACGGCGTACTGCTGCTCGACCCGCTAGAGCTGGCAGGTGCCGACGCAAGCGGGGCACGCACGGTGCAGTACGTGGGCAGGCTCGACCTGATTCTGGGCCGTCCCGCCCTCGGACAGACGATGACGCTGAGAGTCAGAGAGGCAGGCGGGAGGCTTGGCTCAGACGCCGTGCTTGGCCGGGCTGACGCGAGCCCGCTGCGCGAAGTACGCGACGCTCTCGAATTCCTGCTCGGCAGAGGCCGTATCATAGTCAAGACGACGTTCTAGCAACAAACCGGGACCGACAGACTCCCCCGCCGGCGACCGAGCAGCCATGACCCTCGCGGCCCTGTCGCTATTCGGACTTGGTCGTGTAGAGCCGCAACTGGTCGGTGACGACCAGCAGTTCGATATTGCCACCCGGAATCACATCTCCGAGGGTCACGTCCTGACAGCGAATCGGCAGGTGGATCTCCTGTCGTCGTTTCAGGTCGCTGGCCAGGATGAGCAGGCCGCACGAATCAAAGGTTGCAGGGTAGAACAGCGGGTCCCGGCATATCATCCGTTTGAGGCACCGGGATAAGACCATCTCGTACTTCCCGTCGCCGTCCAAGTCACAGATGGCATGCAGCCGGCACTCGCTTACCTCATCAGAGTCGCGGGCCATGCCGAGCGGGGTACGCGCAGCCAGCTTGAGCCGGTTCGTCTCAAACCGGTAGAGCTGAAGTTCGGCCTTCCGGCCGCAGGCCGCAGCCACCAGTTCCTGCCTGCCGTCGCCATCGAGGTCGGCACAGCCGACCGAAGCGTATGACACCGGCGCCGGCAACTCGGCCCTTACCTCTCCGGTTCCGCCATCCAGGACTGCCAGACCGCCGAAGTCGCTCAGCCACGAGTACACGGCGACAAAGACCTCATTTCTCCCGTCTCTATCCAGGTCGGCGATACCAGCCGTGCAGCCGATGAACCGATGCGCGCCGAACGCGTGCTGCCAGAGCAGAGTACCGTCGTCGCGCAGGGCACTGCAGTAGCAGGAGTCGCGGCCGCCGGGCCTGCTCACGGCGGCGCCGGGCTCTCCACCGTAGGTCGTGAATACCAGTTCCTCTCTGCCGTCGGCATCGAGGTCGGCCACGGCCATCAAATGCGGTCGCGCCCCGAACTCGAACCGCCATAGAAGCCGGCCGTCGCCGATGTCCCGGCACTCCAGCACCTGGGCGGAATAGGGCGCTTCCGGCTCGGGCACGATATCGAGTGTGACAATCCGCTGGTTGAGCTTAACAGCCAGCGGACCGGAGCCGGGCCGCAACCGGCTCGATTCGGGCAGCAGCACCCAGCCGGCGCTGTCGTCGGCAACGATACGGGCCGAGTCAGACTGAACCAGCGACCAGTCCGTGCCGCTCCGGGCACGACCGGAAAGCGGTGCTCCCTCCCAGTTGAGGATCGCGGCAGGTGGTTCACCAAGCGGCGACGTCACGATTTCCAGAAGACCGTCATGGTCGAGGTCGAGCAGCAGCGGGCGATGCCCGGCGTGGGCATATGCCGGGACCGGCTCGATCGCCGGCACGTCGAACCATTCCGCTTCCCAGACCCCGACGAACCGCTGTGCCGGCGCGGGCTCAGTCCCGCGCTGGGCGAAAACAAACGTATTGAAGCGGTTGGCCCCGGGCCAGACCCAGGGTTCGACCTTGCCTCGCGGCTGGCGACATCCGCCCAGCGCCAGCGCCACGAGCAGGACGGTGGAGAACCGCCTGAACGACAGACTCATCGTGTCCGAATGTAGCTCAGAACCGCCGACGTGTCAACTGCCGGCGCAGACTACATGACGATTCGGCCGATGCGGCCGAAACGGATGGCCCACGGCGAGATAATGACCCGGGCGATGTTCGGCGCCGCGTCCGACGAAAAGTAAAGCACCAGCGGCTTCCCGCGCAGGCAGCGAACGGCGAGCGGTCCCCAGAACCGGCCGTCCTCGGAGTTGTCGCGGTTGTCGCCCATCGCGAAGACGTGCCCGGCCGGCACCACCACCGGGCCGAACCGGTCGCGCACGTACGGCGAGTACTCGGACTGATAGAACCGCCGCTCCTCCCAGGCCTGCTGGAATGCGGCTTGCTGGGGCGCGGGCTCGAACCCGGGCAGCATTCGCGGCTCCTTGTGCACAACGTACGGCTCGTCCCGCCGGCGCCCGTTCACATAGAGTTGCTTATCCCGGTACTCGACCGTGTCCCCGGCCACGGCGACGCAGCGCTTAATGAAGTTGCGGGGCACGTACCAAGTGAAGAAGCGCGCCTGGTTGTCCCAGAACAGGGGTAGCAGCGGCAGCCAGCGCGGGAACAGCCGCGAATAACGTCCCGGCGGCTGCGGATCCTCGCTGTCGACCGGGAAGCGGAACACAACGATGTCTCCGCGCTTCGGGCTCGACACCGGGATGATGGTCCTGTCGGTGAACGGCAGCTTCACGCCGTACACGAACTTGTTGACGAGCATGAAGTCGCCGATGAGAATCGTGTCGAGCATCGAGCCGGTCGGCACCATGAACGCCTCGACCACGAACGACCGGATGAGCAGGACCGCGATAATGACCGGTGTCCAGTCGCGGCCGACGTTGCGCAGCCAGCGGATGCCGCTCACGGCACCGCGCCTCTATCGGTTGTTAACACAGGCGGTCAGTATAGTGGGTACAGGCGAGGAATCAAGGCAGCGGCCCGGTCATTGGGAATCAGGGGTCGTGGACTGGGGAGGATCCGAAATCAGAAGCCCCCGCTTCGTGTCCTGGTGTCTTTGTGGTGAACTCCGGGCCGGTCCTTGGCTCTAGCGGACCAGGTGGCCGATACGGTTCAGACGAATGGCCCAGGGCGAGAGCACCATCTTCGGTATGTTGATCGGGTACCCGGCGGCGGCCGTTGACATGTAGGTAACCAGCGGCCGGCCGCGGACATGGCGCAGCTCAAGCGGCCCGAAGAACCGCCCGTCCTCGGAGTTGTCGCGGTTGTCTCCCATCACGAAGATGCAGCCCGGCGGAACCACGACCGGTCCGAACTGGTCGCGCACATAGGCCGACAGCTCGGTCCGGAAGAAGCTATGGTTCTCCCACGGCCGCTGGAAGTCCTTGAGTCCCTCCAGCCCGGGAAATGTCCGCGCGTCGGCATGCTGCACATAGAGCTCTTCCTGCCGCTTGCCGTTGACATAGAACTGCTTATCCCGGTACAGGACCGTGTCGCCGGCAACTGCCACGCAGCGCTTGACCAACGCCAGAGGCGTGTACCACTGGGGAAAGCCCTTTGTCTTGTTCCAGAACAAAGGCAGCAGCGGCAGCTTTGCGGGAAAGATGCGGCTGGCGCCCGGCGGTACATCCGGGTCCAGCGGGAAGCGGAAGATGACGATGTCACCGCGCTTCGGGCTCGATACCGGGATGATGGTCTTGTCGGTGAACGGCAGCTTCACCCCGTACACGAACTTGTTAACGAGCATCATGTCGCCGATGAGGATGGTGTTGAGCATCGAGCCGGTCGGCACCATGAACGCCTCGACCACAAACGACCGGATGAGCAGGACCGCGATAATCACCGGGCCCCACTCGTTAACGAGGTTCTTCAGCCAGCGCATGCAGCTAGTTTGACGCGGGAACAAGAGCCGCGGTTGGCCCGCCGTGGCTCATTGGGCAAAAAGCTCCTCCAGCCGCCGCCGGCTGAACTCGCGTCCCAGCCGTGCGGCTCCCGCCATGCCCTCGTCCGACCCCGAATGGAGCTCATCCCACACCTCGGTCCGCAACGCTAGCCGCAACCTGGTGCCCGAACCTCCTTGTGCCTTTGTGTCTTTGTGGTGAAATCTGCCTCCGTCTCCGGTCCGCGTGAACTCGACCCGGCAGCGCTTGGCTCGATAATGGACGATGTTCCCTTTGCCCATCGTGCACCCGGAACTGAACTGAACTCCGTCAATGAAGCAGGTGTAGGGCGTGCCGGCCGGGCAGAAGATCCGCGCCTTCAGCTCGAACGGCGACGCCGCCAACTTGCGGCGGGCATGGACTCCAGCCTTCAAGCCCAGCACGAGCCACGGCCCGAGATGGCCATGAAAAGCCGCTGCCTGGCTGATGACCCCTTCCGGCAGGGCCACGTTCAGGACGCGCCGAGCGCAGTCTGCGGACTTCTTCACTCCTCAATATACAGACAGCCGCCGCACGCGCAACATTTGACCGGAGCCAGAGCGGGCAAAACGGGGGCTTTCCCTTCGCAGGGCCCTGTGCGACTGGAGACACATCCGCGATGCGTTCCTCGCATCGCTCCGTGGATGTGTCCCCTCCGCGGGCTGTCCCCGCTTTGCCCATGCCGGGCGCAGCATTTGACTGAAACCAGCTTGCGGCAATACTTGCCTGTGCTCTACCTCCTGCTGAAGGTTGCGTCTGCGGTCGGCATGGGGCTGGTACTCAAGCACGCCGACGCCCGCTCGCTCGAACGCATCCCGCTCATCCGCGCCAACTACGCGGTCGCGGCTGTCATCGGCTTCTTCGCATCTGTCGCGCTCGGCCAGACCCGCATCTCCACGCCCTCCCTGCTGCTCGCCGCAGGTACCGGCGTGCTCTTTGTCGCCGGCCTTCTCATCTGGACTCAAGCCATCCAGGCGGCCGGGCTCGCCCTCTCGGTCGTGGCGATGCGTACGGCGGTCGTCGTCCCGCTCCTCGCCGCGGCAATCATCTGGCGGGAACGTCCCTCCGCGCTCGAATTCATCGGCAGCGCCGTGGCACTCCTCGCCCTTGCGCTCGTGCTGTCTGAAGCGTCCCGCCGCAAGGGTGGGGACATAACCGGATTGCCCCACAATCCGGATCGTGTCCCAAGCCCGGCGGACTCAACCACCAATACACAAAGACCCGAAGAGTTCGATAACTCACGGCCCGGCATTCGTCATTCGACATTCGGCAATTCGTCATTCCTATGGCTTCTCCTCCTCTTCCTCACCGACGGCCTGGTGATGGTTCCGGCGCTCGTGTTCAGAAAAGAGATGCCCTTGAGCGAGACCATGCCGTTCCAGACCATCATCTTCGTGGCCGCCTTCTTCGTTACCACGCTGCTCTACTACCTGCGTCGGCCCCGTGGCAGGGACATGACCGCTAAAACGGGGACTGTGCCGCAGCGAGTTCGACGCAGCGGCTCCGAGGGGCTGTCTCCTGCTTACGCACCTGATCGTGTCCCAGGCCCGGGGACTTCACCTGCCACTCTCAGATGGGGGGCGTTGCTCGGCACCACGAACTTCGGCAACTACCTCTTCCTAGTACTTGCGCTGTCGGTCCTGCCGGGACTGGTGGTCTATCCCGTGATTGCCGCCGGCGAGGTCGGCCTCACCGCGGTGGCCGGAGTCGCACTCTGGAAAGAAAAAGTTGGCGTCCGAAGCTGGCTCGGCATTGCCCTCGCCGTGCTGGCGCTGGTCCTCATCCAGCTCGGCAAATCAGCCGGGGCGTAACCGTCGCCACGACGCTCGTGGCTGATTCCGGGTAACCTACGTCGGCGGAACCTCCGCCAGACTTGACCGAACCAACCAGTTGAATAGACTAGTTTACATGAAGACTAGGACGATCGGTGCCTTCGAGGCCAAGACGCACCTGTCCGAGTTGCTGGAGCGGGTCCGCCGGGGACAGGTGTACCGCATCTCGAAGCGGGGACGTGCGGTCGCGGAACTGCGTCCGCTGACGCAACCGCAGTGCCGGCCCCGGTTCGGCGGTGATGAAGGGCGCGTGACGGTCAAGGCTGGATTCGACGAGCCGCTGCCGGAGATGGCGCCGTACACAAAATGAGGCTCCTGCTGGACACGCACGCCTTCCTCTGGTTCGTGACCGGTGACAAACGTCTCAGCCGCCGGGCTCGGCGCGCCATCGAGTCCGAAGAGCCGTTTCTCAGCGCGGTGAGCGTCTGGGAGATGGCGATAAAGGTAAGCCTCGGTCGGCTCGTGCTGCCAGCCCCGGTGGACGAATACGTCGCCGAGAAGCGGGCTGAGGGGTTCAGTATGCTCTCAATCGACTGGCCTCATGCCGCGGCCGTGGAGAAGCTCCCGTTCCTTCACCGCGACCCGTTCGACCGGCTGCTCGCGGCGCAGGCGCTCAGTGAGCGCCTGCCGCTGGTCTCGTCCGACCCGGTCTTCCGGGAGTACGGCGTCAAAATCGTCTGGTAAGTGTCGTGGCCGCAGCGGGGCAGCGGCCCGCGCCCCTTCCCGGTTTTCGCTCCTGTCGCATTGCCCTCGCCGTCCTCGCGCGCGTCCGCACCCGGCTCGGCAAATCGGCCGCGGCGTAGTCCGCCCGCCGCTGCGGGCACGTCAACCTGCAATCGTGGTATGGAGTCTGGCCTGATTAGGCCTTCAGGCGTCGGGAAACCAGACGCCGGTGTCGCGGCGCCGCGGAGCGGAACGGACGTGCGCTCCCGGGTCCGGCACGAAGACGCCACAGCCGTAGCGGCGGCCGGGCCCGATCCCGATCTCCTGCAGCCGCAGCGACTCCTGCGGCGTCAGCCCGCGCACCTGCACTTCCCACCCGATAACCGAAGTCTCGCCGACCTGCTGAAAACGCCGCACGTAAGGACAAGAAGTGCCGGAACGGGCCGTGGCGGATTGCTCCTTGAACCGCTTCGGTCGCAGCGCCGGGACGGCCCCGATGTAGAGCGCACGGAACTGCTGCGCCAGCCACTCCTGCACCTCGTCGCTGTGGCGGCACCCCTCGGCCACGACGAAAGCGCTGACAAGGCCTGCCGACGGCCTCAGGTCGGATTGCGTCGGCTGGCCCAGTATCAGGGTCACGTTGCCGAAGACAAGACACTGACCGGCCAGCGGTGAGAGTATCGACACGTCCCCGGCCTCGAGGCGGAACGCGAGGCGCGAACCGGAAGTCAGGTCGAGAAAGCCCCGATGCGGATTGCCCTGAATCGGGACTATCGCCAGTCCGACCTGCGCCTGTTCACCGATCCACGGCACGGAGCGCGCCACCGCCTGATAGACAATGAACCCATTGTCAACAGGCAGCGAAGTCCCGCGCACAGGGAAACTCAACTCGACCATGGCCATTGCTCATTATGGGGCGTCCGGCCGGAGAGTCAAACAGCAGAGACGGCAGTCTACGATCATCAACCCGGGGTCCGGAACTGCGGGCTCGGGCTTGGACCGCGGCACGGTTGTCCGCTCTGGTCTTCTGCGCGCTGGCACGGGAGTGTCAGGGTCCGGTTCGAGGTTCGGTTGATCCTCTCGCTGCACCTCAAATCGTGCCTCTGGTCGTTCGCCTCGTCGTACCAGTTCGTGTTCCAGCCGATTTCCGCGTCGTCGTGCGGCACAGTGAACGCCGCCAGGTACGCGTCGCAGTTCGTCCGGAAGTACTGGCAGACCTGTCCTCACTTGTGTAGTCACCTGCGTCGGTCGATGCGTCGTCAACTGCATCCTGCACTCAACCTCAGCCTCTGTCTCATCCTCTACCTCTACCTTTGCCTCCGTCTCTACCTCAACCTGACCATGTCCAGACAGACTTTCCTTCTTCAACAAACCGGTCATCGTACCCTCCATGGCACAGTGACCACAGCGCAGCACCTCACGACTGCAAGCTTGCGCCAGTGACCACCAACTCGCGGCTTCAGACCGCGCGGGCACTCTGAATTCCGGTCTCTGCCTTCTGACTTCTGAACTGCCTGGGCTGAACCCTGTCTACTGCCTGCTGCTTACTGCCTTTTCGCCGGCCGCCTGCGCTTCGGTGTCAACGGCGTGTCCTGGCTTGCGCATGAGCTGCCTCTGCGTTCTTGTCGCGGATTGATTTGGCGCTGGCGGAGAGTTCCTGGACCTCGGCAGCCCGGCCCGTCTGCTCGCAGGACGCACTTCGGATGTCCAGTCTCGCGCGTTTGTCTTCCACGATTGTCGCGGTAGAATGTCCTATGAGTACCTGCACCCGGGCACCGGCGCGGTCGATCAAGAAAGTGGTCGCTCGCAGGCATCTCGCCGACTACTCTGAGGTTCGAGCGGAAGCCTACTGCCGCCGCTCCATCGAGAAACGCCGAACGCCGAACCGCGGCCCCACCATCACCCGCGGCGTCCTTCGCCTTCCGCCTTCACCATTCACTCTTCGCTGTTCGACATGACCGGCCGCGCGGTCATGTCGCTCGGCCTCGGCACGAACGACGTCTCGCGCCTCGCGCCCGGCTTGTACTTCGTGCGGGAGCAGCCGAAACTCAACTATCACGAGCAAACTACGCGCGCAGTAGCTATCGTCAAATAGCAGATGGCCATGCTTGCTGACCAGTCACGCGAGGGGCTGGAACTGCGGTTTCGACCGCGGGGTGTTGGCCGGTTTGTGTCGATGGTGTTTCTCTGTCTGTGGTTGTGCGGGTGGGCGGTGGGTGAGACGGCGGCGCTGTTCTTGATCGGCGCGGGGATCTACTCGCTGGTCACGGGTGCGCCGATGATCGGCGGCGAACCCACCCGACTCGGACCGGCGCTGGCGGTCGGTTGCTTCCTCGCGGTGTGGCTCAGCCTGTGGACCACCGGCGGGATCATGGCCATCCGGGAACTTCTGCACTCCGTCTGGGCGGAAGACCGGCTGGTGCTCGATGGAGGATCGCTCACGCGGGTTCGCCGGCTCGGGCCGTTCCGGTTCACCCGGCGGTTGCCGCGCGATGAACTCCGGCGTGTGTTCGTCCAGCAGACCGGTTCGCGGCCCCTGGCGTTGATGGCCCAGCTCGGCCCGGGTGTGGTCGAGTTGACGGATCTGGGCACGCCGGCCGAGCGCGACGAAGCGGCGGGCCGGTTGCGCGCGGCGCTGGGGTTAGCGGATGAGTCTGCGGCCGCCTGGCCGGCAGCGTTGCCTGAGGCCTGGCAGGTGGTCACGGAGACGCTGGGTGAAGTGGTGCTCGTCCCCAACCTGCAAACCCGCCGCCAACAAGCCCTCATCGTGTCGGCGATCGCCATCGCGGTCTGGACCGTGACAGTGTTATTGTCGTGGGAGAGCCTGCGCCAACCGAACCTGTGGGTGGTAACGGCGATGGCCGGCGCGGCGGCGATTGGATTGGGTCGGGCGGCCATCTGGCTGCATCGGGGCCGGAAGGAATGGCGGCTCGAAAGAGGCAGACTGGTTCAAGAACGCCGGTTCGGCGCAGCGGTCACGGAACTGGCCGAAACGAGGGCGCTGGAACTGACCGAATCGTCCGACAGTGACGGCGACCGGTGGTATCAACTCGACGCGATCGAGCTGTCTCCGCCGACGTTTGCCGGCGACCGGGCGGGCAAGATTCCCGCGCGACTCAAGATCGACCGGGCGATTCACGATCCGACCGGGCCGCGTTGCCTGGGCCGGTGGTTGGCGGAGCGCACGAGGATTCCGTTCCACGACCGCGTCCCGACGGAAGCCGACAAGCAGGCGGAGATTGCCAGGCTCAAAGAACAGCTCGCCAACTCCGGCAAGCTCGGCCGGTTCGCCGTCCGTCTTCTCGGCCGCGCCAACCGGGCGCGTCTGCTGCTCGTGTTGCTCTTGCCGCTGCTCGGCTGCTGGCGAGACTATGTCATGCCGCGGGCCAAGGTGCGGTTGCCGACTTATCAGGTGGAAGGCCTCTACTCCGAAGGACTCTGTGTCATCTCGGAGCGGCAGGAACTGCGCCGGGGCTACATGGATATGGATGGACGCATCGTCATTCCGCCGCGCTATTTCGCAGCCGGCAGGTTCAGTGGCGGACTCGCCGCGGTCCAGGAGACGCCGTGGGACCGTTATGGGTATATCGACCGGCAAGGACGCGTGGTCATCGCGCCGCGGTTTGACGCGGCACTGGCGTTTGCGGGCGAACTGGCCCCGGTCCGGGTCGGCGGCCGGTGGGGATTCATCGACCGGCAGGGGCGGGAAGTTGTGCCGCCGCGGTTTGACATGGCGTACGCGTTTGCCGACGGCCGGGCGCGGATCGTGGTCGAAGGGTTTGCCGGGTTCATTGACGAAACCGGCAAGGTGGTGGTCGAGCCGAAGTACTTCCGGGCCGAGGATTACCACGAAGGGCTGGCCATGGTGTGCGACGGCCGGCATTGCGGGTTCATTGACAGCGACGGCCGGCCGGTCATCCAGCTCGAATACGACGACGCCGGGTCGTTTGCCGGCGGGCTGGCACCGGTCAGAAAGGGCGCATTCTGGGGCTACATTGACCGCGAAGGCCGGATGGCAATCCCGCCGACGTTTGACCGGGCCGCGTCTTTCTCCGATGGTCTCGCGCGCGTGGCGCAGGTCATGGACCGTTCGTACGACCGCAGGTTCGGCGGATACAGCGGTCGCAGGGAATTCTTCGGGTTCATCAATCGCGAAGGCAAAGAGGTAATCAAGACGGTCATTCTGGGTGCAGAACCGTTCAAAGAAGGGCGCACCCGGGTAACGGTGCCGGCCCTCGGCTTCACCACGGATGCGACCGATGTCCGGTTGATCGATTCTACCGGTACGTTCCTGCCGGGGCGGTTTCAAACGGCCAGTGCGTTTCGCGAGGGTCGCGCGGTCGTGACCATGAACACCGGGACGACCATGAAGTCCTACGTAATCGACCGCGAGGGCCGGCCCATGATTGAACTGAGCAGCAGCTATCCCGGCAACACCGACGAATCCGCGCGGCAGAACGCCAGAGTGCGCTACGGGTACATCGACCCGGAGGGACGGACTGTGCTTGAGCATGTCTGGGTCACCGCGCAGCCGTTTTCAGAAGGGTTGGCATTCGTCGAGAGCGCATACAAGCGAAAGCAACGCACGAGCGGCTACATCGACAAGACCGGACGACTGGCTATCGCCTTGCCCGACACGATCAGTATGCCGCTGCCGTTCACCGATGGTCTTGCCCTGGTCGCCAGGAGCGGGGGCAGCCCGAGCCGGTATGGCTACCTCGACCGGGCCGGCAGGATGCGAATCGACTTCAGGTACGCCAACGCCGCGCCCTTCCGCGACGGCCTCGCAGCAGTCAAGTTCTCCGATGGCCTCAGCGCGTACGACTGGGGTTACATCGACACCACCGGCACAACTGCCGTGGCGCCGCGCTTCAAAGACGCCGGGTCATTCGCGAACGGCCTGGCCTACGTGGAAGCCGTCAAGAACGGGAACCAGATCGTACCGGCCGTCATCGACCGCAATGGCAATACGGTCGTGGACAAACCGTTCATCATGGAGTGGTCGAACGCCTTGTTCGGCGTGCCGTCGCTTGAGCAGTCTCGCAGACGCCGGCAGATGGTCTTCGACGACCTGCTCATCCCGCGCTACGATGGCGGGGAGCGCGGCTACGTGGACGCCGCGAACCGGCTCGTCATCCCCGGCGCGAGCTTCCAGTCCTTGGGCGTTTTCCGGGAAGGCCGCGCGCCGGTCAGCATCGGCGGACGCTTCGGCTACATTGACACGGCGGGCAAGGTTGTCATCGAACCGCAGTTTGCCGCGGCCGGTCCGTTTCACGAAGACTACGCCGTCGTGCGCGATGATGCCGGCCGCACCGGCTACGTCCGGCTCGACGGCACCTGGGCAATCGAGCCGCTCTGGCTGGAGGAAGCCCATCCGTTCTCCGCCGGCCGCGCCCGCGTCAGACTGAATGGCCAGTACGGTTTCCTTGATACGACCGGCCGCTTCGCCATTCCTCCCAGGTACCTTCGGGCCGATGACTTCCACGAAGGCCTGGCCGCCACCGCCCTCCCCGCGCCCCCGAAGTCAGGTAACTGATGCTTGGTTCCGCGCGCGGAGAGGGACATTCTTCGGCTCAAGACGCCGAGGAAGAAGGAATAGTTTCGATACCTGCGATACCGCTTTGCGGTCGAGATCTTCGTGCCGAAGAGCGCAAGCCCAAGCACAGGCACAAGCCGGTTGCTCGACGCGGCCGGGCGGAAGGCGCTTGAACTGAAGCCCGGCGCGAACGACGTAAGCCGCCTCTCCCCCGGCGTCTACTTCGTGTGTGAGGCACAAGCTCAAGCCGTCACCAAGGTTGTCTTGGCCCGCTAGCCGGATCCCAGGTCATCAACCGGGGCGGGCGCGGCCACCGTCGGCGGTGCTCTGCTGAAATCGTTGACATCAGCGGAGGCGGCTAATAGTTTACTTGCCGTAATGTCCACTAGAAGAGCGCGCTGCCCGGTCCCGTGCCGGACACCGAACAGAACAGCCGCCTGCCGGGGACGGTGGGCGGCGTCCGTAGTCGGCTAGCTGGTCTTGCTGGTGCCCACCGGCACCGCGCCTATCTTGGATTTCCAGTAACCTCTCGACTATCGGTGCCATATTGTCGGCAACGGTGAATCATCGATAATATACCTTGGCCGACCGGTCCATTGCTATGGCCAGACGATAGTATGATAGCGAGTAACCCCAAACCCGATATTGAAAGCCACGAAGACACGAAATAGTATGAAACGGAGCATTGTCCCTTCGCACGCATCAGTTTCGTGGCCTTCGTGGCTCCCATGTCGGTTTCAGGGAGCAATGCAGTCATTGACTGGTCCGCATTCGTCGTATATTATCGTCTAGTAGCATATTGTGATAATAAAGACCTGCGTGTCCCGCCATGCTGACGCCCCCTGATAACATGCAACCTGAGCAGCAGAGCAAGACCGGCCGATATGTCGCTCTCCCGAGGGGAGGCATGGGTTTCGTGCCCAACTCGTTGCCACCCGACCCACCTTTCGAGGTGGACCACGAAATGTGGACGCTGCTATCTGAAGCGGACCGGGCCACCGGCCGGCTTGACGGCGCAACCGAAATACTCCCCAACCCCGACCTCTTCGTGGCGATGTACGTCCGCAAGGAAGCCGTGCTCTCCAGCCAGATCGAAGGAACCCAGGCCTCGCTGGCCGATCTGCTGGAGTACGAAGTCAAGAAGCCGACACTCAAAGGGGCCATGGACGTGGGCGAAGTGGTCAACTACGTGGCCGCGATGAACCATGGCCTGGACAAACTGAAGACAGAGCCCCTTTCGCTAGGCCTTGTCAAAGAGCTGCACGCGAAACTGCTCGCCGGGGTCAGGGGCGGCGACAAGACGCCCGGCGAGTTCCGAAAAGACCAGAACTGGCTTGGCCCGGCTGGCTGTCTCGTGACCCAGGCCACCTACGTCCCGCCGCCGCCCGAGGAAGTAGGCCCGGCCATGCAGCGCCTCGAGGACTACATCCTTCACCCGGGACCGATGCCGCCGCTCATCTCGCTCGGGCTGGTCCACGCCCAGATGGAGTCCATCCACCCGTTCATCGACGGCAACGGCCGGGTCGGACGGCTGCTCGTTATCCTGATGCTCTGCAGAGAAGGGATACTCAAACGCCCTTTGCTCTACCTGTCACACTACTTCAAACGGAACCGCACCGAGTACTACGACCGGCTGCAGGCCACAAGGAACCCGGGAACGTGGGAAGGCTGGCTCAAGTTCTTCGTCCGCGGGGTCGCCGGCGCGGCGGACGAAGCGGCGAGCACGGCCCGGAAGATAGTGCACCTGCGCGAACAGCACCGTAGTTTGCTCCAGGCCAATCTCGGGCAGCGAACCGCCGTCGGACTCGCGCTGCTCGAAAGGCTGTACCTCAACCCAATCGTTGACATCCGGCTCGTGGCCGGCGTCACCGGCAAGTCGTACATCAACGCAAACAAACTGGTTGCCGACATGGAGAAACTGGGCCTGCTCAAAGAGACCACGGGCTACAAGCGCAACCGTCGTTTCGCCTACCAGCCCTATCTCAGCCTGTTCGAAGAATCCTGAGTTTAGCTCCCCTCCCGCCTCCGCCGTTTTGCGTTTTGCATCTTGACCTTTGCCCGTTGACTTGCCTCCTCTGCCTATCTTCATCCCTCCGCCTTCATCCCTCATCCTTCCGCCTTGCCTTCTGCCATCTGATACAGCCTCTCGCTTGCCTTCGGGGGCAGCGGCTACTATCCTGACGTCGTGTCTGGAAGAAGCGCCGCCGTTCGGAAGAGGCTAGTGACCGCAAGCATACGAATTGGCTGACGATGGCCGACAAGGGCGGATACCTGATTCCGGCTGAATGGATAGACAATGCGATACTGGAGATTCGCGGGCGCAAAGTAATGCTGAGTCACGACTTGGCCGCCTTGTACGGTGTTTCCACCAAAGCGTTCAACCAGGCGGTCAAGCGCAACGCCGAGCGGTTCCCTGAAGATTTCATGTTTCAACTGACCCGGGAAGAGGCACAGGCTTTGAGGTCACAATCTGTGACCTCAAACGAAACGGGTTCAAGGTCGCAATCTGCGACGCTAAACGGTCGACCTGGACGCGGCGGCCAGCGCGAGCAGCCGGCGATAGTCCGCGAGGACCGATTCAGGTTTAGTGCGAAGGACAGCGACTTTTGCCCGAGCGCTCATGCGTCGTCATTATTGCACTTCCTATTCCAGCCGCAACCCGGCGAGTGAACCTCTGTCAGTCTGCCGTCAGCCGCAAGCCGTCGGCTGTTATCGTCGTCTCGACCGGTCACGTTGGCTGGCCTCATCGGCCCCTGGCTGACAGTGCGTCTGCTTCGTACAACGTTAATCGACTCCCGACGTCCTCAACTGGGAACTGGAACCTGGCAACTGGGACCTCGCGGCGGAGCCGCGTTGCGCCTTGACATCGCTAAGAAATATGGTAACTGTCCCTCATTCTCCCGTCCCTCATTCTCCATCACTTACTATCCCCTGAATTCCTCATAGAGCACTGCTGGCCTGCTCGCGCGGGTCACGGCTTGCGGCCTCGGGGGTTGCGGAGAACGGACAGGGGACTGATCCGCACATAATCTCGCTCTGAGACCCCTGGGCGAGGTCGAGGGACGCCCCGCCACGGCTGTTGGCGCAGCCCCCGCTCTGCCACCGTGTGCTCCGGTATCTCACGACCCTCGATGTCGATGAACAGCACCCTTCCGGCCAGGCAGACCATCGCCGCATCCCGGTGGAAAAACGTCACCCAGTCGTACCGCAGATCAATCACCACCCGGCCGCTCGTATCGATATAGCCCCAGAGCCCGCCTTTTCGTACTGCGGACCGTCCGCAGGTGGGGTCCCACACATGCTCGAATCTCATTACCAACTCAGACAGCGGTGCCGCGACTTGCCGCCGGCATCGAATCGGGTGACTGCCGGTTATAGCTCACGGCTAACGCTCCGCGCTGTTCGACAGGGGCTTCCGAAGCCAACAGCTTCGCAAGCATCCCGTCTCAGGGACGTGAGCTGCCAGCCGTAAGCCGTCGGCTGTCACCATCATCTCGACCAGGCCGACCATCCTGTCATGCCACGCCATACAGACGTTGGCGACCACACAGCAACTGGTCAATGCAGGCCGGGATGCTCCTCTGGCTGTCCATGCGCTCCAATTCCTCCTGCAATCCGGCCGCCGCCTGAGACAAGGCGCGCGTACGGCGACGCGTGCCTGGATGGCTATCATACCAGCGCACCCAGCCTTCGAGCACCTTCTTCTCGGCGGCGGTCCAATGAGGGTTGGAGTGCAGACCGAACCGGTGTGCCGCGGCTAGAATGCGCGCGTGGATTCCGTGAAGAGGCCGCCCCGCAAGTCTCTTCACGGCGAGCGGGCTGGCCCCACCGACCTTTGCGTTGCGACGCCGGAGTTCCTTTGCGCACGCGCGTGCCGCTTCGAGGCAATCGCTGTATTCACCGTCCTTAACGGCGCGGGCGTACCGCTCGGCAAGCCTCGACTCCCACGCGGCCAGCTTGCCCTTGCGCCTGGGCAGGTTCAGGCGCATGGTGCTCGCGCTCATCATCGCGTAGACAGCAACAGACGTGCGTCCTCCCGCTGCGCCGGCTCCCGGTGCCGAACCGCTGGACGCCATCTGGGCCAGCTCACGTGTACACGCCTGCGCAGCCGATCGAGCGTCAGGATAGACGCCGCGATACACGTCTCGCAGGTAGCGGTTCACGACCCGAGTCTCACTCGCTGTCCAATCGGGCGGGACCGGCGGTCTCTGTCCCAAGGTAAGTTTGCGCAGTCTCGTGTACACGCTTTCCAGCGAGTACACTTTGTCTCCCGCGGCGTGCGTTCCGACGCTCCTCAGGCCTCGGGCGTTAAGCCGCTCCAGCTCCTCCAGGCAGTCGCGCGCAGCTTCATGTACGGTCGAGTAGCTACCCGCGACCACCTTGCCGGCAAACTCCAAGGCGACGGCTGCTTCCCTTCGGTTCCAGTGACAAACGCCCCAGCGCAGGCCGGCTTTCCGCGCCAGCGAATACAAATGGGAGCCAACGGACTTGGGCAAGTGCGCGCCGCGCCGCTTGCTGCACGCCAAGCGTCTTAACTCGGCCAGGCACGGAGCAGCGGCTTCCGAGGCAGAACGATAACGGCCTTCGCCCAAGAGACGCGCATACTTGTCTGCGACTCGATTCTCCTCGGGCCGCCAGAAGTGGCGCTTCCTTCTGCGCACTGGTCAGAGCGTCGTGCCGCCAGCCGCGGCTGGTCGCGATATCACTCGGGGACGCTCCAGACCGGCTTCCCTTTCAGGTCATTGAGGGTAAGCTCGACCGGCCCGTCCTTGCGCACCCGCAGCATGGCGCGGAACCTGCCCTTCTCGTCCAGCAGTGCCAACGTTGGCCCTCCCTTGTACATTGCCAGAATCGCGCGGGGCTTGCCTCGCTCATCTTCCAGCATGAACTTGTCGGCCCGCACCACAACTGGCTTCCGCTTTTCCTTCAGCACCTCAGCTCCTTTCTTCTTCACCCGGTTCGCCAACTGCCAATCTGCAATCGGCCTGCGCGGTCCGGTTGGGGCCGTAGGCCGTTAGCTGTTGGCTGTGAGCCGTCAGCCCTTGCCGCCATCATCGAGTCGGTGGCCTCGCCTGAGTCTCCCTGTCATGCGAGCCCGTGGAGGAGCCTGTGTCGCTTCAGCAGCCGAAGTCCGCACGCACAGAGGCTCCTATCGCTGCCTATCTTCGCCAGGTCCTCCTGGAGGCCTTCGGTTGCGGCCTTGTACGGCTCAAGCCGGTGAGTCCGGCGATGGCGGTCGTACCAGCGTGCCCACGAGTCTGCGACTTTGTCCTCCGTCGGCATCCATCTCCGAGGTGGAGGATATGCAACACGATAGACCTTGCGTCGTTCCTCAATCAGACGATAACTGCAGGCCGACAGCACACGCGCGAAGCCCGCGCTCCTGAGTTCGTCGCGCAGCCCTTCAGAGAAGGCCCGTATCGGACCCCTCTTGCCGGGTCGGTGGCCTTCGTGATAGACCTTCACCCACTTCCTCAAGATGCGTTCCTCCGGTCGAGTCCAGTATCGCATACGCGGGCCGCCCAAGTTCAGGCCGCGCGCAAGTACCCGTATCTGCTGCTCCGCATCCGACGCCCTGTGACCGGCCAACCGCGCAGGGCGAATCCCTGTCCCCTTGCCGACATACAGCTCGCGCAGCTCCTTCATGGCCGCCGCCGCTGCTTCGTTCCAGTGTCCGTACTTCCCTTGTGCGGTAGCCCGCGCGTAGCGCTCGAGGATATCGAGCTCCGGCCGGGTCCAATGCGCCTTGTAACGCGGCAAGCGGGACTTGGCGGCGATAACAGTCAGTTCATGGTAGACGGCTCGGGTGCTGCGCGGGGGCCGCGGCCGCGAGTTCGGAGTGCGCACGTGCCGGCCTACCTTCGCCAGCTCGACGGCACACTCGGCAGCAGCATCACGCGTGTATCGGTACGTTCCCGCGAACAGCCGGCGGGCATACCGGTTGAGGACTCGGCGCTCGGCGGGCGTCCACGCCCGGTGGATGTACGGCAGATTCATGTCTCGGGCGAGTTCGAGCAACTTGGCGTAGTAGCCATAGCGAGTGCGCCGGAGCACGCCGCGACGTGGGTCCGTCGACTCACGCTGCTCGATCTCGCGCTGACAGAGAGCCGCCGCCTGCCTGGCGCTCGGGTAGCGCCCCGCGACAAAGCCCCGCGCGTAGCGGCGCAGCACCTCTTCATCATCGCTGCTCCACCGGGCCTTGGCATAGGCAAGCTGCTTCATTCCGGCCCCCTGCCTTATGTGGGCGGTGAGCGTCGCCAAGGACGCGACCTGGCGACCATGGTGACGGCGCATCAGCTCGTTGCGACAAGCGCCCGCCGCTTTCACCGCATCTCCAAAGTCGCCCTTCGCGAGCGCGCGAACGTACTCATCAATGATCGCTCGCGCCTCTGCGAGCGTGACTCGTTCAGCGCCACCGACTCTCACCCCGCCACCTACCAGCTTCGCTTCCCGACGCCGCCAATCTGCAATCGTCCTGCGCTGTCCGGTTGGGGCCGTAGGCCGTTAGCTGTCGGCTGTGAGCCGTCATCCCTTGCCGCCGGCATCGAATCGGGTGACTGCCGGTCCGCCCTCGGCTTAAGGCTCACGGCTTACAGCTCCGATTCCAACGATGGACGATGGACGAAGCAACGACGAACGACCCTCGCCGTGTCGATAATCATCTGCTGTGTACCACGAATTCCTCGGCCGAACGACTGTCCTGTTAACCGAGCAGCTTCGCCTTCGCCTTGCGGTACTCCTCTTCCGTAAGCACACCTCGCTGACGTAAGTCACTGAGCTTCTCCAACTCGGCCGAGAGGCCTGACGCTCCGCCTCCCGTTGGCGCGGCTCTTTTCTTAGCTGTCACCTCAATCTCGTTGCGGAGGCGTCCAACTTGCCCCTTTACGTGACGTGATTGTAGTGGACCGAAGCCGAAGATCGAGCCCTCCAGGTGGATCCATGTTGCATCCTGACCATGGGCGGAGAGCTCGATCTCAACCTTGGCGGACCAGGTGAAGGACGTCACTTCCGGCATCTTCTCCTGGCAGACGATTCTGGGCCCGGTCTGTTCCAGGATCTCCCAGCCCAGACCCGAGACTGCCTCGCTGCACAGCTCGACTGCCTCCTGAAAAGGTACCTTCAATATGAACTCATCTGCATGCCTTGACACCGCACTCCTCCTGTGTTTCTTCGTGGGCGCTAGTCGGCATTACTCTTCTGCATCCCCGGTATTCAGATCTGAGGAAATCTGTCCGTCATTGAACCTTAGCACATTGCAGGTCATATCGAGCTTCTCCTCCTCGCAGAACGACTTCACCTGGTTCCATGCTAGATAGCCCCAATTGCGCAGACCATCGGCCCACCCTTCAAGCGGGCAGGGATACTTGACGAACTCATTGGCGAAGAAATCGCTGATTGTCTTATCGTCATCTCTCTTGCCAAACGGCACAATAGCCACGAAGAACGCGTCATCCAAGTGGTTCTTTATGAGCTGAGCTGCCCTAAGCACCACATGGTTCTTACCTATCTTGCGCCTACGGGTACCTCGTTTTCCAAGGCATCTCGGAAACTCGACTCCGGCTTGGATCGCTTGCATCCCATTGGGGACCTTCAGAGCATCGGCGAGCCGCATCTTGTAGTAGAGTTGCGTGAACAGAATCGAAGAGCCTAGTTTGGTCTTCATCTTGCTTGTGAAGCGACGGAACTCACTGTCGACATAGTGGGCGGGCGGTCTGAGCGTTGACACTTTGGCCTCTACGAACACGGTCTGCTTCCTGCCAGCGTTTTCCAGGAGGAGCACGCAGTCAGCATCGCCAAAGTCAGATAGGGATTGCTCCACAAGGACGTTCTTCACGAAGGCGGACTGGAATCTCGACTGCTCGCTGCGCGCAGGGAATGTGACTCGGCTCAGAAGAGCGCGAAACAACCTAGTGCTCTCGCGCGAGTTGCTGATCTCGTAGAGAAGCGAGTTCAGGACGCCTCGCTCAGAGTATCCTATGACCGGTACGGCATCATCTCCTGACGTCGTCCCTCCGCCTACATCAGCATGATGTAAGGACCCTCCCGATGAGCTTGTCATTTGCCTGCTCCTTCGACGACGCCGATTTCTGCTTCCGTCAGTCCGTACAGCTCATACACCAGCTTGTCTATTTGCTGGTCGCTGGCGGCGATGGTGCGTTTGAGGGATTCCTGCTTGTGCGGCGTCTTGGCCTTGGGAACTGCTTGTGTAGAGCCTGCCCTGAGCCTGCCGAACGGTCGAGCATCCGCTCCACCAGTTCGACCGTCTTGTCATGCCAGGCCTTGACATCGCTCAGAAATACGGGGTGCCACTCGGAGTCTGCCTCGTCAGTCTCTGAACTTGCGGTCGATTAGGTACTGCTCCCACGCGGCCTTGCGGACGTGTTCCTTCTCACCATCGCACCAGCGTTTCATGAATCGCTCGTGCGCGAGGAGGCACGCCTGTACGCAAGAATCCACAACGGCCTCCCTCAGGGAATCCCTGATACGCGACTTGGCGCTGCTCCACGCCCCCAACTGCGTCTGCTTCTGGTGGACGGCCTTCCAGGCTCTTCCTGCGATACCGTCGAAGAACCAGTCGTCCGGCTGTATGAAATCAAAGAAAGCACCGTCGACGGCGACAGCACCCTTCGTGGCGGCATACCGCCAGGCGTCCGCCTCTTCCTTGTCGGAGCAGTCACGGCGAATCGCTGCGTCCAGCTTTAGCACGATGAGGAAGGAGAACTTCGGGTCCGCATTCTCCAAGTAGACATTGGCGGTGTCGAAACCGGCATCGAACCAACGTCTCTCGTTCTTCAGTTTTCGGTCTCCACACGTCAGAGTTAGAGCGGCTAACACGATCGGCAGGCAACGAACGATAGTTCTCAGCAACATTTGTGTGACCACAGGACTGCAAATCCCAACGTCATTTGCCTTAGGGCCATCTCTCGATCCTAGGCAAGTCCTTGTGCAGCTTCAGCATCGCGGACATCCGTTGGGCGATTGCGGCGAATTCAGTCATCCGCTATCACCTGCTTTTCCTAGACCTGCAAAGGCTCGCGTCCGGCACGGGCATCTCGACAGTCCTGAACCACAGCTCACCTTTGCCAAACTCGTGTGCCCGGTCGTCGAATCCATTGGGCAGGACGCCCTGAGCATGCGATGCGACCGCCTTGCGCCAGCTTCCTGATGCGATTTGGTCTTCTTTCGGCCAGCAGGGGTCGTCGGTGAACCCGAGATAGACCAGCACAACGGGCAGTCCGTCGCTCGCCAGCTTGTGTGCCCAGGTCAGGCGGTTGACGAACTGGTAGTGCTTGCCGCCCAAGCTTAGCGCATCCGCGTCAGTGGTGCCGAGCGCCGTCAGCGCGTCCTTCATTCGCCCTTGGATCTGGGTCCAGTTCTCGGCCGACTTCCTGGGATTAGACTTGCTCTTACCCTTCGGGCTATTCATCTCGCCGAGGTGGGACTTCGCCTCAACCAAGACAATGCCGGGCTTCCCATCTACCTTGCCGAGACACAGAAGGTCCCACGTGGGCGTCTTTCCTCCATGGCGGACCCACCACTGGTTCAAGTCTTCGAGTTGGTCTGCCATGACCGTCCAGCACGACCTCAGGAATCGCGACACTGTGTATTCGTGGCTGTCGTGCCTGTTCGGATGCCAACACACGATGTCGGTCACGGGAAGTCCGTGCTGCCCTAGCAGTGCTTCGAACTTGGCTAGATGGTCAGGCACCTTGACCAAATCGCGGATATGCAGCCAACTACCTTTGCGTCTGCTCGCATTCCTTGGCATCTCATCCTCCTCTCGGTTTCATGTTCGATGATTCCGGCGACATAATAAACAATTCCGTCAAGGCCGGACGGGGTTCGCATGGCATCGCGGACAGTTTACGCGGGACGGACGGTTCGTCAAGCGCATGGGTGGGAACAGGGTCCTTGGACCTTTCTTCGACATTTGCCTGATGCCCGGCTGTGAGTCGTATGACTTTGCCGAGGAATTGCTCGTAGACCTGGCCGAGAAGGTCCGCTATCGGCTTACGGCTAACGGCTGACGGCCCGGAATCCGAGGTCGAAAGCCGTAGGCTGTACGCCGTAAGCTGTGAGCCGTCAGCGGCGTCGCGGAAGTGTTTGACGAGGCGCGGGTAGACCCGTGTGGCTTCGCCACCGTAGGAACGAGCGCCGTTCATCAGCGACTGGAGGAAGGCGTAGTGCTCGATGCCCCGGTCTTCGCAGATGCGGAGGAAGATGAGCCGGTCAATGGTGCGCTGGACCGCGAAGTTGAGTTCGCGGGCCACGTCGGCCATCGGCTTACGGCTCACGGCTAACGGCTCCGTACAGCTTTGCCAACATCTTCTTCACGCTCTCGTACTTGCCGTCCAGAGTCTGCTGCTCAACCCTTGTCAGGTAGCCCAGAGCCTCGGCAAGATGAAGCTGATACCGTACTTCTTCACATGACCCGACCGCGACATTCACGAATTGGGCGAACTCCTTCGCCCCGGCCCTGGCTGCGCCCTCAGCGAGATTCATTGGGATGGACGCTGCGGCCCGCCGCATCTGTCCGGTCAGCCCGAACATCTCCGCCTTTGGGAACTTGCCCGTGACGCTATACACTTCCAGCACAAGCTGGTCCGCCAACTGGTATACCTCGTACTTCCTGACGTCTCTCATCATCCGGTTCCGGGGCCGTCAGCCGTAAGCCGTCGGCTGTCAGCGATGTCCCGGAAGTCCGGGGCCTTGGTCGCGCCCGCGACCTTGATTGATTCTTCGTGGATGACCGGCTTGAAGACTTCGGTCAGACCGGCCTTGTTCGAGACGTCCCAGCCGAGCGACTCGAAGAAGGGGTTGAGGAACTCGGCACGGAGTTGTTCTTCCTTGTAGTCGGCCGACAGGAAGACCTTGCGGCCCCTCTCGAACCGCTCCACCAGATCCACAACCAGCTTCGGCGGGGTTGTGCCCATCGCGTGAACAGAATAGGCGCGCGCCATGGGAAGTCAAGACGTCATGTCCGACAGGGCCGTAGAAGCCCAGGCAGAAGCGAGATGCCAGGGGCCGGAATGCGGAGCAGCGAAGCCGGAGAGTAAAAGGCATGGCCACGGGAACGGATAGACCAGAATTCAGAAATCAGAGACCAGAAACCAGAGCGGCGGACGAAGCGAGGAGCGCAATGGAAGCAGACTACGGGATAAAGATGGAAGGATCGAGTGGCGACGGTGCCGGCTGGCGGCGCGGCGGGAATATTCGGATTCCTGAATGTACACCATAGTACACATTCTGCCGATGGCCGAAATCAGTCCTAAGTCCCGTATTCTCAATTGTCTATTCACAATTGCCGCCATGACCCCTCCTATGCCTACCCCGCAGCTTGCGCACACGCGACGCGGGACGCATTTGAGCGTGCAATGACCCGAGCTTTGACGCGAGCTTTGAACCGAAGAATGACGCGAACATTGACTGGAACATTGTCCCGAACGATGACGTGAACAATGCGTCGTACGATGACGGATTCAGTCTGTGGTCCAGTTTGAGATTCAGTGCAGGATTCAGTTGACGACACAGTGCGCGACGCAGTTCAATGCCCAGTTGACGATACCTTTGCCGGTACTTTCTGACGAACAATGCGAGGTACGATGAGAGATCGAATGAGAGACGGAGGCGAAGGCAGAGGTAGAGGCTGAGGTCAGGGCCAGGGTTCAGGCGGGCTTCGCCCCTGCCGGGACAGCGGAGGTTGAGCACAGGGCCCAGTTCTCGATGCTCTTGCCGACGCGAACCGTGGCCATTGCTGTCTCAATCCCGGTTCCGGCCGGGCTTGACTTCCGGCCGCCCGGCGCCATAATTAGTCAGGACTAACAATGTTAAGCAATACAAACAGAGGACGCCGCGACCCGACACTGGGGCAGAGCGGTGAGGACTACCTTGAGGCCGTGCTGGTGCTCGGTCAGGAGAAACGGGCGGTCAGGGTGAAAGACGTCGCCGGGCACCTGGGTGTGAGCAGGCCGTCGGTCGTTTTGGCGCTCGCCGGTCTTGAGGCAAAGGGGCTGGTGCGGCACGAACGGTATGGCGGGATTGAGCTGACGCCGAGCGGCCGGCGCGTTGCCCAGGAAACCGACCGCAGGCACCGGTTGGTCAGGACTTTTCTGGTGCAGGTTCTGGGTGTGACAGAGGCGACCGCGGATAGGGACGCTTGTCGAATTGAGCACAGCCTGAGCCCGGAGACGGTGAGCCGGCTGGTGGAGTTCACCCATGGGAGTCGGAAGTGAGACCGCTCAGCACGTTGGCCGTGGGCGAGCGCGGCGTTGTGATGAGTGTTGCGGGTGACTCCGGGATCAGGCGCCGGCTGCGGGCGATGGGGTTCGTGGCCGGGACCGAGGTGTCAGCGAGGCGTTGTGCGCCGATGGGCGACCCGGTCGCCTATGACCTTATGGGCTACTGCCTGTCATTGCGCAAAGAAGAAGCGGCACTTGTCATGGTCGAGCCGGTGCCAATGATGAGCCTCATCTCTGCGCCGGTCGGAGTCAGACTGCGAGTACTCGAGGTGGCAGGGGGCTGGGGTATGACACGCAAGCTCGCGGCGCTCGGCGTGGTCGAGGGTGGATTCGTCGTAAGGACCGGCGGAGCTGAATCGGGCCCGGTGGAGGTCGAGGTGGAAGGCAGGCGCGGCACCATCGGCCACAGAATGGCCGAGCGGGTCACCGTGGCGCTGGCGGAGGTGGCCAAAGCATGAGCCCGAAGCGGGAGATAAGGATTGCCCTTGCCGGCAACCCCAATTCGGGGAAGACGAGCATCTTCAATGCCCTGACCGGCAGTCATCAGTACGTCGGCAACTGGCCGGGCGTGACGGTCGAACGAAAAGAGGGGCACTTCACCCACGAGGGCCACGAGGTGCGCCTCGTCGACCTGCCCGGAACCTACGCGCTTGATGCCTACACGATTGACGAAAGGGTTGCCCGCGAGTACCTGACGAGCGAGAACCCGGACGCGGTCATCGCGGTCGTCGATGCCTCCAATCTGGAACGCAATCTCTACCTGGTCGCACAGCTCCTTGAACTAGGGGCCCGGGTCATTGTCGCGCTGAACATGATGGACGTGGCCGAGTCGCGCGGGCTGGAAGTCGACGTAGACAAGCTCGGCAGGTTGCTCGGGGTGAAGGTCGTACCGACGGTCGCATCGAAGAACATCGGCATTGACCAACTCCGGCGCGTGGTCCATGACATCCACAGCGACGCGCCGCGGCCCGGGCAGCGGATTACCTACGGCGACGACATAGAGTCCGGGCTGGCGAGACTGGACGAGGCGGTTCGGGTTGCCTGGCCGAATCGCACGGACAGCGCCCGCTGGTGGGCGCTGAAACTTCTGGAAGGCGACCCCAGCGCACTGGCCGAGATGGAAGCGACCGCGGCCGAAAGCCCGCTCCGGCCGGTCCTCGACGCGGTCCGCACCGGGATCGAGAAGCACATCGGTACCGATGCTGAGACCGCGGTAGTCGAGCGGCGCTATGGGTTTCTGAACGGCCTGGTCAGGGAATGCACACGCCGGCGGCCCGGGATCGGCCGCAGGCTCGCGGTTTCGGATGAGATTGACCGCGTCGTCACCAACCGGTGGATAGGAGTTCCGTTCTTCCTCTTGCTCTTGTGGGGCACGTTCCAGCTTGTGTTCGCGGTTGGCGCGCCGCTCAGCGGTCTGATTGACCGTTTCTTCGGCTGGCTCGGCGGGGCCGCAGGAGCCGGGCTGTCCGCCCTGCAGGCGCCAGGCTGGCTGGTTTCGCTCGTCACCGACGGCCTGGTTGCCGGCATTGGGTCGGTGCTGGTATTCATCCCGAACATCCTCATTCTGTTCCTGGTCATCTCCTTGCTTGAGGAATCGGGATACATGGCCCGGGCCGCGTTCGTGATGGACCGGTTCATGCACCTTCTGGGCCTGCACGGCAAGTCGTTCATACCGATGATTGTCGGGTTCGGCTGCAACGTACCCGCGATAATGGCGACGAGGACGCTGGAGTCCCGCAAAGACCGGATACTTACGGTCATGGTCAATCCGCTTATGTCCTGCTCGGCGCGGCTGCCGATTTACATCCTGTTCGCGGGCGCGTTCTTCAGTCGGCAACAGGGCCTGGTCGTGTTCTCTCTCTACCTGCTCGGCATCCTGCTCGCGGTATTGGTGGCGCGGCTGTTCAAGTGGCTCTTCTTCAGGGAGGAGGTCGCGCCGCTCATCATGGAACTGCCGCCGTATCACCTGCCGACCCTGCGCAGCGTGCTGACCCACATGTGGGAGCGGGCCTGGCTGTTCGTACGCAAGGCCGGGACCATCATCGCCGCGGCCTCAGTGGTGATCTGGCTTCTGGGCAGCCTGCCCTGGGGAGTCCAGTACGCTTCCGAGTCCAGTGTAATCGGGCGGATAGGCAGCGTTCTCGCGCCGCTGCTCAGACCCGCGGGTTTCGGCTACTGGTGGGCAGCGGTCTCTCTGGCGGCCGGTGTTGTCGCCAAGGAAATCGTAGTCAGCACAATGGGGGCGATACACGGTGTGGGGCCGGACGGGCTCACCGAGGTACTGCGCCGGCAGTTCACCCCGGTTTCCGCGTACGCATTCATGGTGATGTCGCTTGTCTACATCCCTTGTGTGGCTACCATGGCGGCGATCAAGCGCGAGGCAGGCGGGCGCTGGATGCTTCTGTCAATCGGGTATACGCTGGTACTGGGATGGCTCCTGGCCGTGGTTGTCTTTCAGGTCGGAAGTCTCTTCGCGTGATCGATGCTATCCTGGCCGAGATGCAGCGCGGCAGCACGACCGTGAAAGAACTGAGCCGGAAGCTCGGAATCGAGAAGAGCGCGCTTGAGGGAATGCTCAGGTACATGGCGCGCAGAGGCATGATTCGTGAGCTGCATCCTCAGTGCCGGGCCAGGGGCTGCCGCGGCTGCCGGTATCACGGCAAGTGCCCGGATTTGCCGATAGTCGGATACGAGCCGGCGAAGACACGCCATGAGGCCTAGGCGCGACGCCGCTCGACCGGCGGCAACGGCTCACACCGATGCGATTCTCGAAAGCATCTCGGACGGCGTGTTCACAGTGGACCTGAACTGGCGCATTACTTCGTTCAACCGTGCGGCCGAGCAGATTACCGGCGTCAAGCGCGAAGAGGCCATCGGCCGCCACTGCTCCGAGGTCTTCCGCTCGAGCATGTGCCAGGACGACTGCGCCCTGAAGCACAGCATTAAGACAGGCCGGCAGGTAGTGGGAAAGTCCTGTTACATCATCACTGCGGATGGTGAGCGCATCCCGATAAGCGTTTCCACGGCAATCATGCGCGACGCGACGGGAAAGGTCGTAGGCGGGGCCGAGACCTTCCGGGACCTGAGCGAAGTTGAGGCCCTGCGCGAAGAGCTGGCCGGCCACTACCGCGTAGGCGAACTCACCAGCCACAGCCCGCTCATGCAGCGGGTGTTCGAAGTGCTGCCTGCCATCGCCGCCTCGCCCAGCACCGTGCTCATTCTCGGCGAAACCGGGACCGGCAAGGAACTGGTCGCGAGGACCATCCACTCCCTGAGCCCGCGCAGCCGGGGGCCGTTCATCGCCGTCAATTGCGGGGCCCTGCCTGATACGTTGCTCGAGTCCGAGCTCTTCGGGTACAAGGCCGGCGCCTTCACCGGCGCGACCCGTGACAAACCCGGCCGGTTCGCCCTGGCCCGCGGCGGCGCCATCCTGCTCGACGAAATCGGCGAGATGAGCCCGGCTCTGCAGGTGAAGCTCCTGCGCGTCCTCCAGGAACGTACCTTCGAACCACTCGGCTCTACCCGCTCCGAGACGACCGACGCCCGCGTCATGGTCGCGACAAACAAAGACCTGGCCGCGCTGGTCCGGCAGGGAAGCTTCCGCGACGACCTCTACTACCGGGTGAACGTCGTCCGCATCGAACTCCCGCCCCTCCGCCGCCGCAAAGAAGACATCCCGCTTCTGGCAGAGCAGTTCGTGAAACGGTTCAACCGCATCCAGGGGAAGTCCATTTCCGGAGTCAGCGCCGAGGCACTCTCGTTGCTCATGGCCCACGACTGGCCCGGGAACGTACGTGAATTGGAGAACGTCATTGAACGAGCCTTTGTCCTGTGCAACTCCGGACAGATTAGCATCGAACACCTGCCGGTGGAACTCACCGCCCGCGTAAGGGGACTGCCACCGCTTTCGTCCGACGAAAACGGTGGCTGTACCCGTCTCGCCGGAGTCGGCATCCGCAAAGCCCGGGAGTTGCTCGAAGCCGAGACTATCCGTAAGGCGCTCGACAAGGCCGGCGGCAACCGGAGCGCCGCCGCCAAAGAACTCGGCATCCACAAGACCACCCTGTTCCGTAAGCTCAAACAACTCAGCATCAACCCGCCGGAGCAGGACGGCCGGTCGCGCCGCCGACGATAGAGTAGCACTAAGGCTACTCTGTTTCGCGGCTACAGTTGCGTATACGCAACTGTAGTCCAAGCCTGTTGATGACCGGCGGACTCACCAACTACTTGGGAAACAGCTTGTTATGGCATTCTCGCGTCGGCCCGGCAATGTGGCACCAAACATGCACTGTTTCTAGGTAAGATGAAAGCGGCATTCGCAACGTGGAACAACCGGATAGCGCCGGTCTTCGACGTAGCCCCGGTAGTCAGCATTGTCGAGGTCAATGACGGCCAACTGACAGGCGAAGCGCAGGAAGCGCATCTTGAGGCGATGCCGATGAACCGGGTCCTGCGGCTGCTGGAGTTGGGCGTAGGTACGCTCGTCTGCGGTGCGATTTCCCGGCCGCTGCATAACATGGTGGCAAGCCAGGGCATCAAGGTGATTCCATTCGTGGCCGGGGACCTGGACAAGGTTGTCCGGGCGTGGCTGAACGGCGAACTGGTCGGCGACGCATTTGCCATGCCGGGCTGCTGTCGCCGTCACCGGCATCGCTTCCACGGGATGCGTGGTCGCCGACAGGAGAAGTAACATGAAGGGAAGACGCGGAATCAGGATAGGTCAGGGCGGCGGTCGGGCGCAGGGGTCCGGCCTGGGCCGCATGGGCGGACCGAATGCAGCCGGGCCGGGAGGCCTTTGCGTGTGCCCGCAGTGTGGGCTGCGAGCGCCACATGGACGCTGTGTCTCCTGCGGTGGGCAGAGGTGCCCGAAGTGTGACACAGCAATGGTAGGAATATAACGAGAGGAAAGGAAACAAAATGCCAAGAGGAGATGGAACTGGACCTGTGAATGGAACAGGTGGCGGCGGACAGGGAAAAGGCCGAGGTGGCCGAGGACTCGGTCGCATGGGCGGACCCAAGGCGGCCGGACCAGCGGGCTCATGTGTGTGCCCGAAGTGCGGGCAGCGCGCGCCGCATGAACGCGGCGTTCCCTGGACTGAGCAGAAGTGCCCGACGTGTGGCACCGCGATGGTCAGAGAATGACAGAAAAGGAGAACATCATGCCAAGAGGAGACAGAACCGGACCTGAAGGAATGGGTCCGATGACCGGCCGCGCGGCCGGATACTGCGCCGGGTACGGAATGCCCGGCTATGCGAATCCCGGATTCGGACGCGGATTCGGAATGGGCTTCGGTCGAGGCAGAGGCTTTGGCCGAGGTTTCGGCGGGGGTGGTTGGGGCCGGCGCAACTGGTTCCACGCCACTGGCGTCCCGGGCTGGATGAGGTTCGGCGCTTACCCGACGCCCTATCAAACGCCCGACGCGGAGACCGAGAAGCAGGCTCTCAAGAGCGAGGCCGAAGCAATCCGATCGGAACTCGAAGCCGTCGAGAAGCGGCTTGCAGAGCTAGAGGCCGGAACTGCGTCTAAGTAGAAAACAGGAAGCGACCGCAAAGCCCGCTGCCCGCGGGCGCGGTCGCCTTGCATGGAACTGAAAACGAAATGAGGAGAGTGTGAGAATAGCCTTCACAACTACCGGCAAAGACCTCGAATCGCCGCTTGATACCCGGTTCGGGCGAGCGCCGGGATTCCTGGTCTATGATGTCGATAGCGGCGTGTCCGAGTTCATCGACAACCAACAGAGCATGGACGCGGCGCAGGGCGCGGGCATCCAGGCCGCGGAGACCGTAGTCCGGTCCGGAGCCAAGGCCATAGTCACCGGCCACTGCGGGCCCAAGGCTTTTCGGGTACTCTCAGCGGCGGGAGTCAAAGTCTACAACACCGACCAGCCTACGGTCGCGGCCGCGCTTGAGGCATTCAAGGCCGGAACGCTCAAGCCGGCCGAGTCCGCCGACGTCGAAGGACACTGGGTCTAGGAAAGGCAGAGGTGAAGGTAGAGGCGGAGGCCAAGGCAAAGGCCGGACCAAGTCATCATTCACTTCCTTCCCTTCTTAACTCAACCTTGACCTTAACCTCTACCTTGCCGTGACCGGCGACGAATGGGTCGGCGAGCTTCAGGACAAGGTTATCCGGGACATGAAGAGAATCTACTCACCGAAGGTGATGAAACTCTGGAAGAACCCGCAGAACGCCGGGTCGCTCGATTACCCGGACGGGTACGGCCAGGTTACGGGACCGTGCGGCGATACGATGCAGGTCTGGCTCAGGGTGCAGGCAGACGTGATAATTGATGCCACCTTCTGGACCGACGGCTGCGGAACCTCTGTCGTCTGCGCCAGCATGGTAACGGTTATGGCCAAGGGCAAGACACTGGAAGAGGCGGCTCGAATCGACCAGCAGTCGGTCCTCGATGAACTTGGCGGGCTGCCTGAGGAAGACCGACACTGCGCGCTGCTTGCGGCGAATACCCTGCGGGAGGCGATTGGCTGTGTCAGGCCGAAGCTGGCAAAGGGCAGTTAGGAGCAAGTAGTGGTCAAGTGGTCTAGTGCTCCAGTGCGGGACGTCCGACACTTGACCGCTCGACCACTGGGCCACTGGATCTCCTCCGGAGTGGCTCTCGTCCTGTTCTGTTCTGGCCGGTTGATTGGAGGAACAATGGACAGTGGACCTGTGACCATCACGGTTGCATACGACAATCGAACCCTGCAGCAGGACCTGACTCCGGACTGGGGCTTTGCCTGCGTGGTGGACGCAGCCGGACACCGGCTCCTGTTCGACACCGGCGCCAAAGGGGAGCTGCTGCTGGCGAACCTGAAGAATCTCGGCATCGCTCCGGCGACCGTTGAAGCCGTCGTGGTTTCCCACAATCATTGGGACCACACCGGTGGGCTGGAATCGGTCCTACCGCTCTGCACGGCCCGGTGCTACGTACCGGCGTCGGCCGCAGGCGAGCTTGGCACAAGAGCCGAGAAGGCGGGCGGGACGAGCGTCCCGGTGACCGGACGCGCCTCAATCTGGCCTGGAGTGTGGCTGACCGGCGAACTGGGCGAGGGTATCAAGGAGCAGTCGCTGGTGCTTGAGACTGGTGCGGGCCTCGTCCTCATAACCGGGTGCGCCCATCCCGGCGTCGTGAACATCGCGCGCCGGGTCAAGGAGGATTTTGGCCAGCCGCCCTGGCTGGTTCTGGGCGGGTTTCACCTTGGCGGGGCGAGCGCGGAAGAAGTGAAGCGAATCATCGAGGCACTGAAGGCGCTGGGCGTCGCCAGAGTCGGGCCGGGCCACTGCACCGGCGACGAAGCGATTGGGCAGTTCCAACAGCAGTGGCCGGGCGGATTCGAGCAGATCGGCTGCGGCCGGGTGCTGAAGATGGAGGCCAAATGAAGAGCTGTGCCGAATGTGACGACAAGGCCTGCTACCAGGGCAAGGACTGCTTCGGTCTGAGAGATGAAGTCCTGGCGAAGTACGAGGACTCGACCGTCCTTGAGATGACCAGAGTGGCGACCATGCTGGAAGGCCGGCACTACATGAAGCTGACCCGGCTCGAGGAGTTGATGCGGTTCGCGACCGAGCTGGGCTACGAACACCTCGGCGTCGCCTTCTGCATCGGCTTCTCCGAAGAAGCGCGGCTGCTGAACGACATCCTGAAGAAGCGCTTCCAGGTGAGCGCGGTCTGCTGCAAGGCGTGCGGCATCGAGAAAGAGAAGCTCGGACTGGACAAGATCATGCCGGAGCGCGTCGAGGCGATGTGCAACCCGGTCGCGCAGGCGCTGCTGCTGAACCGGGCCAAGACCCGGCTCAACATCATCCTCGGGCTCTGCATCGGCCACGATATCATCTTCACGCAGAACTCCGAAGCGCCGGTCACAACCCTCGTGGTCAAGGACCGGGTGCTGGCGCACAACCCGGTCGGCGCGCTTTACTCCCGGTACTGGCGCAATAGGATAACCAGGCAAATGGACGAAGGCCTTGAATCGGACGACAGCCAGCCAGGATAGCCGATTGAACGCGAGCGTGACCTATCGGCCAATCGGCGTGCTCCGCAGCGAGCATACCGCCGCGGCAGAAACGCCGATACAGCCGGCTTACGCCAAGGGCTGTCGGGGCCGGGCCGAGGTCTTCCCGGAGTTCGCCGAAGGGCTCGCGGACCTGGAAGGTTTCTCGCACATCTACATCATCTACCATTTCCACCAGGCCCCGGCGCCGAAGCTGAAGGTGAAGCCGTTCCTGCAGGACGTGGAGCGTGGCGTGTTCGCGACCCGCGCTCCCTCCCGGCCCAACCCGGTCGGCATTTCGGTGGTCGAGCTGGTGCGGCGCGAGGGGAATGTGCTTTTCCTCGATGGCGTCGACGTGCTCGACGGTACGCCGCTCCTGGACATCAAGCCTTACACTGCGAAGTTCGACCGCATCGACACGACACGCAACGGCTGGCAGGATGAGGTTGACGAGAAACAGGCACAGGAGCGCGGCCGCCGCGGATACCGCGACCCGACGACCAGATGACCATCGCTGTCGCTTCGGGCAAAGGCGGGACCGGAAAGACCACGGTCGCCGTCAACCTTGCGCGCGTCCTTGACCAGCCGGTGCAGCTCTTTGACTGCGACGTCGAGGAGCCGAACGTCCACCTCTTTCTCAAGGGCACGCAGCAGGGCGAGGACGTTGTCTCCATCCCGGTGCCGGTCGTGGATGAGAAACTCTGCGACGCCTGCGGCGAATGCAGCCGGTTCTGCGAGTACCACGCGCTCGTTTCATTCGGTACCAAGCCGCTCTTCTTCCCCGAGATGTGCCACGGCTGCGGCGGGTGCACCAAGGTGTGCCCGCGCAAGGCCATCAGCGAGCAGGGCCACCGAATCGGGCTTGTCGAGACGATGCAGGCGGGCGACATCACGCTCGTTACAGGACGGCTCGACGTTGGCGTCGCGATGGCCCCGCCGCTTATCCGGGCGGTCAAGGCACGCAGGCAGGGCGGCTTGACTGCGATTCTCGACGCCCCGCCCGGGACATCTTGCCCGGTGATTGCCACCTTGCGCGACACGGATGCCGTCGTGCTGGTCACCGAGCCGACGCCCTTCGGCCTCAACGACCTGAAGCTCGCCGTCGACATGGTGCGGGAGTTACGCATCCCGTTTGGGGTGGTCGTCAATCGGGTTGGAGTCGGCGATGAAAGGGTTCATGCGTTCTGCCGGGAGCAGAGCATCCCGATTCTGCTTGAAATCCCGGATGACCGCCGTATCGCTGAGGCCTACTCCCGTGGCGAGCTAGTCGTCGAGGCGTTGCCGGAGTATCGCAGTCAGTTTATGCAGCTTTGGAAGAGCATAACGACCGGGCTCGTGGAGAAAACGGAGGTTACCCATGCCAACCTATGAGTACGAATGCCGGACCTGCGGCCGGCGCTTCGAGAAGCAGCAGGGTATCAACGAACCGCCGCTGTCGGAGTGTCCGAAGTGCGGCGGCGCTGTGCACCGCCTGATAAGCGGCGGCTCGGGGTTCATAATGAAGGATGGCCAGAGCCGGCGCGGACAGAGCAGCAGTGCGTGCTCGCTTGAGACCGACGGCCACACCTGCTGCGGCCGTACCGAACGCTGCGGCAAGCCGTCCTGCGGGGGCACCGAGAGGTAATGACTGACCGAAGGCCGGCCGTGCAGGAGCTGACCGTCATCAGCGGCAAAGGCGGGACCGGCAAGACGAGCATCGCCGCCTCGCTTGCCGTGCTGGCCGAGCGGCCGGTGATTGTTGACTGCGACGTGGACGCCGCCGACCTGCACCTCGTCCTGTCGCCGCAGGTGAAGGAACGCCACGAATTCAAGAGCGGCCACGAGGCGGTGATTCGCGGGAAGGACTGCATCGGCTGCGGTCTTTGCGTGACGCACTGCCGGTTCGATGCCGTGAAGATGGTCGAAAAGACACCGGGCGAAGCGACATTCTATGTCGACCCGGTAGCGTGCGAAGGCTGCGGGGTCTGCGTCCGGTTCTGCCCGGTGCAGGCGATTGACTTCCCGGAACGCCTCTGCGGCGAGTGGATGGTCTCGGAAACCCGCTGCGGCCCGATGGTCCATGCCAAGCTCGGCGTTGCCGCCGAGAACTCGGGCAAGCTTGTATCGACCGTCCGCCGCGAAGCCCGCCGCATCGCCGAGGAGCAGCATCGTTCGCTTGTCATCATCGACGGGCCGCCCGGCATCGGCTGTCCTGTCATCGCATCGGTGACCGGCGCGTCGCAGGTGCTTGTCGTGACCGAGCCCACCGTATCCGGCGAACATGACCTGGAACGGGTTCTCTCCCTGGCCCGGCACTTCAGTATCCCGGCGACGGTGTGCGTGAACAAATGGGACATCAACCCGGCGATGGCAGAACGCATTGAAGGCGCGGCGTCACGGGCCGGGGCTCACGTCGCCGGGCGCATTCGCTATGACCGCGCCGTGACCTCGGCACAACTGCAGGAACTGGCCGTGGTGGAGACTGCCGGCCCGGCGGCTGCAGACATCCGACATATCTGGCATCAACTCAAACTACAGGAGTAGCTACATGGCAGGAAAGCCCGAACCCGACAAAGAGACGACCAACGCCGCGCCCGAGTGCGCGAGTTGCAGTGACAAGGACTGCGCCGCGTCAGCACGCAGGAAGGATGAAACCGACGAGGAGTTCAAGGACCGGCAACTTCTGGCGTCCCGGCTCTGCCGGATAAAGCACAAGGTAGTCGTGCTGTCGGGCAAGGGAGGCGTGGGCAAGAGCACGGTCGCGGTCAACCTCGCCGTCGCTCTCATGATGGCGGGCAAGCGGGTCGGGCTGCTGGACGTGGACATCCACGGTCCAAGCGTACCGACGATGCTCGGGCTCGAACGCGAACAACTGCAGGGCGGCGCCGACGGCCTGGTTCCCGTCGAAGTCGGCGGGCTCAAGGTCATGTCCATCGGCTTCTTCCTGAACAACCCGGACGATGCCGTGATATGGCGCGGCCCTCTGAAGATGGGCGTCATCAAGCAATTCCTCAAGGACGTCGCCTGGGGCGACCTGGATTTCCTGATCATCGACTCGCCGCCCGGCACCGGTGACGAGCCGCTGTCGGTCTGCCAGCTCATCGGCAAGCTGGACGGCGCCATCGTCGTCACGACGCCACAGAAGGTCGCGGCGGTTGACGTGCGCAAGTCCGTCAACTTCTGCCGGCAGCTCAAGGTGCCGGTGCTCGGCATTGTCGAGAACATGAGCGGGTTCGCCTGCCCGAAGTGCGGTGAGGTCACGCAGGTGTTCCGCACCGGCGCCGGGCAGCAAATCGCGCGGGACATGCTGGTTCCGTATCTTGGCGCCATACCGCTGGACCCGCAGGTCGCCGAGGCCTGCGACACCGGCCGGGCGTTCGTACACCACTACGCATCCACGCCCACGGCCAAGGTCATGCTTGACTTGGTCCAGCCTTTGCTGACACTGGAAGCTCATTCAACCCAAAAGGAGTAGCAATGAAGATCGCAATCCCACTGGCCGACGGAAAGCTATGCGCCCACTTCGGCCACTGTCAGCAGTTTGCGCTGCTGGAGGTGGACGAAAAGACCAAGGAAGTTACGCAGAAGCAGTTGCTGACACCTCCGCCTCACGAACCGGGTGTGCTACCGCGCTGGCTGCACGAACAAGGTGCGAACACAATCATCGCCGGCGGCATGGGCAACCGCGCCCAGCAGTTGTTCTTGGAGAACGGCATCAAGGTCATAGTCGGCGTGGCAGCCGAGACCCCGGAGAAACTGGTGGCTGACCACCTGGCCGGGACCCTCCAGGCCGGCACCAACCTCTGCGACCATTGAAGCCGGGCAGACCATGGCGAAGATTGGCATCATCATCTGCGCCCGTTACCGGAACTGCGGCGGCGGCAAATGCCTGCGCGCCATCCGTGAGCGGGCGGGCGGCTTCGCCCGCTACTCCAGGGAAGAAACCGTGGAGCTCGTCGGCTACTCCTCGTGCGGCGGCTGCCCGGGCGGCAACATCGAGTACGTTCCCGAGGAGATGAAGAAGAACGGGGCCGAGGTCATCCACCTGGCAACCGGACTTGTCGTCGGTTATCCGCCCTGCCCGCGGCTCGGCGCCTTCAAGGAGCTGATTGAAAAGAAGCACGGGCTCAAGGTGGCGGTCGGCACCCATCCCATTCCGCTCAGGTACTTCACCGCCCACGAGGGCCTCTCGTTCTGGAAGCGCGGCGAGATTGCGGAACTGGCCGGGGACCTGATGCAGGAGAGCCGCGAAAGGATGGCAGCGTATGACTGAAGGTTCGAACAAGCCGACGACAACCGCGATACTGCCGCGGCACGTTATCCTGACCAAGGGAGTCGGCGTCCACCGCGAGAAGCTGGCGAGCTTCGAGGGTGCTTTGCGCGACGCCGGAATCGCAGCATTCAACCTCGTCCGCGTCTCCTCGATATTCCCGCCCGGATGCCGGATTCTGCCCCGGGCTAAAGGCCTGAAAAAGTTCTCGCCGGGCCAGATCACATTCGTGGTGATGAGCGATAACGCTACCTGCGAGCCGCACCGGCTCGTTTCGGCATCGGTCGGCATCGCGATTCCCAAGGACCCGACCAAGTACGGCTACCTGTCCGAATACCACTCCTTCGGCGAACGGGAAGAACGGGCGGGCGACTATGCCGAAGACCTGGCCGCGCAGATGCTCGCGACCACGCTCGGGGTTCAGTTCAACGCCGATACCAGTTATGACGAGCGGAAGGAAATCTGGAAGATATCAGGCGAGATAGTCCGCAGCCACAATGTCACCCAGAGCGCCGTCGGCAACAAGAACGGCCTCTGGACGAGCGTTGTCGCCGCGGCGGTTCTGGTCGGCTGAGCCTCTCCGGTGCTACGGCTCGACGACAACTGGAATCAGTAGAGCGGTTCGATGTAGGCGTCCGGGTCCAGGGCAGGCAGGTTGGTCCTGCCCGGCGGTTGCTGATTCGGCTCCACGACATCTGCCGTCTCCACGACGACGGTACGCGAGGTCGCCACCATGATGTACTCGATTTCCCGCAAGGTGACCCGCTTGCCGGCTTGGGACACGATCCCGATTGGGGACAATTGGGTCATGTCCCCGCCGGCCAGCGCTTTCCGCCGCTTCTGAATTCCCTTCCTCGCATCGGTTAGCACCCACTCCTGCGGCAGGAGTTCCGGCAGGGCCTGCACCTCGGCCATGCTGGTCAGCCGCTTCAACTCACTGCCAGTTTCTTTGACCGCTTTGCCGGCCTGAACCATGGCTCTGACCTTGGTCAGAGTGAAATCGCTCTGGAACAGGTAGCAGACATGTCTGGCAAGACGCGGTTGCCGGACCAAGATCGCTTCCTCGACTCCGGAACGGTCGCTCTTGATGAACGCCTGCACGTATTCCCGGTAGTCCACGGCGACCGCGATCTCCTCGCCGCCGGGGACAGTCGCGCGTCGCATTCCTTGCGACGCTCCGTGCGTCTGTCCCCCTCCGGATGCCGATGATCCTCTCCCCGTCGAACACGTTCCCGGCACGCTGGACAGTGCGAATCGGGCGCGAAAGCTGCGCATCAATCCTCATCTGAATCCTCGCTACAAGCCTCGTCTGAAACCTCGCTGGAAACCATAGTCGAAGCCTTGTTTCAGGCCTTGGTTCATTCCTTGATTCACCGCTCGCTGAAACGCTCGCGTCATCGCTTCGCACACCGCCTGGCTCAATTGCCGGTCTAGACCTCGACCTGGACCTCAACCCAGATCTCAAGCTGCATCTCCTCCTGAGCCGCCGACTCTCATCGTAGCCGTTGCCTCCCGCTGTGCCACGCAAGCCTGACCTCACTCCGGCGTGAGCGCGCCTGGCGCCTGCGTGGAAGACTGAGCAGAACGCCATACTGAACCCGGCGCTGAACTCCGCGCGCAGGATAGCATTCCCGGGCTCAACTGCCGGTACACTCTCCAGTTCACCTGCCGGTTCACTCTAGAGCTGAATCGATGGCTCATCCAACGGGTCATCCGTCGAATCGATTCCCGGTTCACCTGTCGGTTTGTCTGCCGATTCATCCTGCGGCTGACTCTACGGGTTGTCTGGCTGGTGAATCATCGAATCACCCGGCAGCTCAACTGTAGGTTGAGCCGGAGAATCAGTCATCAGTTCACCTGCCGGCTCATACGGAGATTCACCGTACGGGTCAACCAGGAATATGTCCCTGGGGTCAATAGGGGGGTCAATGGGGGAGTGACCCGGGGGGTGCTGATCTGATGACAAGGCTGTAGCCTACTTTGAGCCAGCTAAGATACCTATTTTCATATCTTTATCCAGTATAGACCACCTGCTTGACCGGATGATGCTGGTTGCTTAGAATGAATGGCAGCGCTTTCCGGCCCAGTAGCCGTATGGAGACGCTGGAAAGCGATGCCTTCAAGATATGGCCGGAGCCCGGCCTCGGGGCATGTCTTGGTACAACCATCGGGCTCGGGATACTGAGAGAATCAGGTGTATCGTACGAAGGGAGGAACAAGATGAGTGACCCGGTGAAACGGACCGAACGCTGGCTGGTGAAGTACAACCTCGAACGCGTGAACAAGACGCTCGCCGACCTGCAGGGGAAGATGGCCGAGCACTACACGGCCGCGATGGTCGGGCTCTGCGCGATGGAGACCGAAGTCAAAGCTGTCATCAACGCCGCCGGCGTCTCGACCTCGCAGTATGTCCCCTACCTCAACTTCGGCAGGCAGCTCTACAAACTGAGCCGGCAGCGGGGTATCTCGGGCGAGAGCTTTGCGATGGCGGCCCAGGTGCTGTTGGACAAATGGGCAGCCCGGGGCTGCGACCCCAAGGTCCTGGCCAAAATCCGTAAGGACGTCTTTGACGTAGAAGCACCGAAACCGTAAGCAGCGCGCTGGAACCTGACCAGCGGCCACTCGTCCGGCCACTGCAACCTGCCAACTGGCAACTGGAAACTCGCGGCGAAGCCGCGTGACGTCTTCGACATCCCCGCGCCGAAGTTGCCGCCGAATCCGATACTGAACCACAGATGGACACGGATGGACACAGACTGATCCCTGGAGTCTGAGTTAGCTCGGCCGGGATTAGGGTCACACCTTCTTCTGACCGCGGCCCGACGGCCATTCGGTGAGCCGCGTCTTGACTTGACGCCCCTCGGACTTATCCTTCTCAGGTATGTCCACGCCTGCACCCGACGCCGTCAGACTGCTGGTCGACCTGTCTGCGTGCAACGCACAGGCAGACCACTTCGACCAGAACCGCAAGGTCTTCCTGTCCTCTGACTACAAAAAAGAACAACTCCGCGCCGAGTCCGATCCGAGTCCGAGCATTCGTCATTCGCACTTCGTCATTCGGACTTTCCTAGGCATGCCGGTCATCCACGAAGAGTCTATCAAGGCCTGCCCTGAGCTCGGCCGAAGGGTCGCGGGCGCGACCAAGGCCCCGGACTGCACCTTCCGCATCGGCGGCCGCCGCGTCTTCTTTGCCGAGGCCAAGAAGCCGGCAGGGTGCGCTCGTCGCGAGGATTTGACACGCGCCTGACCGGAGTTATATTCTCGACCGATGAACCTGGGATTCGTCAAAGCACCGATGGAGGCGCGATATGGGGTCCCTGCTTGCCCCAAGACTAAAGACAGCGCGAGTGCCGCACGGCCGTTGGGTGCGCGAAATCGTCGCGCCGCGGCAGTGTCGTGAAGATGATTCTCACGCACCATGCAAGACTCCGGATGGCCGACAGAGAGATTACCGAAGACATGGTGACCAAGGCACTGACTCACCCGGATGAGGCGGGCACAGGATATCGAGGCCGCGCGGTTGCCTTTCGTACCTTCCCCTCTGGTAGAGTCAAGGTCGTGTACAGAGTCGAAGGCGAGGACACCGTGGTGATTTCCGCCATGTGGAGTTAGAGGAGGTTAGTGTGCAGATAAGTTATGACCGAAAGGCCGATGCTCTGTATATCAGACTTCGGGCCGGCAAGTTCGGCACGAACAAAGAGGTCGAGGAAGGTCTGGTCCTGGACCTCGGCGAGGATGGCGCTCTACTGGGGATCGAGGTGCTGGAGGCGAGCTCGCGGCTTTCCCTCGATGATATCGCAGGGGTGGAGATAAAGATGCCGCTCGACCTTGTAGCGGCGTCGGCAGACAACCAAACCAGGGTCAGCCCCGACTTCATCGCTCGCGACAAACCCGCGGCCAGACGCCGCAGCCGCAAACCGTGAGTCGCGAGCCGCAGGCCGCAGCACCGTTTGATACCAGCCCCATCCGAACCTGTCCTCACAGCCGATGGACGCTGGACACCTCGCTACCTTGACACGGGCAGGAAATAAGGGAAGTGTGGGGCTGTTGAAGAAGCCGCCCCTTGTCATTCTGAGCGCAGCGAAGAATCTTCGCGATGATGATTCTACGAGAGTTAGAAGACCCTTCACTTCGCTCAGGGTGACATGAATGGGGTTTCTCAACAGCCCCAGTGTCCCTCTTTTCCCAACGAAGACCCGGTACGTCTGGCTGAAGAACCCGGAGAATCTGACGGTAGGGCAGGCGGCGACACTTGAGCGGTTGAGCATGAAGAAACTCAAGCTGAAGACGGCGCGTGCTTACCATCTGCGGCTGGTCTTTCAGGAATTCTGGGGTCAGGCGAAGGAGGAAGCCGAGCTATTCCTGCGGCAGTGGTATTCGTGGGCGGTGCGTAGCCGACTGCCGCCGATCCGGGAAGCGGCGGCCACCATCAAGCGGCACTGGTCCGGGATCCTGCGGTGGTTCGAGTCGCGGGTGAGCAACGGGATTCTGGAAGGGATAAACAGCCTGGTGCAGGCGGCCAAGGCGCGGGCGCGCGGCTACCGCACAGCCCGGAACCTCATCACGATGATCTATCTCATCGCCGGCAAGCTCGACTTCAGCTTACCCACATGAAACAGCGAGGAACC
>DDXO01000045.1 GCA_002347155.1 Caldifarciminota bacterium UBA2258
AGCAGCAGGTGCTCGGTGCCGATGTAGGTGTGGTTCATCTTGCGGGCCTCGTCGAGGGCGTAGTTCAGGCAGGAGCGCGCTTCCTGGTTCAGCGGCACTTCTCCGAGGACTAGGGTCTCGGAACCGATGTCGACCGCATTCTCGACCGCGCGGCGCAGGTCCTCGGTGTTGACGCCGAGGTTGGTGAGCACCACCGCAGCGACTCCTTCACCTTCTTTGACCAGGCCGAGCAGCAGGTGTTCGGTGCCGATGTAGTCGTGGTGAAGCCGGACTGCTTCCTGGCGGGCAAGCGAGATGACCTTCCTGACTCTCTCTGTGAAGCGTTCTTGCATAATCTATCAGAGTGTAGTCAACTCACCGGGGAAGTCAACGCGGCCAGCGTGTCACGTTCACTTAGACACAAGCAGCCGGGCAAACTCCGCGGCGGTGCAGACAGGAGGAAAACAGGTCTGGTTGCGGCAGACGAATGCGGTCGGCTTGTCGTTGGTAGCGGTACGGCCATGCGTCAAGGGAATCAGACGTCCGGAAAGCTCATCTGGTTGCTGGGCTTTGACAATTACCGTTGTGCGATAGTCGTCCGGCGTCGACGCGAGGAGCCCGGCCATGGCGTCGGCCTCGGAAGAGGGTTCGGGCAGGAAGAGGACGACCTCCGTGCCGGGGTGGAGCAGCAGGTCGAGCCCGGCAAGCATCAGGCTGAACGCCGGCGGGTAGCTGACCATCGTCCGGTAGAATCGCCGCAGCGTGTCCGCGGCCGCACGCTCGTAGTCGTCCCGGCCGCAGAGCCGCGCCAGCCGCAGGAGACTCACCACCGCAGCCGAGTTGCCGGACGGAATCGCGCCGTCATAGCCGTTCTTGATTCGATTCGGCAGACCGGTGTCGCTGCGGGTGGTGAAGAACCCTCCTCCCTTGTCAAAGAAGAGCGCGAGCATCCGGTCGGCCAGCCTTGCCGCAGTCTCGAGGTCCCTGACGTCGAATCCCGCCCCGTAGAGGTCGAGCAATCCCTGAATGACGAACGCGAAGTCGGGAAGCTGCCCCGGTACGCCGGCTCCTGCCTTGCCGAAGTGAGATAGCTCGTTGCCCGTGACCATCCGGTCTACGATATGGTCGGCCAGGGCCCGGGCAACGTCGAGGTAGCGACTGCTGTCGAACGCAACCGCGCAGCGGGCAAAGGCCGAGAGGGCAAGACCGTTCCAGTCGGCCAGCAGCTTGTCGTCGCGGCGGAGAGCCGGGCGCCGGCTGCGGGCTTCGAGCAGCCGGGCACGGATGTCGGTGAGCTTCGGCCAGAGCTCACTGAGGCCGATGTGATGCGCGCCGGCTATCTGCTCGACGGGAACCGCGGTATGCAGTACATTGGTGCCCTCGAAGTTGCCCGTAGCAGACACGCCGTAGAAGTCACATGCGAGTCTTGCGAGCTCCGGGCCGACGGCCTGCGCGACCTGGGCTTCGGTCCACGTGTAGTACGCTCCTTCCCTGCCGCCGGTGTCGGCATCCAGCGACGCCGCGAATCCGCCGTCAGGCAGGAGCATCTCGCGTTCCATCCAGGCAAGCGTCTCCTCGGCGACCGAGCGGTACGACTCCTCGCCGGTGGCCTGGAAGGCGCGCGCGTAGGTCTGGGCGAGCAGCGCGTTGTCGTACAGCATCTTCTCGAAGTGGGGGACGAGCCAGATGGTGTCGGTCGAGTAGCGATGGAAGCCGCCACCGAGCTGGTCGTAGATTCCGCCCTCGGCCATCTTGTGCAGGGTCAGCTCGACAATGTGACGAGCCTGGTCATAGCGGAAAGGGGTTGGGGATTGGGGGTTAGGGTTTGGGGTCGGGCGTCCGGCCCCAGCCCCTGATCCCTGACCCCTGGCCCCTAATCGGGATAGGCGCAACAGCAGCGCAAGGTCGGTCGGGTTGGGGAACTTGGGCGCGACGCCGAACCCGCCGTGCTCGGAGTCGAAGACCTCGAGCCGCTGTTCGTAGAAGCGGCGGAGCGGGGTCTCGTCCATCTCACCCTCGTGGTCGGGCAGGGATGAGAGCCGGTTCAGCTCGACCGCGATGCGGTTACCTGCTTCGTCAATCTCGTGGCGCTGGGTTCGGAAATAGTGGAGAGCGGCCAGCAGCACACGGCTGAAGGCGGGCATGCCTGCCCGCGGCTCGGGCGGAAAGTAGGTGCCACCGTAGAAGGGTTTCAGGTCTGGCGTCAGGAAGACCGACAGCGGCCAGCCGGCCGAACCGGTCAGGATGCGCACTGCCTCGATGTAGACCTCGTCCACGTCGGGCCGCTCCTCGCGGTCAACCTTGATGCTCACGTAGTTGGGGTTCAGGACTTCAGCTATCTTTGGGTCGGAGAACGACTCGCGGGCCATCACGTGACACCAGTGGCAGGCCGAATAGCCGATGGAGAGGAATATCGGTTTGTCTTCCGCCTTCGCCTTGTTCAGCGCTTCCTTGCCCCACGGGTACCAGTCGACCGGGTTCTTCGCATGGTCGCGGAGATAAGGGCTGGCTTCGTTGGCTAGACGGTTGGACATCGCAGAAGAGACTATTGCAGTCCAAGTCAGAAGTCAAAGGGCAAAAGGCAAGGCCGAGTACCAAAGCGCTTGGAAGAAGGGGAGAGGAATCGAGTGAGAGCTCTCGGATGCTGGAGCCCGGTAACTGCAGACCGGGAACTGGAAACTCGCGCCCGCAGGGTGCGGCGACGGCTTACGGTTTGCGCTGACGGCGGGGGAAGCCGTTCGGACATCCGGTTCCCGTCCTCGGACCGAGACAACCTCGGGTTGTCTTCATACCTTGACATTCGGGTCCGTCTGCGCTATGACTAAAAGAGTATGCCGGTCATTGCCAGATTCTACGGTATCACGGTGAAGATGTACTTCCGCGAGCACGGAGTGCCGCATTTCCACGCCGTGTATGGTGAGTTCAACGGCGTATATGAAGTATCGACCCTCTAGATGATTGAAGGCGACCTGCCCATCCGTGCGCAGCGGCTCGTCAAGGATTGGGCTGAGCGATACCGCGACGAACTGGCCAGGATGTGGCAGACCCAGGAGTACAGGCAGCTGCCGGGACTGGACTAACATGGAAACAGGAATTGCCTATCCGAGGGCGAAGGCGGTACGGCCGCTGGCCGACAAGAAGCTGCGCGTTACGTTCGACAACGGCGTAACGAAGGTCTACGACTGCACGCCGCTGCTCGATAGCGAGGTGTTCGCGCCACTCTGGAACGAGGCGCTGTTCCGCCGGGCTCGCGCGGAAGACCAAGGCTATGCGGTCATCTGGAACGATGAGATCGACCTTGCCGAATCCGAACTCTGGTTGAACGGCACGCCCGTCGCGGCCCAGGCTGAATTCACGGAAGACCTTGTCGCCCGCGACCGCAAGCCCGGCGACTAGCTTCCAGTAACTTACGGTTCTTCACACCCGGTAACAACGTATGGGTTTGTCTCTCTGAGCCGCAAGGCGAAGAGTCTTCGGGCCGACGATTCTTCGCTTCGCTCAGAATGACAGGGTGAACGAACTGCCTCGGCTTTCGGTTCTGAGCTTGTGCTTGAGCTTGTGCTCAGGTCTCAGGCAGACGCGAACCGGAACCGGCTGATGAAATGGCGCATCGGCCGGTCTTGACCGTAGACCACTTCCACTCCCGGGATCCGGTCGCGGTGGCGGTAGAGGATGCCGACCGCTTCGGCCGCGGACTGGAGGTCGGAGTCTTCGTAGCAGAGCCTCGGTACGGCGGCACGGACGTTGTTCACCCGCGGGTCAGGCCCAACTTCTCTGCCGTCAACCTGCTTGCCGAACGCGTACACGCCGAGCTCGCACATGCGGTGTCCGGCGATGAGCAGGAGTGCGGTCAGACTGATGCCCGGGAACTGGTCGTCGCTAAGGTTCGTGCCGGCGAAGAATTTGTCGAGGTCGAGGTAGATGGCGTGGCCGCCGACCGGCCTCACGACGACGTCAGCGCCGCAGTGTTCATCTATCCACGCCCCGAACTTCTGGACTTGGTTGATGCGGTGCGTCAGGTACTCCTTGCGCACAACCGTCTTGAGGCCCTCGACTACGCCTTTCAGGTCGCGGCCGGCGAGCCCGCCGTAGGTCGGATGCCCCTCGACCAGAATCTGGTGCCCGACGAGCATCGCCTGCAATTGCGGGTAGCGCTTTGCCAGCAGTCCCTGCTCGCTCACAACGAGGCAGCCGCCGATGTTAACGAGCCCGTCTTTCTTCAGGCTGATGTGGAACCCGTCAGCCGGCTCGAACATCATCCGGACGACTTCGGCTACGCTCTTGCCCTTGCAGAGCGGCTCGTTCTGCTGGTTGAACCAGGCGTTCTCCGCGAACCGGCAGGCGTCGAACAGGAACGGCACGCCGTGGCTGTGGCATAGCTCGGCGGTCGCGCGAATGTTGGTGAGCGATACCGGCTGGCCCCCGCCGGTGTTGTTGGTAATGGTCATGTAGACGAGCGGGATGCGGTCCCTCATCTTCGGGTCTTCCAGCAGGGCACGGAGTTGGTCAAGGTCCATGTTGCCCTTGAAGAGCGAAGCCTCGTCCTTGGCCCGGAGTTCGGGGGAAAACAGGTTGCGGGCCTCAAAGCAGTTCGCCTCGATGTTCGCCTGCGTTGTATCAAAGTGGCCGTTCGACGGGATGATGGGACTGGCACTGCTCTTCCGTCCCGGAAAAACAGTGCCTGTACCCGATGCTCGCGCGCCCAGCAGCTTTGCCAGGCAGGTGAAGAGTCCGTATTCCGCCGCGCGTCCCTGGTGGAAGATGAAGACGTTCTCCTGGTCGCGGTCGCGGTTCTCCCACTGCTGGCCGAAAGTCTCGACTATCTGCTGCTTGAACTCGAAGTAGCCCTCGTTCGACCCGTACGACTCGTCGCCGAGCAGGAGCTGGGACCACTGCCTCATCGTCATCGTCGTCGTACCCGAGTCGGTCAGCAGGTCGCAGCCCGGGATCATCGCAGCCGGGAACCTGAAGACGTTCAGCCCGCCATCTTCCAGAATCTTCCGCCGCAGTTCGCGGTCGTCGATTGAGGATGGGCGGAATGAAACCGCGGCGTTCCGATACGGCCGGGGACGAGTCTTGGTCTTGGCGAACTCGGATGTCCAATCGTCGAGGGAAAATGGCATGGGCGGATTATACATCTCAGCTACTTCCAGTCAAACCGGAGTGCCTCGAATCCGCAGAAAGAGAGCCACGAAAGCGCGAAAGGCACGAAACGGAGAGAGTGATACCACGGATGAACACGGATGGACACTGATGGCTCGGAGCCCGACCGGGAGGCTATCCACAGATTCCGCAGATTACTCAGATTCGAGCTGAAGGTTCCGAATCCCCTCGCCCTTTGCGGAGAGGGGAAGGGTGAGGGGAAAGCTTACGCTTGAGCTTGGGCTGGTGCCGGTTCAGCGTTGCAGCACTACGCGGGTGCTGGCATGTTCTCCGCCAGCGTTCCAGCGCACGAAGTATGCTCCCGACGGCAGTGGCTGGCCGAGTTCGTCCGTTCCGTCCCAGACGGCGCACGGGGTACGGTCTGCCGTGAGCGTCCGCACACAACGCCCTGATGCGTCGAACACCGCCAATTCGGCAGGGCTGTCAGCCGTAAGCTGTAAGCTGATAGCTGTCCTCGTTCGGAACGGGTTCGGCTCGCAGGTCAGAGATAGTGATGGTGCGCTAATCGCATCTGCATTCGGTTCGGCGACGCCGACATTGCCCAGGGGATCGGTCTTTATGAGCTTGACGAGATAGGCACCCTCTTCGTTGGCAATGCCGGCGATGACATACCCGCCGTCACCAGTCTGTTGGACAGAATAGCCCCTGTCGTAACCCGCGCCACCGTAGGTTTCCGTCCACAAAACGCCACCGCTGGCGTCGGTCTTGACGAGATAAACGTCGTCGTAGCCTGCGCCGTAGGAGCCTGTGCGGCCTGTGATGATGTAACCCCCGTCGGTCGTCTGCCAGACGGAGTTACCCTGGTCGTCGCCCGTGCCGCCAAAGGTCCTTGTCCACAGGGTGTCACCGCCAGCATCGGTCTTGATGAGATAGACGTCGTAGTTGCCCGTACCGAAGGAGTGAGTTGCCCCGGCTATGACGTAGCCGCTGTCAGCGGTCTGCTGGACCGAGTAGCCGACGTCGTCGCTCGTGTCACCGTAGGTCCGAGTCCACAGAGTGTCGCCGACAGCATCGGTTTTGATGAGATAGGCGTCTTGGTTGCCCGCGCCGAAAGAGCGCGCGCTTCCGGCGATGATGTAGCCACCATCCGTGGTCTGCTGGACCGAATTGCCGCCATCTTCGCCCGTGTCGCCGTAGGTCTTGGTCCACGTCGGGTCGCCACTGGCATCGATCTTGATGAGATAGACGTCGCCGTCACGAGTGGCCCCGGTGATCACGTACCCGCTGTCCGCGGTCTGCTGGACTGAGTAGCCCTCTCCGCCACCGTATGACGTGGGCCCCCATAGTGTGCCACCCCAGCTATCGGTCTTGAGGGCTAAGACGTCCCAGTACCCGTGAGGAGGGCCTTTGCAGCCAACGACGATGAAGCCACCGTCAACACTCTGCTGACCCGAGTAGCCAACGGCTTCCGGGGGGCCGTAGGCTCTCGTCCATATCGTGTCCCCGTAGGCGTCGGTCTTGACGAGATAGACAGAGTTATGGAGCCCCAAGTCTCCGGTGACCCCTGTGATCATGTAGCCTCCGTCGGTGGTCTGCCAAACTGATTGGCCCGAGTTAAAGTAGGAACCCTGCCAGCCATACGTGCGCTGGAAGGTGATTTGGGCGGTCAGGATCGAGGGCGAGAGGATTGCGGCCAATGCGGCCATGGCCAGAGCGGAAACGAAGCGGGTACGATTCATGGCTACCTCCTGAGACCGTTTCGTGAGCGACTGAGATGTTAGGCTCGCGGCCGGGCTTGTCAAATGTGTGGGTACGCTCCGACGGGCGTCGGTTGCTTTGGAGCTTGGCGCTTACCGAATACCTCTCCGGATAGCGGGTCAGACAGTCTGCGGGATAGTCCTCCGAATAGCTCACGAGGTTGCTTGGCAGGCTGTTCTCCGGGCTATCTTCGGGGCGATTTCCACGGCAACCTGCAGAGCAATCCGCGGGGCAATCTTCCCCAGAGCTTTCCGAGCAGCTCGTCGAGTTCCTCTCCGGATAGCCTTCCGAACAGCCGAGCGAACAGCGGTCCGCATGGCTCTCCAGCTTCCTCTCCGAACAGCCTGCGGGACAATCGTCCGGACTGCTTTCCGGGCGGCTTGGAGAACAGCTTGCAGAATAGCCTGGGGGACGGGATAGGGGAGATTCGGAAATGGTGAGTAATGAATTGAGAATAGTGAAGTTAGGAGATCGGAAGGCCCGATTTGGAGGGGACATATAGGAAACTGGGCACGCAGACACCGGCTCAGACGGGCCTTCAGATTGTGCCCTGCTCCCGAAGGGAGTAGGGTACCGGCGGGAAGCCGAGGCTCCGATGATATGCTTGACAACCAGCGCAAGTGTTGGGAGAGTATCTGCCGGATGAAGTCGTCGGCATGCGCTTTCTGCCTTCTGGTTGCGGTCGCCTGGGCCGAGCCGAGCGTTATGGTAAGCGTGCGGGACGGTGAGACCGGGCGGCCGCTTTCCGGGGTGATGGTCATGAGCGAGGGTAGCGATATCATGGCAGTGACCGATTCGGCCGGGCAATGCGCGGTTGTGTCCATGCCCAGGCGAGGCGGCTACCTGCTTGTTTCGCGGGCAGGCTACTTCAGCCTGCGGCAACCATGGACGCAGCCCGCCAAGCCGGTTCCGGACGTGGTGGAGATTGAGCTGTCGCTCTTCCCGGACCGGCCACGCGTGGTCGTGGGCCGGGTCTTTGATGCCGGTACGAAACTGGCAATTCCTGAGGCGCTGGTGTCAGTTGCCGGTGTGGAGCTGGCCGAGACGACTCGGGCGGATGGTGGGTTCAGGTTCAGCCGGTTTCCGCCCGGGCCCCAGACTCTGGAGGCTTCGTCTCCCGGCTATCCGCGCAAGTCTCACGCCATACAGGTGGAAGGCGGGGAGACGAGCAGCGTGGACTTGTACCTGTTCGACACGACCAACGTCGGCAGGCTGGACGGGACCGTGTATGATGCCCGCACCGGCGCCCCGGTGCGCGACGCGCGCGTGGCAGTTGACGGAACCGGCTGCGTCACGATGACCGATTCGGCCGGGCGCTATGCAATCGAGAACATACCGGTCGGCATGAACAAGGTGCTGGTCAGTGGTGCCGGCTACGTCAATGCCTACACCGTTGTCAGGCTGGTGAAGGACTGGGCTGTAACCGCCGACCTGTACCTTCGGGATACGGTGCCTCAGCCGGCTCGCCGAAAGTAGCCGCCGGCCGGCCGCCAGGGCAATCTACCCGTAGGCGCGCATGTAGAGCAGCAGCACGGACACCACCATCACCCCGAACGCGGCAACAACGACCGCGATCACGAACAGCGTGTAGCACCCGACAAGATTGCCGGTCACCAGTTTGTTCTTGCGCTTGGCCAGTTCCTGGAAGCCGATTACGGCCAGGGCCACGGCAGCAAGGAAGAAGGCCGCGCCGGCAATCATCTTCCCGGTCTGTTGCGGGACGATGGCAAACAAGCGCCGTATGCAGGAGGCGGCCGCAACCGCAAAGCCGATGGCGAGTACGGCGACCAGCACCCATTTCCATCGGTCCGGATGCTCGGCAGCGGCGCGGGCCTCCGGACTGCGGCCGTTGCAGAGCAGGATGAGCCGGTCGCGGAGCCGGTGCATTTCGGCGTCCCGTTCGCGCAGGAGCGAGCGGCTCTCGGGAGTGTCTTCTCCGTTCCGCATCCGCAGGTCGAGTGCGTCATGCGCAGCCAGAACCTGCTCGTAGCGGGACCTGAGTTCCTTGATTTCGGCGATGCGTGCTTCCGTGCCCACGGCCGTCGGGGCCACGTCCTCCGCTTTCCACCCGTCGTCCAGACGCTCGACCAGCCGGTAGAAGCGCCCCTCCGCCGTGACGAAGACGGTTCCAGGCTGAATCCAGGTGCCGGGAATCCAGGACCACGGCTCGGGTTTTGAATACGGGAACTCGACCGGCGGGCGCGGGGGTGCTTCAGGGCCGGAAGCGCGGGTAACCACGCGATTCAGGATAGGCGGCGGATTGACGATGTCAAACGAAGTCGGAAGTCAGATACCAGATTCAAGAATGCAGAAGTGCAACGGAACTGATGACGAAGGCCGACGATTGGTTCCTAGCCGTGAGCGAGGGCGAAGAGGTCGAGGGTCACGGCCACCGACCAGTGGAGGATGGCGCCGGGAATGAAGCTGCGGTTGCGCAGGGCGATGATGCCGAGCGCGATGCCGGCGACGATGGAGCCGATGGCTTCGAGGCCGGGCTTGCCAACATGCATCACCGCAAACGGGATGGTCTGGATGGCGATGGCCGCGGCGCCGCCAACCCGTCGTTCAAACCCGAACAGCAGGTAGCCTCGGCAGAGGAACTCCCACGTGAACATGCCGACCGCCCTGATACCGAATCCAAGCAGCAGGCTGCCGGTGCCCAGGCGCTCAAAGGCGAAGAAGGGATAGGCACGCTGGAAGCCGGCCTGGCGCGAGGCGAAGTACACCAGCGGCAGCATCACAAGATAGAGCAGCCCGATGTCGCGGAGCCAGCGCCCCGGCTTCTTGAGGCTGAACCCGACCTCGGCGAGAGACAGCCGCAGCAGGATGAGAGACAGCAGCGGCAGTGCGAGGTAGAACACGCTCCGCCAGAGCACGGTCAATGCGCCGGGCCAGCCCGGGCCCAGGTGCGGGAACCGCGGTCTGGCGTACTGAGGAATCAGCGCCGCCAGCGCGAAGACCGCAGCTACCAGAAGCAGGTCGTGGCCGGTAATGAGGTTCTGACGCGTGTCTCGCCAGAGACCGCGGAGATAGTCCATGCGTGAAGATAGGTGCGGTTCCCCCGGTGGTCAAGGCGGGCGAGCATTTGACATGACGGACTGGAGACATAAGCTTGCATATATGCGTACGCCCTGGACAGTGGCAATTGCCTGTTTGTTGGTGCTGGCCGGCTGCAGAAACAACCACGCACCGCTCGTCCCTTCTCTCTTTCTACCGACCATGGCCCAGCGCGGGGACACGATTCGGGGCTGGGTCTCCTCGTATGACAGGGACAACGATTCGCTCTACTTCCTGGTTGACTGGGGAGATGGAGCCGAGACCGCGTGGGTCGGCCCGGCTGCGTCCGCGGATGACTACAGGGTCTTCCACGCCTACAGCGATACCGGGACGTTCGGCGTCGTCGCCAAGGCGAAGGACGCGACCCGCGAGAGCGGGTGGTCGGACACGTCTTTCGTGCAGGTCGGCGAATTCGGGCCGTTCGTTCCCCACCGGCCGGCCGGGCCTGACGCAGTTACGGTCGGAGACTCGGTCACATTCATCACCGCTGCCGGACATCCGCTCCTTCGGAAGGTCTCCATCCAGTTTGACTGGGGAGATACGCTCGGCGAGTGGGGCGAGTTCATCGCAGCGAACCAGTTCTACTACGTGCGGTATGCATTTGCGCGTGCCGGGACAATGCTCGTGCGCGCGCGGGCCCGCGACGCGCTTGAGCATATCTCGGACTGGTCCAAACCCAAGACGGTGGTCGTAGAGGCAAAGCTCGAAGCACGAATACCGAATTCCGATTGAAACCCGAATGCCAGCAAAGCTCCAATTCGGGCTTTGCTCCCTTATCCGTCCCATTTGTCCCATCCGTCCTATTCCTTTCCCGGAGGCACAATGAAAAAGTCTGTGTTATTCGTTCTGGTCGCGCTGGCAGCGGTTGCGCCGCTTTCCGCCAAGAGCTATCTCGACGTCGTCGAGATGAAGGTCAAGGTCTACGCTACAGCGGAGCAGGTCGTGCGCATTGCGCCCGACGTGCTTGAGTTCTACAACGTCGGCGACGGCTGGTTCGTCGGCGCGGTGACGCAGCCGACCTATGAGGAACTCGTGCGCGAGGGGTTCGCCGTCGACGTCCTTGTACCCGACGTGCGGGCCGCGGCGATGAGGGACATGGCCGCATTCCATACCTACGAGCAGCTCCGCGATACCTGGGCCATCATTGCCCAGAACCACCCGAGCATCTGCCGGCTCGATACCATCGGCTACTCGTACAACGGCAATCTGATACTGGCGATGAAGATATCCGACAACGTCGACGTGATGGAGGGCGAGCCGCGCATCTGCTTCGACCATTCGATTCACGGCAACGAGAACAACGGCTGCGAAATCGCCCACTACGCGCTAATCCAGATCGTCGAGGGCTACAACGTGGACCCGGACATCACACGCTGGGTGAACGAGCGGGAGATCTGGCTCGTGCCGATGGGCAATCCGGACGGGCTGATATCGCGTTCGCGCTACAACGGCCATGGCGTGGACTGCAACCGGAACTACGGACTGGCCTGGGGCTTTGGCTCAAACGGCGGCTCCGGTCCTTTCTCCGAACCGGAGACTCAGTGCTACTACTTTCTTGCGGAAGAGCACCCGATGGCGGCGTGGTCCCAGTATCACTCCGGCGTCGAGGTCGTGATGTGGTGCTGGGGCTACACAACCAAGGCAGCCAACGATTCGATCATTACCGCCTACGAGATGACGCGCTACGGCCAGATCTGCGATTACCCTGCCGGCCAGATATCGCGCATACTCTACCCGGTGTCGGGTGGCTCAGTCGACTGGTACCAGGGCGCGTGCGGTGCCCTGGGCTACGTCGCCGAGGTCTGCGACGGACAGCCCAGTCCGCCGTCGGATATCGACACCATCAACCGCAAGAATTGGACTGCGATGAAGGAACAGATTGAGCGGGTGATGTGGGGTGTAAGCGGCCGCGCGCTCGATTCGGTCACAGGGCAACCGATCCGCGCCCGCGTCACCGTGACCCCGCCCGACTGGTTCACCTACACCGATTCGATGGGCTACTTCCACCGGAACGCCCACGCCGGCACGTACTCGGTAACCTTCGAGGCCAACGGGTACAAGACCAAGACCGTCGGAAGCGTCGTGGTCCCGTCCGATACTTTCGTAGTCTGCAACGTGTCGCTGGCGCCGGACTCCACTGTCCCAACCTGCGCGTTCAAGGTCATCACCACCTACATGAACGAGAGCCCGTCGAACTCGAACCCGACATTCCCGAGCTATGCCCTGGGCGAGAGCGACGGCGTACGCTACTCGATCGGCAACGACGGGTACGCGAGCTTCGACATGGGCGCGCGCACCCCGATTCTCAATGGCCCGGGCAATGACTTCTTCGTAATCGAGGGCGACACCAACCCGGAGGCGTGCAGCGTGTTCGTGTCCAACGACTGGAACGGACCGTGGCACTACGTCGGGTTCGGTACCGGCACGCAGGGCTACGACCTCGCGGCAGCGGGCCAGAGCACGGCGCGGTTCGTCCGGATTGTGGACGACAACAACGGCGGAACGGGCGGCTACGCGGGATTCGACCTCGACGCGATTGAGGCGGTCGTCGTCAACGCGCCGGTCATGACCTACCAGCAGCAGACGGTCATCGACTCGCCACCGGGCGGCAACGCCGACGCCAAGCTCGACCCGGGCGAGGAGGCCGATTTCGTGGTCTCGCTGAAGAACGCCGGGCGCCTCGGTGTGGACAGCCTCCGAGCGGTGCTCAGGACCACCGATACGTATGTCTCGGTGATGGATTCGACCAGCTACTACGGAACGGTGCCGTCGGATTCGACCCGGGACAACAACGCGGACCGGTTCCACCTGGCGGCCGCCGGTAACACGCCTCAGGAGCACCAGGCCCGGTTGTGGCTGCACCTGGCCGGGACGGGCTACGTTGACAGCCTTCTGCTCAACGTCACGGTCGGCGAGATCCTCGCCACCGACCCGATTCCGGACGGGCCGCGCACGCCGGCCCTCTACTGGGCCTACGACGACATCGACAGCCTCTATCCCCAACACCCGCAGTACGACTGGGTGGAAATCAACGCGGTCGGGACGCGCCTCACATTCTCGAACAACGACGCGGTCGTGGCTTTCGCGATACCGACCGGGTTCGGTCCGCTCCGGTTCTACGGCTCAACCTACACCCAGCTCTCGGTCTCTGCCGACGGCTGGGTCGCCTGCGGCAACTACACGACCTCCAACTATGGCAATACCGACCTGCCCAGTACATCAGCCCCGCGCGCCACGGTCTTCGCCAACTGGGACGACCTCTACCCGGTGTCCGGCGGCGGCGGGGCCGGGTACGTCTACTGGTACCATGATTCGGCCAACCACCGCCTCGTAGTCGAGTATGACAGCGTCAGGTACTACGCGGGCACGAATCGCGATAAGTTCGAGGTCATCTACTACGATACCACGGTAGTCACGCCATCCGGCGACAACGCCATCGTGGTCCAGTACAAGACCGCGGCCGGCTTCAACAGCTCGACCGTCGGCATGCAGGACCCCACCCGCGCCATCGGGATACAGGTCCTGTACAACGGCAACCTTACCCATGGCGCCGCGCCGATTGCCCCAGGCCGGGCCATCAAATACACCACTGACCCGCCGACCGGCATCGCCGAGCCGGACATGGCCGGCATTTCGGGTCGAGTCCCAATCGCTCTCGGCGCCACAAGCCCGTCCGTGGGCCGCGTCGCCTTCTCCTACAGCCTGCCGAGTGCCGGCCCTGCCACGCTCGCGGTCTACGACCGCACCGGCCGACTAGTCCGGCGCTGGAACCTGAACGGCTGTCAGCCGTCAGCTGTCGGCCGTCAGCCAGTTCTCTTCTGGGACTGCACTGACTCCCAAGGCGACAAAGTCGGCGCAGGCGTCTACCTGGTGCGGCTCGTCGCAGGAGAGGAGTCGGCAGTGACCAAGACGGCAGTGGTGAGATAGATGGCAAGGCCAAGTCGAAAGGACAAAGGAGAAATGACGAAGTCCGGCAAAACGGGGACTGTCACTTCGCAGGGCCCTGTGCGACTCCGAGGGACTGTCCCCGTTTTGCCCAGCTCGGCAATCGAAAATGGTCCTCGCAAGTCCTGGGATCATTACTTCATGGACATCGCGCAGCTCGTGAGCGAGCGCTCCACCTGCCTGCGGCGCAAGGTCGGAGCGGTGCTGGTGCGGGAGCGCAGGATTCTCTGCACCGGGTACAACGGCGCGGCGCACGGGCTCCCGCACTGCGACGAAGTCGGCTGCCTGCGGGAGAAGCTCGGCATCCCGTCCGGCGAACGCATCGAGGTCTGCCGCGGAATCCATGCGGAGCAGAATGCGCTGGTGCAGGCCGCGGCGTTCGGCATCAACGTCAGTGGTGCGATGCTCTACTGCACCCACGAGCCGTGCATCACCTGCGCCAAGATGCTCCTGAACGCGGGCATCCGCGAGTTCGTGGTCGAGCACCCTTACCCGGACGAGCTCAGCCGCAAGATGCTCAAACAGGCACGCGTCAAAGTCCGAAAACCTGTATAGACAGGGACGGCCCCAGCGCGGGCTTTCCCCAGCGACAAGCGTCCGGGGCGGGTAACCCGCCCCGGACTCGCACATGTGTTTTCCGCCATCCTGCCTTCTGTCTGCCGTCTACTGCCTGCTGCCTGCAAATGCCGTCCGCGTCAACCCGTTGACAGAGGGTAACCGGAAGTTATAATACCACAGCGACGCCGGGCGCGGCGACGTCGGGGAAGGCCGCCGCGAGTGTTCGACCGGCGCCAGTCCGTATAGCGTCCCGGTCGGTGCTGGAGGTGGAACATGTCACCTAAGCGTACTGCAGTCTCGCAGGTTCGGTCCGTGAAGTCATACAATCTGGCCGCACGACCCCTGGCCGTGCTGTTGGCCGTTTGCTGCTGCCTTTCGGCCGTCAGCGGGCAATGGCTGGAGAAGACCATCGGGCTGTCGGACTCGTTCGGCGACATATGGCCGGCGGCCGTCTACTACATACCAGGCAGCAACTGCGTGTACGTCGCCGGTGACGATGGCGTCATCGTCGTTGATGCAGCCACCCACGCCCGGGTGGCGCGGATAGACCTGAACGAGCCGATGTTCATGGCCTTTGACTCGCACGACAACAAGGTGTACCTTGGCGAAAGGGACTCGCTTGCAGTCATCAACCCCGTGACCCACAGTGTCGTCTCCAGGACATGGGTCGGGGGACGTCCCTATCGAGTCTGCTATAATCCCGCGGCGAACAAGGTGTACTGCCTTGTGGGCTCCCGCCTCGGTGTCCTGACCGTGGTTGACTGCAAAACCGACTCGGTGTTAGCCAGCATCTGGGTAGGATCGAACGAGTATCCGTTCTCGGGTATCTGCTGCAATCCGACCGGCAACAAGGTATACGTTTCGTCCTTCGAGGAAGGCGAGGTCGTAGTGATCGACGGCGTCGGCGACAGCCTGATCACGACGGTATACCTCGGCGATTACCCCGTGGCGCCAACCTACAGCCCGGTCAGCAACAAGGTCTACTGCGCGGTCTTCGAGGACGCCGAGGTCGCGGTCATCGACGCCGGTCCGGATACTCTGCTCAAACTCATCGAACTCGACGAGTCGCCACTCGCACTCGGCTACAACCCGGTGTCGAACAAGGTGTACTGCGGCGACTCTGACGGCTACATCCACGTCATCGACTGCAACACCGATACGATTCTGGCATCGCTCGGGCCGGCCTCCGGCGAACCGATGTTCTTCCTGTTCGACTCGGTCGACAACCGGGTCTTCTGTTTTGCCGACTACTACAACTCCATCCTGGCCATATGCGGCGCCGGTGACACGGCTGTTGGATCGGTCGGCTTGCGGGGCGATGCCGAGGACCCGGACCCGGCCTGCTACGAGCCTCAGCAGAACCACCTCTACATTCGCGGCCGTTCCTCATCTGATGTGGCCGTGGTGGATGCGGCCAGTTGTGAGCATGTGACCGCCCTCCCGATGAGCTTTGCCCCTTTCCTTGGCTGCTACGTCGAACCGCAGGACAAGCTGTACTGCAGCGACGACCGGAGCGGACTGGTAGCCGTCGTAGACTGCTCAATGGACAGCATGGAACAGAGGATCTTCACCCCGGCTTCAAGATTGCGCACGCCCGTCTACAGCCCGGGCTCCAACAAGCTCTACTACAGCGCCTGGCTGAACAACGGTGACGCGCTGCTGGTTGTGGATTGCTCGCGCGACAGCCTCGTCGCAGCACTTCCGGTGAACTTCGATGCCGAGCCTGCCATTGTCTACAATCCGGCCATGGACCGCATCTACTGTGCCGGCAACCTGGGTGAGTCAACCGTTGTCGTGATAGACTGCGCGAGCGACAGCATCGTCGCCGAGGTGCCGGTCGGGCAGTACCCGTGCGCTCTGGCCTGCAACCCGGACTCGAATCGGGTCTATTGCGTGTCATACCGTGCCGACTCGATGTTCATAAGTGCGATCGACTGCGCGGCAGACTCGGTGATGGGAGCCGTCTTTGTCCGATCCGGCTATTACTATGGCCCAATGGTGATGTGCTACGTTTCGTCCCGGGATGTCGTCTGCTGCGGGACAGGAGACAGCATCGTCCTGGTCGACGGCGCGGCGACACAGGTAGTGGGGTACGCCCGGCCCGGTGGCAGTCCGTCGAAGCTCCATTTTGACCGTGCTTCCGACAAGCTCTACTGCCTCCTGGCAGGCTTGGACGAACTGGCAGCGATAGACTGCCGAGACATGAGCCTCGATGCCAGAATCCGGCTTGCCGCTCGGCTGAGTGACATGGCATTCGACTCAATCGCCAACCGTATGTGGGTGACGAGTCCGGACTACGGCTGCATATCACTCGTCGACTGCAGGACCAATCGCTTCCTCGGTTTCATTGAAGCGGGCGAGTCGCCGGGAGACATCACGTGGGCTCCACCTCACCGCAAGATGTACGTCGTCGACCAAGAGGGGCAGGCCATCCTCGTCCTACGGGATACCTCTCTCGCTGGCGTGTATGAGAATCCGCTGTCGCTTCAGGTCCGCACCTTGCCGACGGTTGTGCGAGGAGTGCTGGTGCTCGGAGCAGTAGGCAGTGGACAGAATACAGGATACAGGGCGGAGTTGCTGGACGCGACCGGGCGGGAGGTTATGGACCTCGCGCCGGGCGCCAATGACGTGCGGGCGCTGGCCCCGGGTGTGTACTTCGTGAGGAGCGATGATCGCGCGTACTGGGGGGAAGGTCGGACGCGAAAGGTCGTAGTCCAACGATAGCCGGCGCAAAGCTCGAGACCTGAGACCCCGAAGATCGGTTCAGAAGCCGGAATCCGCGCAACCTGTATGGTCTGTTGTTAGTTTTCGTCTGACACCGGCAGATAGATTCCGGCCTGCGGGCGCCGCGGCTGCTTTGACTTGGGTCGGTCGAGCCGTATAATACACACCCTCATGGACAAGCAATCTCAACCAGCCTGCATCGGCATCCGGCGCGAGGACAAGAACGTCTGGGAGCGCCGGTCGCCGCTGATACCGGAGCAGGTTGGCCAGCTTATCGGCGAACAGGGGCTAAAGTTCGTGGTGCAGCGTTCGGAGCTACGGACGTTCAGCGACGCCGAGTTCCACGAGGTTGGCGCCGAGATCAGCGATGACCTGTCCGGATGCCCGGTCGTGCTGGGCATCAAGGAGATTCCGGAACCGGTGTTCTTGCCCGGGCGTACGTACATCTTCTTCGCCCACGTGATCAAAGGTCAGCACCACAACATGCCGATGCTTGCACGGATGATGGAGCTGGGCTGTTCGTTGATTGACTACGAGAAGATGACGGACGAAGTGGGAAGGCGACTCGTATTCTTCGGCCGGTTTGCCGGCATCGCCGGGATGATTGACACGCTGGCCGGGTTGGGCAGGCGGCTGGAGTCACGGGGAACCGAGACACCGTTCAGCCGCGTGCGGCTGGCGCACGAGTACGGCCGTGTGAACCTGGCCAAGGCGGCGATTGCGGAGGTCGGCCGCGACATAGTGGAGCTGGGCCTGCCAACCGAGCTGTCACCGTTCGTGGTCGGCGTCACCGGCTACGGGCACGTGGCCAAGGGCGCATGGGAGATGCTCGACGCACTCGGTGCGACCGAGGTCGAGCCGGTCGACCTGCCGGCACTGGCGGCCAAAGGCGACCGGCACGCTGTCTACCGGGTGATGTTCCGCGAGGAGCACATGGTCGAGCCGAAGGAGATCGGACACCGGTTCGACCTGAAGGAGTACTTCGACCACCCGCAGCTCTATCGCTCGCGGTTCGAAGACCACCTGCCGTACCTAACGGTCCTGACGAACTGCATCTACTGGGATGTCCGTTACCCGCGGCTGGTGACGAGGCCGTGGCTGAAGCAGGCATTCGGCGGCGGAAACAGGCCGAAGCTTGTCGCCATCGGCGACATCTCGTGTGACATTGATGGTTCGATCGAGGCAACGATCAAGGCAACTGAGCCGGGCGAGCCGTTCTACGTCTATGAGCCCGAGACCGGGTTGGTCCGCGACGGGGTCGACGGCGATGGCATGTTGCTCATGACCGTCGACAATCTGCCCTGCGAGTTGCCGTTCGGCGCGTCGCGCGAGTTCGGGGTCGCGCTGATGCCCTACATGCCGGCGATTGCGCGTGCCGATTTCAGCCAGCCGCTGGAGAAACTGGACCTGCCCGGGCCGATTCGCCGAGCGTTGATACTGCACCGGGGCAGGTTGACGCCAGAATACTCGTACATCGAGAAGTTCCTCAAGACCTAGGAGGTCAACCAAGTGAAGAAGATACTCGTTCTCGGAGCAGGGCTGGTGTCCCGGCCGATGGTCCGCTATCTACTGAACGTGCCTGACTTCGAGGTCGTTGTTGCCAGCCGTACCGTGTCCAAGGCGCAGGAACTCGTCGGCACGCACGAGCGCGGGAGGGCGCTGGCTCTGAACGTTGACGATGACGCGGCGCTCGGCCGGCTGGTGAGCGAAAGCGACCTGGCGGTCAGCCTGTTGCCCTATACCTATCATGTGAAAGTGGCGATGCACTGTCTGAAATACCGCAAGCCGCTCGTGACCACGTCCTATGTGAGCGACGCGATGCGGGCGTTGGACGCTCAGGCGAAGGCGGCCGGCGTCATATTCCTGAACGAAATCGGGCTGGACCCGGGCATCGACCACATGTCGGCGATGAAAATCATCCACGAGGTGCAGCGGGCCGGCGGAACCGTGACCAGCTTCATGTCCTACTGCGGCGGCCTGCCCGCGCCCGAGGCGAACGACAACCCGCTGGGCTACAAGTTCTCATGGAGCCCGAAGGGCGTGGTGATGGCGGGCAGGAACGACGCGCGCTATCTCAAGGGCGGCAAGGAAGTATTCGTGCCGGGTGCGGACCTGTTCGGCCACCGTTGGCCCTTGAAAGTGGCCGACGGGTTCGAGTTCGAGGCGTACCCGAACCGCAACTCGCTGCCCTACATCGATACCTACGGCCTTACGGGCGCGCGGACCATGTTCCGCGGAACCCTGCGCAATTTCGGCTGGTGCGAGACCATAAAAGCGATTGCCGACCTCGGCGTTCTGAAGGACGACACGGTCAGAACCGGCATCGGTAACCTGACCCCGGCGGCCTGGCTGCGTGGGTACGCGCCGGGTCCCGGCACACTGCGTGCCGACGTCGCTGCGCGGCTGGGGATGAGGGAGAACGACCCGGTCATCGAGCGGTTCGCCTGGCTCGGGCTGTTCGACGAGAAGCCTATCGGCCTCGAGCAGGGCTCAAACCTCGACGTCCTCGCCAAGCAGATGCTCGACCGGATGGCCTACAAGCCGCGCGAGCGGGACATGATTGTCCTGCACCACGAGTTTGTTGCAGAAACGCCGCAAGCCTCAAGCTCCAGACCCCAAACTCAGTGTATCCATTCGACGCTGATAGCCTTCGGTGAGCCCGGTGGCGACTCGGCCATGGCGCGTACGGTCAGCCTGCCGGCGGCAATCGGCGTGCGCATGATTCTGCACGGCGAGTTGAAGCTGACCGGCGTACAGATTCCCGTCGTGCCGGAGATCTACGAGCCGGTGTTGGCCGAGCTGACGCGGCTGGGCATAGAGTGCAAGGAGCGGAAAGCCCCGGCCTCCTGACCTCGCGGCCGCCGGGCGCGGGACACGTGGACATGACCGAAATCCGTTGAGGATTTCGGACCGTGTCCCGCCCCCTGCAAGGACCTCGAAGGCGGCGCTCACCGTAGCCGTCACCGCTGTTCTGATAGCTCCGGACAGAGCTTCGGTCAGAGCATCGGCCAAAGCGACGGCCAGCGCCTCGACAGAATCCCCGGAGCACGTACCGCGCATTGCGCCTGCCCGCGCAGCAGCAGGCGGGCCTGTCGAAGCCCGATTCAGCGCTCCCCTGACAGTAGTGCTCACTGCGTCGAGCATCGCTGCTGCTGACTCCGGGTTCAGCGCCACGTTCCGTTCAAGGCCGACTGCGGCGGCAAGCGCAGGAGTCAGTCCGGCCCCAAACGCAACGCCAATCGTCGCCTGCCACTTGATTCGCCGATTCACCCCAGTATTCGTTCCGCAACTCATTCCCCAACTCATTCCAAGATTCACTCCACGAGCGACTCCGCGACTGAATCCTCTACTGACTCCCGCACTGACTCGCCAATTCACGCCTCAAGTCATTCTATGACTGAATCCTCGATTCACTCGTGGATTCAGACTCCGATTCAGTCCTTAGGTCATTCCACGAACGACTCTTAGATTCACTCCAGCAGTCATTCCACGAGCGATTCCACGAATCAGTCCCCGAACCACTCCGGGAACCACTGGGGGGACGACTCCCCCAACGGTTCCCCCATCGACTCCCGGAATGGCAATCCCCGCGACTTCCCGCGTACTTTGGCGTTTGGCTTGTGCCGTATCTTGCTCAAATGCAGCAGGTTAGGTGCTTCATTCCGCCTTGAGACCCGCCAGCACTGCTGGGTGTGGACGCGTCAGCAAGCCTGCCCTGCTTGGCGTGGATCGATGGCTGGCTCATGTCGCTTCGCGTTTCGCATGTGGAGCCGTGCTTAGGCCTGTGAACGACCCGGTTGTCTAGGTTGCGCTTACCGCCGCATCCAGCGCAGCGAACCCGGGGCCTTGGACAAACCCGCCCGCAGCCGCCGCACCCGTCAGCCGTGAGCCGCAAGCCGTCGGCCGTGAGCTGTCAGCAGTCGTGTCCTTGACAAATGCGTAGCAATCCTTTATGATTACGCAGTGCGTAAACCCAGCGCGTATAAGCCAAGCTCGTTTCTGGGCCAAGCCCAACTGGCCGATGCGAAGAGATCTCTGGTCGCGCTCGGTCTGGCAACGGTCTGGGCTGCATTCGCTGGAGTCTATTCCAAGAGCTTGAGGTCGGGACCCACATCAGAAGGCAATGGGAGGTCACCGTGAGAAGAATCATAAGACGATACAGCAACCGCAAGATGTACGACGTGGCCGCAAGCAGGTTCATTGCCCTGAAAGACGTCGCGGCCATGGTCGAGGAAGGTTGCGAGGTTTCGGTCGTGGACAATGAGACCGACGAAGACATCACCGAGATTAGCCTTGTGCAGGTGCTGCTGGAACGGGCAAAGACCAAGAAGGAACTGGCCGCAGTTCCGGTGCTCCTGCACCAACTGGTCAGAGCAGGTCAGACCGTGGTGGGTGAGTTCGTCAGGAACTCGGTCGTGACAAGCATCAAGGCCCTGGCCATGACCGAAGAGGATGTGGCCGAGATGGTGCAAAGGCTTGCACTGAGCGGCCACTTGAGAAAGGAGGATGCGGCTGAACTGAAGGAGATCCTTCTTGAGACGACGAAAGAGCAGCAGGCGTTTCTGGATGAACGTATCAGACGCGTGGTTGCCTCTCGGCTTGAGGCAATGGGTCTGGGCGACAAGCTGAACTTGGTCAGACTCGTCAAGACAGTCGGCCAATCTCTGCTCAAGCAGGCGGACAAGACCCGGGCCAAGGAGATGTCAGAACTGAAGGCAAGGATAGGAACCTTGCAGGACACGGTCCGCGAGCTCAGCAAGAAGGTTGGCTCGACACCGTCACCAGGTCCCAAGGGTTCTTGACCTAAAGGAGAGAAGGTGATGGCCAAAGGCAAGAGATCACTACCATATCTGGAGAAGATGATTCGGCATGGTTCGTACCGGCTGGCGCTGCGTACGTTGGCCAAGCACCGGCAACTGCGTTCGGTCCTGGTCCCCTTGTTGGAGGGAAGGCTGCGTGCATCGATCCTACAGAAGAATCCGCGGAACCGGCCCGCACAAGTCCAGGAGGACAAGTGTGCGGCGATGAGGGCGCTGCTGCACAGCTCGTTGCGCACCATCGACCGGGGGATTGTTTCGACGCACGTGATGGAGCGGTTCTTCGAGGTGTACCTGAACAACGTACTGTTGGTCGACTACGACAAGCTGCGTGAGCGCCTGGGATTCAGCCCGCCGAGCTTTCTGGTTGTCGCTCCCAGCGGGCGGTGCAATCTTCACTGCACCGGCTGCTATGCGTGCAGCGACTCGGGCCCCGCGGCCGAGCTGGACTTCGACACCTTCGACCGGATCCTCACCGAGAAGGAGCAGCTCTGGGGTTCTTACTTCACGGTCATCACGGGAGGCGAGCCGTTTCTGTGGAAGGACCAGGGCAAGGACCTGATTGACATGGCCGCGAAGCACAGCTCCAACCTCTTCATGGTGTACACCAACGGAACTCTGATAGACGAAGAACTGGCACAGCGGCTGGAACAGGTGGGCAATGTCACCCCGGCCATCTCGGTTGAGGGGTTTGAACAGGAAACCGACCAACGCCGGGGCAAAGGGGTACATCAGCATGTTCTGAACGCACTCAAGAACCTGCGGAAAGCGGGCGTGCCGTTCGGCATTTCTGTCACCGCGACCCGGCACAATTGGGACGTGATCACCTCTGATGCTTTCGCCGACTACTACTTCATCCAACAGGGTGCCACTTATGGCTGGATGTTCCAATACATGCCTATCGGTCGCAAGCACACTCTGGATCTGATGGTCACACCGGAACAGCGCCTGGAGATGCTCAAGCGAACCTGGCACTTGGTGCGGGACAAGAGAGTCTTCGTCGCCGATTTCTGGAATAGCGGAGCACTGGTTGATGGCTGCATATCGGCGGGCCGGGCCGGCGGCTATATGTACGTCCAGTGGGATGGGGATGTGACCCCCTGCGCTTTCATTCCCTATTCCACCCACAACATCTACGAGGTCTATCGCAACGGCGGCAACCTGAACACTCTTCTCAACACTCCGTTAATGTGGAGAATCCGGGAGTGGCAGAACAACTACGGCTATGCCCAGCCGGCCGAGAAGATCGGCAACTGGTTTTGCCCCTGTCCAATCCGAGACCATTACGAGGACGTGTTCAAGATTATCTTGGAGTGCCAGGCAAGAGGAATTGACCCTGACGCCGAAGCCGCTTTGACTGAACTGGAATGCTGTAGAGGCCTGACTCAGTACGGCAAGGATTTTGACCGGCTTTCCCGGCCGCTCTGGTTGGAACGGGTCAAATCCCCGGCCCGCGGATTCGCCATGGTCACCAACCGGGGCAGCCAGCACCCAGGAGAGCTGTAAGAGCCCGCTGTGGTCAGAACTGAGGTCCAGCGCAAGCTGATTCACCTCACGACGCTCTTGATTCCGACGTTCTACTTCGGGCTCCACGACGTGATGGTGACCGGAACCACCGTGCGACTCAGCCAGGGCTTTGTAGCTCTGGCCTTCGTGTGGGTCGTTACCCTCGACTTCCTCCGACTGCGGGTCGGCCTTGTCAAGGGTATGTTCGTCGTGCTCTTCGGTTCGCTCCTGCGCCGGAAGGAATTCGGCGGACTGACTGGAGTCAGCCATCTCCTTCTCGGTTCGTTGCTGGCGGCTCTCGTGTACGAACCCAGAGTGCTGCTTCCGGCTGTGGCATTCCTGGGGCTCGGCGACTCCATGGCTGCGGTTGTCGGGCTCTCAATCGGCCGCATCCGAATCTGGGGCAAGACGCTTGAAGGCACGCTGGCCTGCTTGTTGAGTTGTCTCGCCGTAGCCGGAGTCTCGAGTATCCTGCCCTATTGGAATCTGCCCTTCGGCGTAGGCATCCTCGGGGCCGTCACGGCTACGCTGGCCGAGGTCCTGCCGTTCAAGGTCAACGACAATCTGGCAATCCCTCTGATGTCGGGTTTGGTGATGGAGGTGGCCCTGTGGACGCGCCTGCTGGGTTCATGACCGCCGTCCGGGGACAATCGGGCGAATCGCTGAACGGAGGAGCGAGCAAGCCTGGCAGAATCGTCCTGGTCACGATGTTCAAGGAAGGCTTCGGTGGCGGTGCTGGGAGGATAGCCCACGAACTGGCACACCACCTATCCGCTCGCCACAAGGTCCTGCTGCTATCCCCGGGGGAGGAAACCCGACTGTCCGAAGATGGCAGTGGACTCACGATTCTCACGGTTGCGAGCAGTGGCGATGACGAGATCCGCTTCCCATCTCTCGGTCGCAAGAGCCGAGATCGGGTCTTCGCCGCTCTGGATCAGTTCAGGCCTGACATCGTGCACGCACACGACCCCGCTTTTCTTGGAGCCCTGAGCCAGGCCTGGGCACGGAAACGCCACGTGCCATTTGTTCTCACGCTCCACTACCTGCCGGAGCGAATTCTCGGATTCTGCACAACTGAGAGCGTTCCGTTACGTCCAGAGGGGATTGTCCGGCCGATTATCAACATGTATCAGAGGAGTTTCTACCGGCACTGCGACGGCATCGTTGCCAATAACCAATCCGTTGTCCATAGCTTGTTTGGATTCGGCAGTCCGGCCCGGCTCTTTCTCATCCCAAACGGATGCGACCTCCAACGTTTCAGCTCCTGCCAAGCCGCCGACCTGAGTAACAAGACCCGCGATATCTGCTTCGTCGGTTATCTCACCGAACGCAAGAACCAGCTCTACCTTCTCGACGTACTCAAGCACCTGCCGGCCCACTATCGCCTACAGTTCATCGGCAAGCCGCTCGTTCCGGAGTTCGAGCGCCGGCTGCGAGATCGCGCCCGAAAGATGGGCCTGGACAATGTTCAGTTCCTGGGCCAGGTGGACTACGCCGCCATACCCTCATACCTTGAGCGGGCTCACGCGTTCGTTTCAGCCTCCAGGCTGGAGGTGCAGAGCCTGGCCATAATCGAGGCGCTTGCTTCCGGTACACCGGTCGTTGGTCTCGCGAACGAAACGGTGGACGAGTTCGTTGACGAATCGGTCGGCTGCCGGCTAGCCAGGGAAGCTCCACCGGCAGAGTTCGCAGCTTGGGTCGAACGCATATGCAGTCTGCCCCAGAGCGAATACACGCAGATGTGCCAGCGGGCTAGGGCAAGAGTCGAGGACTTGGACTGGGATTTGGTCGTGAACGCCACTGTGGACGCCTATGAGATACTGCTGGCTGGACATGCGGCCAAGCCCGCGACCCCCCGTGCACGTGGGGGATCACTGAACCGCCATCCTCTTGGGTCGCTCCGCGACTTCTTGAGCGAAGAGGCCCGGCCGCTTGTCAACTGGGCGAACGGGAGATGCAATCCATCTGCGCCAGCTTGGTTGTACGCCGGTTCATGCATGGGTCTCTCGTCCATCCTTTACCTTCTCAACCGGTACTGGCGAGCATCGCCTTCGTCCTAGGGCCAGATCGGATACGTGAAGCCGCTTCTTCTGTTCTTGGGACACGGGTCGTGAAGATCGCCGGTACCAGTTCATCACTACCTGAGAAGGTACTGACCAATCACGAACTCGAGAAGATGATCAAGACCACTGATGCCAGGATTGTCGAACGCACCGGCATCCGCGAGCGGCGGATTGCCGACGCGAAGACTGCCACGTCCGACCTGGTTGCCGATGCCCTGCTGAATCCTCTCATGGGGATCTGGTACTGGCTCGTGAGCAAATTGGACAAAGATGCACAGGTGACTTTTCTCAACTACGGTTATGCCGGTGACGGGATGGAACTAGGACTGCGAGAAGAGGACAAGGCCAACGAATACTCCATCCGGCTCTATCATCATGTCGTCAGCGCTGTCAGTCTGAAGGGTCTGGACGTGCTGGAAGTGGGTTGCGGGAGAGGCGGAGGAGCTTCCTACATAGCCAGGTATCTTGAACCTGGGTCTGTAACAGGGATCGACGTTTGCAGAGAAGCCATCAAGTTCTGCAAGAAACACTACTCTGTCAACGGATTGTCGTTTTCTCATGGCGACGCACTGAAGTCGCCATTTGGAAACGATAGCTTTGACGTGGTCATCAACGTCGAGTCTTCTCATCGCTATGCTGACATGAATAGGTTCTTGCGAGAAGTTCGTCGTGTTCTGAGACCAGGAGGGCATTTTCTGTTTGCGGATTTCAGGTACGGGAAGGCCGTGGATCTCTTGAGGAGGCAATTGAGTGACTCTGGTCTGGTGATCACGAGAGAGCAGAGAATAACCTCGAATGTTGTCAGGGCATTGAGTTCAGACGACGAGAGGAGATCGAGCCTTGTCAAGGAGTTAGTGCCGAGATTTCTACACAAACCGGCTGAGGAGTTCGCAGGAACGAAGGGAACAGGATTGTACGAATCCCTTGTGACAGGCAAGAGAGAGTATCTCTGTTTCGTACTCCAAAGGCGCTACGCGGAATCTGGGGACGCATCGGAATCGCCGGAGACTGAGCGTGATTCTTGACCGCAGAAGGCGTGACAGTCGGTTGTTTGTATGTGTTCTTGGTTGCTGCCTAATCATGTCAGGCTGTGGCGGCATTCACCTGACAAAGCCAACCACGCTCACCAAAGATAGTCCCATCAATTTCCCTCTTGATGAAGGAAAGCATGATAATGCAAGGACAGAATGGTGGTATTATGCTGGATGGCTCCAGGACGGAAATGGCGGAAGTTATACCTATGAACTTGCCTTCTTCAAAGTCACCAAGTCGGTACGAATCTTCAGGAGACTGGGTGTTGACATAGCCTACTTCGCTCACTTCGCAATCTCCGATGTGACCACAGAAAGGCACAAGGCGGCAGAGAGAGAGCTTGTCCTGCTATCATCGGAAGTGAGAATCAAGAAAGGACACTTGGATTTGCGATACGATGATTGGGGTGCGGCGGGTGACACAGCATCTTGCCAGGAGCGTTCTTATCACATATGGGCAAAGGACGGCGAGATGGCAATCAACCTCGATCTGAGAGGGGCTTGCAGCCCCATATTGGGTAATGGCGCAGGTGTGATTGACATGGGCAAGGCGGGTTTCTCCCACGCCTATTCTATCCCACGACTGGAAACTACGGGACATCTGGTGATTGATGGGAAGGAGTATTCTGTCTCGGGCTGTTCGTGGGCAGACCACCAGTGGGGGAATTGGGGTTGGCGTGAACCGTTTGGCTGGAATTGGTGGGGGGTGAATCTCGACAATGGGGTTGACCTGATTGTCTATGATTTCCCTGACAGCACTACCACCGTGATCGCAAAATACCCGGACGGGTCACAGATTGTGACCAGTGAAGTGACCCTGGAAAAACGCGGGTGGTGGAAGAGCCCCGAAACAGGTACGAGATACCCGATTGAATGGCGCTTTGAGCTTCCTGATTTGGATGCGGAGCTTCTCGTTTCCCCAACATTCCCGGACCAGGAGATGAAAACCAGACTCAGATACTGGGAAGGCGGATGTATAGTCAGGGGACAAATGAAACAAGAGGAAGTAACAGGGAAAGGATACATGGAGCTTGTGGGCTACAATTGGACCGATTTCTCATTCCTCCGGTCGGGAGTCCGGACAGTACTCTCAGGATTGCTCAGTGCCTTCTGATGTGAGACCCGGCAGATACGTCCTTGTGACCACCGGCATTGCTGCCATGCCCGAAGGAGAGGTAAATGCGAAGATTCGCTGAGACAATCCTGAGATTCCGAGTGCCGGTGATAGTGCTGACGCTTCTCATCACTCTGATACTCGGCTACTCCCTGAAGAGCCTGTCCATCAACAGCGACATCCTCAGCTCCCTGGCGCACGACGACCCGCGGGTAGCGCTCCTCAATGAGGTCGGCGACAAGTTCGGCGGCAGTTCGCTCGCCATGGTGGCGTTGGAGAGCGATGACGCATTCAGCCACGCGAACCTGTCCAGAGTGGCTGACATCACCCGCAGGTTCAAGGAAATGGATGAGGTCGCCTCCGTGACGAGCCTGACCGACGTTATGGACATCAAGAAGACCGAATGGGGTCTGGAGGTCGGCAAGCTCATTGACAATGATGCCATCCCTCAGGATTCGGCGGCCCTGAGGAGGTTGAGAGAATATGCCCTTTCCAAGAGGATGTATCGTGGGAATCTCGTCTCCGAGGACGGGAGAATCGCGGTGGTCGCTGCCCGATTGAGACAAGGTGCGGACAAGGCCGCCACCGCTCGGCGGATGCGGGAGATAGTGGAAGCAACACAGGGCAGCAAGAAGGTCTACTACGCCGGCATACCGTTCCAGATGGTCTCGCTGACTGATATGATCCAGACCGATATGCGGAAGCTCGTACCGCTGGTGGTACTCGTGGTGATTGTGGTGCTCTTCCTGGGTTTCTGGAGCCTGCGAGGGATCTTGCTGCCCCTGTCTTGCGCAGCGCTGAGCACCATCTGGGTTCTTGGAGTAATGAGCGTGCTGAGGATTCCTCTCACGATTATGTCCAACATAATGCCGGTCTTGCTCGTCGCCCTCGGCAGCGCATATGGAATACACATGCTCTCCAAGTACAATGAGGATGCTCGGCATGGGGAAGGCAAGTTTTGGGGATTAAGGGAAGCATTGAGCGAAGTCGGCATCCCCATACTGCTCGCCGGCGTTACCACCCTGATCGGGTTCCTGACATTCCTGTCCTCCAATCTGAACCTCATCCGGGAGTTCGGGATCTTCACCGCACTTGGCGTGGCGTTTGCGATGCTGCTCTCTATCACATTCCTGCCGGCCGTGTTGTCGTTCTTGAAGGCCGCACCCTCCCGGCCGGGCCGGAAGGCAATCGGGAGTGGCTGGTCAACCAGGGCAATGGACAAGCTGGCGGGAGTTGTACTCAGAAACTCCAAGCTCATCGTTGTCGTTTGTGCGGTCGTCGTCGTGCTCTCGCTGATAATGATTCCCCGGCTGAAACGCGAAGTCAACATGGTGGATTACTTCAAGAAAGACAGCGAAATCCGGCAGAGTGAGGAGATGATGGAGAACCGGCTCGGCGGCTCCATTCCGATCCAGATACTGTTCCGAGGAGATTGGAAGGACCCCTTTGTACTGAAGGAGATGCTCAGGCTGGAGAGCTTCCTGGGGGCACAACCCGATGTCCACGACCCACAGTCAGTCGCCGACCTTGTCTGCGAGATGAACTGGGTCATGAACGGACACCACACCATCCCCGAGACGAAAGAGGGAGTGGCGAATCTCTGGTTCTTCCTTGAGGGCAACGAAGCGCTGAGTCAGCTCATAGCCAGCGGCGGCTCCGAGGCGCTCATCCAGGCCAAAGTGAGGAGTCTCAACACGAAACGGGTGCAAGCCTTGGTGAACTCGGTCGAAGACTACATACGTCGGGAGTTGAGGACCGACCTGGTTGCGGTGAAGCTCTCGCTCGCGTCACCCGAGTTGGCCGCCAAGCTGCGGCAGGAGCGCGTTGACCGAATCCTGTCCGCGATAGATATGGATGTAGCGAGAAGGGGCCTTGAATGGAACTCCGACAGTCCCGAGCTACAGAAGGTCATGACGGCGGCGGTCGCAGCCGACAGCGGCGGATTGGATGAGGCACTGATTGATACGGCGACGTCCAGGATTGGTGCTTACCTCAATAGCGAGGACGCCGATTTCCGGATTGAATCAGAGAGGGTTGTCGCGGCAGTCGTGGCGGACATTTCTGGCTTCCTGCGGACAGGTATCCCTGGCGATGCTGATGTCGTCGCAATCCTGAAGAAGGCTGTACCGAGGTCGCAGTACGCCCGAGACCCCGAGATGTTGGACCAGGCCGCGGACGCCATGGCCGCGATCATCGCCGACGAAGTGGCATGGGCAAGAGTGAATCGCCTCATCCGGATGCTGGGACTTTTTCTGCCGTCATCTCTGGACGACGACGAGGAGTTCCTGGGCGAGTTGCGCGACGACGTCTGGGAGATAAACGAGGATTGGACTGCTATCGCGGGCTCGGGATATGCGAGTCTGCCTGGCAATCCCGAAGTGAAAGACAGGGTCGAATTGTCCGCTCAGCAGACGGGAATGCCCATTATCTACTTGGACATCGACCGCAATCTCGCAAGAAGCCAGGTGCTCAGCCTCGTAGTCGCCATCCTCCTGGTGTTCCTGCTGCTTGCCTACCGACTGAAATCAGCGATTGGCGGGCTGGTTTCGATAACCCCGATTGTCATCACGGTGCTTGTGAACTTCTTGATAATGGCGGTCTTTCGAATCCCGCTTGATATCGTCACCGTCCTGCTCGGCAGCATCGCCGTCGGTATCGGCATTGACTACACCATTCACTTCGTAACCAGGTTCAAGGTCGAACACGCACAGGGCAGGACCGAGTTTGAAGCTCTGGATAAGACACTGACGACCACGGGAAAAGCGATCATCATCAATGCGGTCTCGGTGGCAATGGGATTCCTCGTCCTCGTTCTGGGGAGCATCGTCCCTTTGCAGCGCTTCGGATACCTGATCGCCCTCAGCATGATGGTCAGTGCCGTGGCGTCGATTACCATCCTGCCTTCACTATTGCTGGTAACTAGGGCCGGTTTTGTCGGAAGGCTCGGGGCACTGTCCAACGGCCTGGTTTCCAGGGCAGCGGATGGAATCCGAATGAAGTAACGTAGGACTCTCAACATGGAGGAAAGAATGAAGAAGTCAGACCTGTTCGTGCTTGCCGTGCTTCTGGCGGCGAGCCCGTTCGCGCACCCGGCAGGGTCACTGAATGCGGGCGAGCCGGAACTCACGGCTCTCCAGATTCTGAGGAAAGCCGACGCCGTGGTCGGCGCACCTGCCGACCAGGAAGTCACGCTTGAGATGATCCTGGTTGACGCTTCGGGAAAAGAGACAAGCCGAGGAGCCCGGATGTGGCAGAAGGGAAGCGACCGGCGGATGGTCAAGTTCACCTCTCCGGCCGAGCAGAAGGGAATCGGCTTTCTCGACCTGCCCGGAGATATGATGTATCTCTACATGCCGGCATTCAGGAAGGAGCGCCGGATCGCATCACACGTAACGAACACGAGCTTCGCCGGCACCGACTTCACCTACGACGACATGGCAGCCATCAACTACGCAGATAAATACAGTCCCACACTGCTTGAGAGTGATACTGCGAAGCCTGCCAGTCCTCTGGCAGAACCGTATGTCCTGAAGTTGACGCCTCGGGAAAACGTCACCAGCGACTACTCGAAACTGGTCATGTCGGTACGCCGGGACAATTTCTACCCGGCTCGCATCGAGTACTACTCAAAGGACGGGAAGTTGTGGAAGGTGATGGCTAGGACCGAGATCGAGAACATAGACGGGTACTGGGTGGCCCGAGAGGCAGAGATGTCCGACCTCAAGAAGGCTCACAAGACAAGAATGGTCATGCGCGAGGTTAAGTGCGACCAGGGCTTGAGCGACGACCTGTTCTCCCTGCGCTACCTCAAGCGCAGCTCCGACTAGGGAGGGTGACGATGCGCAGAATCGCAGCACTCTTCGCGATCGCTATGCTGGTTTCCGGCGCGGCCTTCGCACAGGCCGGAGTAGGCGGTTATCTCCAGACCGACCTCCGGCTGCAGACCGGCAGGGACAACATGTTCTCATGGAACGAGAACCGGCTCGCCTTGACGCTCAGCGGCAGTCCGGTGGCAGGCGCACGCTACTACAGCGAACTCTGGCTCTCGACCTTTGGCCTGCCGGATGTCAGCAGCAGTTCCAACCTGAGCGAACCCGACCGGGTCTCGCCTTGGGGCCTCGACCTGCGGGAGGCATACGTTGACCTGTATGGATTTGTCTTTCCCGCGCTGGACATCCGGGTCGGCAGGCAGCGCATCGCCTGGGGAACCGCGGACGGGCTCAATCCGACTGACAACCTGAATCCGGATGACCTGCGGGACGTCTGGGATTTCGGACGCCACCTCGGCTCAGACGCACTGAAGGCCGTGTTCTACTGGGGCGGCTTCAACTTCACGGGCGCGTACATTCCGACATTCAGGCCTGCCGTCCTGCCGACCGGAGACTGGGCCGCAGCTCTGAGTCCTCCGATGGAGCTTCCACCCGGACTGGCGCTGAGAAACCTGACGGACACAATCGGCATGCCGGCGGACAACCCGAAGCACGCCTCCAGCGGAGGTGTCAGAATCGGAACGGCGCTTCTGAACTACGACCTGTCGCTCAGCTACGTGTACGCCAGAGACGACCTGCCGCTTGCAGACAGCATCGCGTTCATTCCCGTGGACACGATGGGAACGGTGGACGTGACGTCAAGACTCATCTATCCCCGGATGCAGGTTGTGGGAGCGGACCTGGCAGGGGTCGCGCTAGGTGTCGGAGTGTGGGCCGAGGCCGCCATGATCCTCCCGGATGAGGTCGTGATGACCCTTGACCTGTCCGCGCTGGGAATGGGCACCAAGGACTCAACCGTCCTGGACAACAAGCCGTACTTCAAATACGTCCTGGGCGCAGACTACACTTTCAAGAACGGCATCTACGTCAACATGCAGCATCTACGCGGCTTTGTACATGAACGAGGTCGAGCTAATCTCGAAGACTACCTCATGCTTGGCGCAGAGAAGAAGTTCCTCAACGACCGACTCACGGTACGCCCCATCGCCGGAGGCGCGACAATCAAGGACTATGGTGACATAGCGAACAGCTACGCGGTTCTGTACGGCCCGGAGCTGGCCTACCGCCCGGTGGACAATGCCGAGATTCTGATCGGGGCGCACATTATCGAAGGCAAAGCGAATACCGCCTTTGGCAGGATGAAAGACAACGATGAGGTCTACCTGAAGGTCAAGTACAGCTTCTGAACGCAGAGACCCGATTCAAGATGGGAGAACAGACGGCGACGCGATGCGTATTTCGTAACAGCTTCTCGGCCATCATCACCGGCACCGGCTTTGAGGTTCCCAAGCGCGTGATGACCAACGCTGAGCTTGAGAAGCTGGTCAACACGTCGGACGAGTGGATTACCGAACGCACGGGCGTCAAGGAACGTCACATCGCTGGCGATGATCAGGCATCATCGGACCTTGGGCTGGTCGCCGCGCGTAAGGCACTTGCGGATGCTCGGACAGACCCGGAAGACGTCGAGCTCATCGTCGTCGGCACGGTCACGCCGGACATGCCCTTGCCTTCGACCGCCTGCATAATCCAGCATCAGTTGGGCGCTCGGAATGCAGCGGCGATGGATGTCAATGCGGGTTGCACCGGGTTCATCTACGCCCTTGATGTGGCCCGGCACTACATCGCAGACGGAACCTACCGAACCGTTCTGGTCGTGGGAGCCGAAACTCTGTCCAGGATTACCGACTGGACGGATCGGGGAACCTGCATCCTGCTTGGTGACGGCGCTGGTGCAGCGGTTGTGAAGGCCTCATCCGAACCGGACAAGGGCGTTGTCGCCGGTCACCTCGGAGCAGACGGCAGATACGGCGAGGCCCTCTGGGTCCCCGGTGGCGGCTCCCGGCACCCCCCAACGGCGGAGACGGTCAAGAACGGGCTCCACTACCTGAAGATGGACGGCAAGACCATCTTCAGAGTGGCCGTACTGAACATGGTTCGCACAGTCAGGCGGCTGATGGAGAAAACAGACCTCGGCCCGGACGACGTTGACCTCATCATACCGCATCAGGCAAACCTCCGTATCATCGAAGCGGTTGCGAGGCAGCTCCATATCCCGATGGAGAGAGTGTTCGTCAACATCCAGAAGTACGGCAACACCTCCGCGGCGACCTGCATCATAGCCCTGGACGAAGCCCGCAAGTCCGGCCGCATCAAACCCGGAGATGCTACAATCCTGGTCGCCTTCGGCGCAGGCCTCACTTGGGGCGGCGTCGTCATTCGCTGGTAGCCCGCCAGCGGCCTAGTTCATTGGTGCGATTGGCCGGGACTTGCCAGGGGCTGGCCCCGACGCTTCCAGGCCTCTAACCGGAATCGAGTCAATAGATGACGTGTCAAGACGGTCGTGTTGACAGAAGAGCCGGTCTCTAGCCTTCTGTTAGGGCCGCTCTGATTCCAGGGTGAATTCGGGCAGGCCGAACCAGAACCCGGTCTGCTGGATGCTGTCTATCTCAGCTTGAAGCAGCGCGTAGTGGGCGGCTTCCATCTCGGCCAGCCGAGCAAACATCACGCGAGCGGGTTCAGACTGCATCCTCCGGCTTTGTTCTTCGTAGAATACCTGGGCCGACCGTTCAAGGTCAAGCGCCGTGTTGAGGGCCGAGAGCTGGTTCTGGCCTTCGGCCCCGCGGATGCGCAAGGACTTGTCAGAGAGCCGGGGAACGATTCGCTCAATGACGGTTGCGTCTACCGAGGCCGGCTGCCACACGCCCGACTGCGTGAGGCTCGCCTGTTGGGTCTCAAGGAGGCGCATGTGCTCAAACTCGTCGGTGGCGAGCCGGACGAACATCTGCTTGCCGGAACTGTCACGGGTGTTCCAAGCGAACTCAAGGTAATTGTGCAGGCTCTGTTTCTCCGCCTCGACGGCCGTGGCCAGCGCGGCAAGGGTCTCGGGGTCGGTCATTTCTGGCAGGTTTGCAGGAACCCGGTCAGCTTGCGCACGTGAGCCCTTTCTTCTCGAACCAGCCTCTCGATGGCGGGCCGGTTCAGGGCCGGGACCATGTCGGTTGCCTCAAGGTAGAATACCAGTGTTTCTTTCTCGAATGCAAGAGCCAGCTTGACCGCCTGCGAAGTGCTCCTTGCGTCCTTCGCCAGTGACAGCGCCTTGTCCGGGCCGAGGAAGTAGCGCGAATCGGTCACAGCCTTCAGGTAGAGCGCCACTTCTTCCCAGTCGGCCGGAGTCTCGTCCGCCGCGACCTTGATGGTCTTGGCGATGTCTTCGAAGACGCGGATGTGTTTGTTCTCCTCGCCCGCAAGGTACGAGAACAGGCCTTTCAGATTGTCGTCTTTGGTCTGCTCTGCCACAGTTTCGTAGAAGAGCTTGCCGCCCTTCTCGGTCTGCACGGCCATTTCCATTATCTCGGTTGCTGAGTAGTCTATCGGCACTTTTCCTCCGTTCTGGTCTCACTTCATCCAACGGCCGGAAGGTCTTGCGGATTCGGCGAATCCAGCAAGCGGGTTGGACCGAATCCGGCATCAAATCGTAGGACGCCGAGCCGGACTGTCAAGGAAGGGCTGGCGGCCGTCGCGCTACCTAGTTGGTGAGTGAAAAGAGGAGCAGGGCAAAGCCCTGCTCCGTCCATGTCGAAGTCTCAGCTACTTGAGATTGCCTTCAATTTCGACTGTGTTCGTCCAGATGATCCCCGAAGTGACGTAGCTGATTACGAAGTCCAACACACCCTGGTAGGTCTTGACACGGACTTCCTTAAACTGATGCTTGGCGATGATGTCCGCCGTGCTGTTGTCCGTAATCGGGACCAGCCCGAACAAGAAGTACCAGTTCTTGTACTGGATTCTCGACGGCGCCGGTGATATCTCTTCCAGGAGCTTCACGTTCGAGCCGGGCGGCGCGGTGACCAATACTGTCGCGCAACTAAGCGCTGACAGCATGATGGCAGCGAGTGCGACCGTCAGCAGTACGCGTTTCATGCTTGTTTGCCTTCCTTTTTGGTTTGTCCGAATCTGCAGACTTGCAGTCCTGCACTAGTCACCAGGACCGCAGTTTCAGCAGGAATCTAGCGATGCGCGCCCGGAAGTCAAGCGTTGTTGGCGACAGAAGGCCGGTTCTTGACTTGGCCGGGGCGGGCTCTATGCTACTGGCACCGCATGGAAGAGCTGACCCGGAAGTTCCGTACACAATTCTGGCAGAAGCAGTACGATGAGATGGAGACGACCTGGCTGGAAATGGTCGAGGCCGGCGTGCCTCATGAGCAACTGCTTGAGCTGGTCCACCTGACTGACCGGCAGGTCCCACGTGAGACGATGGCGCTGATGTTGATGCTTCTGGCCGATTCGTCCCGTGAGCAGAAGAGGTTCGCGGATGAGTTTGCCATTCTGCGCCGGCAGGCGGCGGTGTCCGCTGATGACGCGGCTCTGGCCCGCATCATCGCAACATGCGTACAGCGTCTCTACGTAGACGTACCTGACATTGAGCAATTGCTGAACAAGTCCGGGGTCGGCTACGGACAGTCACTGAGGGAGTCCCTGCCCAAGCTTGACCGCTACTTGGCTTTCTTACCCGGGACGCGAGTCCTTGACGTCGACCGAGGGCCCGGTCGAGTGAAGAAGCTGGATTTGCTGCTCGACAAGGTCACAGTCGACTTCGACCGAGGGGCCGAATTGATGTGGGACCTCGGCACGGCCCAACGGGTCCTGAGAATCTGCAAACCGGACGGCTACTACGCCCTGCTCGACCGGAAGCGGCAGAAGCTGCTCGATATCGTTGCTTCCCGGCCTGGCCAGGCGGTCGCGCTTCTGCTACGGGATACGGGCAGGGCGATGTCGGCGAGGGAATTGCAGGAGGCGATGGCGCAGGTAGTCGGAGGTGAGGCGTGGGACAGTTTCTGGACCAAGGCGCGCCGCGAACTGGGCAAGGATCCACATGTCGTGTCCAGAACCGCGCCGGCCAAGACATTCCAGTGGGAAGAGACGCCGGCGGTAGTGACTGAGAGCAAGCCGGCCAAGGCGGCCAAACGGCTCCGTCAGAAGGTTGACGCCGACGAGTTGGCGCACATGGAACGTGCCGGCGTGCTGGTGGCATACTCGAAGCTCGCGACTTTCTCGGAGCGAAGGCGCCTCCTCGGAACGCTGGCCAGCGCACGGCCGGACGACTGGCACCAGTCGTACGCGGCCATCTTCTCGGTCGGAAAGGACGGCCGCGCCCGGGCCATCATCGAGAAGGAGCTGGCCGCAAAGCACCCCCGGCAATGGCAGGCTCTGCTTGAGGACACGCTGACGGGCTATCGCCAGAACCCCGAGGCATTTCTCTGGCTCGTGGAGCATTCCGAGCGGCTGGGATTGAGCGAGCCGAAGGGCATAGTCACGCGTATCCTGGACCTGCTCGAATCGGTCGGGTACAAGCCCCATTGGAGCAAGTTCCGTGCCGTCCTGGTTCACGCCGACTACCGGTTGGTGCAGTCGGCGCTGGAGCAGATGGACGAGGCCGAGGCCGCACGGTTGCTCGCCCGGGTCGGCCGGGCGCGGACTCTTGACGGCTACGTCGCCGACGAGATCGGCCAGTTGGTCGTGACGAAGTACCCGAACCTCGATGAGGGCACCGGTGACAACGTCGTGTATACGACCGTGCGCGGGTTGGACAAGGCGAAGAAGGAGCTGCACCAGCTTGCCGCAGTGGAGATACCCAAGACTGCCGACGAAATCGCCCGGGCGCGTGCGCATGGGGACCTGAGCGAGAACTATGAGTACAAAGCCGCGAAGGAGAAACAGGGGCGGCTGATGGTCAAGGCCAAGCGGCTGCGCGAGGAGATTGCCCGGGCGCGGATCGTAGGCCCGGCCGACGTGGACACGTCGGAAGTGTCGGTCGGAAGCCGGGTGAAGCTCGACAACGGGGCAGGCAGCGTCGTCGAGTACTCGATACTGGGACCATGGGACGCCGACCATGAACACGGAGTGATTTCTTACCTTTCGCCATTTGCCCAGATTCTGATCGGCCGCAAGGTCGGTGACGGCGTCGAGATGGATGGTCAGCCGCTTCGCATCACCGCCATTGAGCCAGGTCTGCCGTCCTGATGGCGCAAGCCCAAGCACAAGCGCTCAGGAGCAGATAGCTTTGGCTCTTGGCGTTTGACTCAGTGCTCTTTCATGGTTGTTGTCCTGAGGGCTGAACCGCCTTCGTACTCCTCCGTATCAATACAGCAGGCAGGTGCGATGTTGCGCGCGGGCGGCGTTGCGGTCTTTCCAACCGAGACGGTCTACGGAGTCGGCGCCGACGTCAGGAACTCCGGGGCAGTCGGTCGCGTGTTCTCCTTGAAGAACCGGGAGCCGTCACAGCCGCTGATGCTCCACTGTGCTTCCCCGGTCCAGATGCACGAATATGTCGCCGAGGTTCCGCAATGGGTGCAGCCGCTAATGAGCCGATTCTGGCCGGGCCCACTGGCACTGGTATTCCGTGGCACCGACAAGATACCGCCGGTTGTTACTGGCGGCGGGCAGACGATCGGAGTGAGGATGGTAGGACACCCGGTGACGCGCGACCTGCTTGAGGAACTCGGGGCGCCAGTTGCCGGCACGAGCGCCAATCTGCACGGCGAGCCCGCAACCAGCCGGTTCGCCTGCGTCAGCCCGGTTCTGCTCGAACAGGTGGACGTGGCGCTGGACGCCGGGCTTTGCGGAAAGGACGTACCGTCAACCGTGCTGGACGTGACCGCCAGACCGCCGCGAGTCGTTCGTGTTGGAGCGGTTTCAGTTCAGGATATCGAAGCAGTCGTGGGTCGGGTCCAGGTCAGTCCCCAACCCCCAATCCCTGGTCCCCAGCCCCTGTCCTAGAAGTCCGGCCGGAAACCGGTCATCTGGGGTACGCGACCACGATCTGACGCGCGGAAGACGAGGTGTTGTCGCCGTTTCACCTCGCCGATGAGATTTGGCACGAGAAGTAGAAGGAAAGTCAGTTGTAGCAGCAGACTGAAGGAAGAAGCCTCAAGACCAAACGAAGTTCCGGTTGCTAGCTCCCAGGCAGCCACCAGCACCAGATTCGCCACCGCCGCCGCGAGAAGCAACTGCCACTTGGTCTTTGCCCGCCCGAAGTACCGCGCCTGACGTATCCCTAGCTGCACCAGCCGCGCCAGCCGGTGNNCCTGATAGGCCCGCGCCTCCTGCAGCAGCCCTTCCTCGGGATGCAGCACGATGCTCCGCCCTTTGCCCAGTTTGCTGCTCACACATTGCCGATAATGGGCACAGCCACGACACTGCTCCGCCGCAAACTCAAACTGCTTCACCGCCACGCATTCGCCCCTTACTCCAGTACGTACTCTCTTTAGTTTCCACTTCCTCGTCGTCTGCCCGGCCGGGCAGGTCACGCTGTCGTGTTCCAGATCAATCTTGAAGTCGCCCTTGGCAAAGTAGCCCGGCCGACCACCACGCGGCACCTTCACCACCAACTCACAACCGTGCTCTTTGAACTC
>DDXO01000029.1 GCA_002347155.1 Caldifarciminota bacterium UBA2258
TCCTTGGCTGCTTCGCACATCCGAGCGGCTTCGCTCAAGACCTCCTCTGCCTGGGCAAGGTCTCCGTTGCGGAAGTGAGTCCAACCCAGATTGGTGAGAGCCTCTCGGTAAACTCCTCCGGCTCGACGGTGTTGCCTCTCTGAGTCGATCACTGCGCCGAACATGAGCGCGGCACCATCGTACTCAGATCGCTTGAGTGAGAGCTCGCCGAGCGCGTTTCGCGCCGCAGCCAGCGGGTCAGAGAACCCATGCTCCTCGCAGAGCGCAATCGCGCGGTAGAAGTTCTCGGTCGCCTCGGTCCAGCGCCCCATCGCGCCAAGGGTCCAACCTATGTTGAAGTAGCTGAAAGCCCGGCCCTGCGTGTCTCCGGCTTTGGCATTTGCTGCCAGACATTGCCGGTAACGTTGAAGGGCAAAGTCAAGGTCGCCGCGCGCAGCATGAACGCACGCGAGCTGGTTCAGCGCCATCGTTTCGCCCGGCGCGGACCCGATTTGCTTGGCGACTTTCAGGAGCCCCTCGAAACACTCAAGTGCGGACTGCGACTCGCCGCGATCCCCGTGTATGCACCCGCAGAGATTGAGCCCATACGCCCGAACTCGAAGGTCTCCGGTAGCATCCGCAACCTTGAGCAACATCTCGGCATAGCGCTCCGCACCATCGAGGTCGCCGGCTCGGCGCTGCATTTCGCCCAGCATGAACATGGCCCTGCCTTTGTCACTGACACGGCCGGCGACGTCGGCTTCTGCCACCACCTGCTCCAAGAGTGGCCGGACCGCAACCGGGTCGCGGGGCCATATCTCCTCGGCCAGTGCCATCGTGGCCTCGACGCGCTCAGCCGGAGCCGCGGCCGAAGCTATCCGTTCGCGCAGGGCCTGCAGCTTGTCGGGAGGTGTAGTAGCGCCACTCATAGAGGCGAATTGAGCATAATCCCGGCCTTGGCCGAGTCAAGCATCCTCGTCGCCCCTCGCCGGCGCTCAGCCTGCGGCCATGGACGTCCGGGAGGCACCTCGGACGACATCGTCCTCGTGCCGTGCTTTGTGCGCCCGGGCCGGGTGAACGACACCGCGGCCCCTATGGGCCGCGGTGCGCGTGCTCCTTCGGTCTGATGCTAGTCGGCGAGTACCAGCCGGATGGTCCGGCTCTCGCTGCCCGCACTGAGGCGACAGAAGTACGTGCCGGCTGATACGGACCGGCCTCCGCTTCCTTTCCGGTCCCAGGTCGCCGTGTAGCGCCCGGCCGGTCGCTGTCCTTCCAGCAGCGTTCTCGTCAGCCGACCAGCGCCGTCGTAGATGTCGATTCGGGCCGGAGCAGCCGACCCGAGCTCGTAGGCAAGCCGCACAGGTCCGGTTGACGGGTCGGGCCCTGCAAGCCGCAGTCCGGTACGGTAGCCGGAGGATGGCACGTCCGCTACCGCCACCTGGGTGTTGTGCTGGTCCAGAATCCAGTCGTTCGGGTCGAAGGAGACACTCGTCGGCTGCGCGCCGACCGGGAACACGTTCACTTGCGGGCTGGTTGTGACATCGTACCAGAATGTGGCGCTGCCGCCCGACCAGCTCACCCTGACCTCAACCGGCATGTGGAACACCGGGGGCGCCCCGCTGCTGTTGTTCTGGGTGAGTTCGAACACGACCTCCCAGCCTCTGCCGTTCTGTCGTCCATGCCAACCCAGCGTGTAGATGGGGTATCCGTAATTGTAGACCCACTCGTCGAAGAACCAGTCAAGCTCAAGCCCGGTTATCTGCTCGTGAATCCGCTTGTAGTCCTCGGTGTTGGCGTTTCCGTACTTGAAGCTGTCGCCGTAAGCCCGCATCGCCCGGAAGAAAACGCCCGGCTCGGACCAGACCGTGTCGCCCTCGACGTAGCGGAGCATGTGCTGCACCCAACCGGCCTTGCAGTACGTGTGCCCCCAGTCGAACAGGTGGTCCGGGTACGGCGGGGCATATATCGGGCGCGGGTCGGTCGCTTCCTCGTCGAAGTAGTCCTGGGCCCGGCTGCCGATCATGCTGAGGAACGCGGAACGGCCGCGCCGGTGGTACTCATAGAGCTCGTCGGAATAGACCGCGAACCCTTCGTTCAGCCAGATCTCGCGCCAGTCCTGGCAGGTAACCATGTCGCCCCACCACTGGTGCGCCAACTCGTGGGCAATGCCGTTGTCCGAACCGTAGATAATCCAGGCGCGGTGAACCATGGTCATTGTCTGGTTCTCCATCCCGCCCCAGGGGAACGGATAGGCCTCGACGTGACCGTACTTCTCGAACGGGTAGCGGCCGTAACGGGCCGAGTCCGAGAAGTAGTCGATCATGTCCACGACGTTCGCGAACGCGGCCACGGCGTCAGCCGAATCCTCGGGCCAGATGAAGTTCTGAACATAGGCGGACTCGCCCGGGCTCGTCTCGAACCACTGCTTGAAACTGGCCCAGCGCGACGCCGAGAATACCATCAGGTAGGTCGAAATCGGGTAGTTGTGGCTCCACCAGCAGGTCTTCTTGCCACCGCTTGTCGTCGTGCTGTCGAGCAGCCCGTTCGAGCAGGCATTCATCGAATCCGGGGTGGTTACGTTGATCGCGCAGCCCCGCTCGGCCTTGTCCCACGGCTCGTCAAAGCAGGGCAGCCAGTAGCGAGCGTCGGCCGGCTCGGTCGTCGTGTAGCAGATGGCATGCGGTATGCCCTGCGTGCCGCGGGCATGGTAGTAGAATCCCCGATTCTCCACGCCCGCGTTGCGGTGGTAGTAGATGTCAACTCTCAGCGACTCGCCGCGGGCAAACGCCCGGTCAAGGTCTACCAGCAACTGGCCGCTGCCCGCGGTGAACGTACAGGCAGTGTCCGCCCGGCGAATCGAATCGCAGACTAGGTTCACCATGTGCAGACTGAACGTGTCGAAGTTATCGACCGCCGGGATGAGGTCGATGCTGACCCGCGCGGTCATGGCGCCCGACGTCATCGGCAGGTCGAGGTCGACCCGATAGAAGCGGACGTCGAACTCGTGCGTCGAGTCGCCGGGCACTAACGGCGGGCACGGCGCCGTCACGTACTTGCCCTCGTGGAACGGCTGCGCAATCGTCGCCGGCGCCGACAACAGAATCAAGGCCAGAAACATGTTCTTCATCTTGTCTCCTTTGGTAATCAGAGGAATAGTCTATTCCAGGCCCCAGCCAGTGTCAAGCCACCGGGCGACCGGCGGGTCGTGACGGGCCGGACGAGGAGTCACCGAATGCGGCACGCAGGGTTTCGGGCATCGGTCGGGGCGTGAGCAGGCTCACCACCACGAGCAGCACGAGGCTGACGGCCATGCCCGGCACGAAGCCGTGCAGCCCGAAGGGGTTCCTCAGCGCGAGCCAGACCAGCGCGGTGGCGCACCCGCCGACCATCGCCGCGAGCACACCCGCCCGGCTCGCCCCGCGCCAATAGAGACCGAACAAGTAAGGCCACAGCGTCGTTGAGGCGATTACCGCCCAGGAGAACCCGGTTATCACCAGTATCATCGCCGGCGGTTTGAGTGCCACCAGCACCGCGGCAAGCCCGATTACCGCCGAAGAGACGCGCGACAAGACGACCTCGGTCCGCGGCGCGAGCTGCGCCCGGAAGCTGTCCCGGAGCATGTCCTTGACCAGCGAGCTCACCGATACGATGAGCACCGCGGCAAAAGTGGACATACCGGCGGCAATCACCCCGGCCAGGAACAAGGCCGAGGCCCAGGCCGGCATCGCCGCCTTGACCAGCATCGGAATCGCCTTATCGGCGGCGGGCAGGTTCGGAAACAGCACGCGCGCCAGCGCGCCGCTGAAGTACGGCAGCAGTGCGACCATGCCGCCCACCGTCGCCAGCACCGTGCCCAGGCGCAGGACCTGCGTGTTCTTTATCGAGTAGAACCGCGTCACCAGTTGCGGCATGCCCCAGACCCCGAAGCTGACAATCATCGCGTAGGAAATGATGCCGGGCCAACCCCAGATTCCCGGCGTCTCGACGTACCTGCCGGCCTCGATCGCGCCGAGCTGCCTGAATCCCTCGGCGAGTCCGCCGACCTTGGCGACCGCGAGCACGGCGAGCAGCACAAGCCCGACGATCATGATAATCCCCTGAACGAACCCGGTCCAGACGACCGCCATGTAGCCGCCGATTGTCACATAGACAACGATAACCAGGGCAGAAATCAGCACGCCGTAGATATAGGGCATACCAACCAGTACTGCGAAGGCGTGCCCCATACCCTGAATCACCGACACGCTGTAGATAACGAGGAAGACCGTCACGATGACCGCCGAGATTGCCCTCGCCGCCGGCGCGTCGAAGCGACGGGCGAAGAAGTCCGGCATGGTGATGGTGTTCAGCCGGCCGGTCATTGCCCGGGTGCGGGCTCCCAGCACAATCCAGGCCAGCAGCGTGCCGACCAGCACGTTGGTGGCGCCGATCCAGAGCGTGGCCATGCCGTACTTGTAGCCGAACCCGCCACCGCCGATGATGACGACCGAGCTGTAGTATGCGGCCACGAAAGAGAAGGCTGTCACCCAGGGCCCGACCGAGCGCGAACCGAGGTAGAATCCCTCAGCCGAGCGAGCGCGGCTCCGGGCCACCCACCCCAGCACGAAAAGCAGAAGCAGGTACGCGGCCAGAACCAGTATGTGGATTGCGGCGGAACTCACGCTAATCCCTGAACCGCACCAGTACGGCCCAGATGACGGCCGCAATCCCGGCGGCTATCGTCACCAGAACCGCGGCAAACGTGAGCCACGGACAGCCAAGAGGACCGGACACGCGCCAATCTTATCCCGTCGACTCGCCGTGTCAAACCGGCCGTGCGGCCACCCACCGCGCAACCGCGGCACGGCTCGACCGCCTGACTAGAGGCCCGGCCGAAAACCCCTCTGGTAGCGTGCAGACCGTGAAATGGCACTACGTAAGTCCTTGATTATCAATGGCCGCAAGATTGACGGTCGGGCGGTAGGTGGCTTTTCGGCCGGACTCCTAGTGGGAATCAGCGGTGCGAGAACTCGCAGCCACAGTAGTGCTGACGGTACAGGCCGAGGTCGCGCGCGAGTTCCACGCTGTGCTTGAACCCATCCCGCTTCTTCCAATCCTCTTCGAGGAAGCCGAGACCGCATCGCCCTGCAGCTTCGCGGCCGATGGGGTTGATGACCGCGGCCCTCTTCATCGGCGCTATTGTCAGAGTCGTCGCCAGGTGCGTGCAGCCGTTCTCCGCTGCCCGGTGCGCAGCCGCTTCCAGCCTCAGCCGATAGCAGGCGACGCACCGGCGACCGCCTTCCGGCTCCCCCTCCAGCCCGTGCGCAACCGCAAGGAACCGCTCGTGGTCGTATGGCCCGACGTCGACGAGCACGCGCCACAAGGCGGAGATCCTCTGTACCTCCATCAGCCGCCGGCTGTATTCCTCCTCCGGATGGATGTTTGGGTTGTAGAAGAAGCCGACGACCTCGTAGTCGTCCTTCAGGCGCCGGATTACCTCGGTCGAACACGGCCCGCAGCAGATGTGGAGCAGCAGCTTCGGCTTCACACAATCAGCCTATACACGGTGTTCCGAGAAGTCAAAGCCGCGTGCCCGTCGCCAATTGCGGTTCGCCGTTGACTTCCAGCTTCTAACTTCTTACTTCGTCCCTTGACCTTGGCCTCTACTAATCCTATCTTCTCCCCCGTGCCCATTTGCCGCGACCTCGACCTGATTCGCCCGTTTGTTGCACAGAACCTCTCCGCGGCCAGCTCCGTATCGAACCTCATCAACAACACCTTCAGCTCCTCTGTTCGCTGGGTCAGGACCGACGACCTGAGCGACCCGCACGCCGTGCTCTGCCGCACCCACCGGTTCTCCCTCTTTGCCGACTCCGGCCGGGCCGCAGCCCGGGTCCTTGCCGAAATCCCCCGCAACCTGCGCCTGGTCTTCAGCGCGACGCCGTCCCGCTTCTGCCGCCTGATAAGAGAGAACTGGCGCGGGCCCGATGCCGGCCGGCGCCTGTGGTATAACCACTGCTACCTCTACGCTCTCCGGCCCGGTCGTCTCGTCATCGACCGGACTCATCGCGTCAGCCGGCTGCGGCCGGACGATGCGCCGCTGATCGCCCGGGCCTGGCCCTACGGACGAAGTCCTGAACGCATCCTCCGCCGCATCCGGAGCGGGCCGGGCTTCTGCATCCGCCGCAGCGGTGCGCCGGTGGCCTGGGGATTGACCCACGACGACGGCTCCATGGGTTTCCTGCATGTGCTGGAGCAGTACCGTCATCAGGGCATGGCGAGGACGCTGACGACCGCGCTGGCGGAGTGTCTGCTCCGGCTCGGCGTTCAGCCGTTCATGTACATCGTCACAACCAACCGAGCGTCGCTCCGTCTGACTGCCGGCATGGGTTTTTCCCGCGCCGGCCGTTTCTCCTGGTTCGGGACGAACTGACGTCCGCGCCACGCCATCGCCCACAGCCGTTTGCGCACTCGCGCCGGCCTCAGGCCGGAGGCGTCGGTACCGACGGCCCGGAAGATTGTGATTGCAGATTGCGGGCGGAGAGCCAGAACCGGCTCAGTGAGAGCTGCCGATTGTGACTTCTTTGAGCGCCCGCAGTTCGTTCACTACCTGGATGGCCTCGGTGGGGTCGGCAGCCCGGAGCAGGATGGTGCCCTTGAGCTCCTTCTCTCCGGCCCTGGGGAGCGTCCCGAGGAACTGCTCCGTCTCGGTCGAGTCGATGTTCAGGTATCGGCCCAGATGCGACGGCCCGGTGTCGACCGCCACGATCACTTCGTTCGGCTTGGGAAACGGCCAGCGGTCGTGGTCGATCGAAAGCGCGATGGTGGGCGTGGCCCCCATCTCGTCATCGGCAAGGTAGTACTCCAGTCCTCTTCTTGTCAATCCAAGGGCATCGAGCTGCAGCAGTTGGCCGAGTATCTCCTTCTGCTCGGGCGTCGCATCAAACATCGCGGGCGCCGCGTGTTCCTCCGGTTCCTCCGACCGCGGCTGCGGCGGAGCCATCGGTGCGGAATCAGCCGGTGACGCGTCGATCTCGGGGGCGGCCGTGTGGGACCGCGACGGCGCCCGCGGGCCGTACTGCGGCGCCGACGTCCGTGGCTGGGTCCGGGCGGGCTGTTGCCTTGTGACGACCCGGTCTTCGCTCAATTCCCGCGGCCAGACCAGTTCGTCGCCACCGCTCGCCATGCACAGGTAGCCCAGGACCCGGACCTGCTGGTTGACTTCCCTGAGGTAGTCGAGGGTCTCCTTGACTGCCGTGTCGATCTCGTTGACGACGATAGTTATCGGGAATTTCCCTTCGCTCATGCTGCGCTCGAGTCCGGCCTTGAACTTGTCGGCCGACCAGCTCTCGCCGGCGCGGCCGGATATCCAGTCGGTCAGCGCCATCCCGAGGAAATCCTGGAAGGGCTCGGCCAGCGCATTGAACCTCTTGCGCCAGAAGCGGTGACCAGTGGCAACCACATCCCCGACGACCATGGCCGAGTCACCGCCCGGCTCCGGGCAGACCGCGAGCTGAACGCCACCGGCCTCGTCCACGACCACCAGCACGCGGTTCGAGTGCGACTGCGGGGAAGCCATCGCCGCGCGCGGTACGGACTGGCCGGCGCCTTGTCCGAGGAACTCCGGAGCATCAATCACTAGTTGGATGGGGTCAAGCGCGCTCGTTCCGTCCTTGCCATTGAAGGCGAACCAGCGGTCTCCGAAACGCTTGAACCGAGCCCAGCAGGGGCCCTGCAATGTCATGTGTTTCTCCCGGTGGCCTGTTCGTGTCCTTTGTGCGTCGCCGGGTTGTCGCCCGGCCGCCGCGGCGGCCGCTTTCCTGCCATCACTCCAGGCATTGTGCCGTCCCAGATCGGCCGCGCGGCCGGCGCTGCCTTCGCAGCGAGTGGCGGGACCGAGCTGAGCGGCCTGGTTTTGGCCGATGGTGGCACGGTCTCCGTCAGGTCCGACCCCGGCTCGTCCGTCCACGACGTCTTCTTAACACGGGCCGGTTCTTCAGCCGGCGGCGGCGAAGCAACGGCACTGTTCTGCGCCTCCTCATCGGTGTGCGCAAGTTCGGCCTCGACCTGCGGCACCGGCTCGTCCGCCAACGACGCCTTCTTGGCGGGGGGCGATTCGGCCGTTTCCGGACTGGATACCACGGTCATGGGAGTCTGTGCTCGCGAGGGCATCCGGGGCTGGGACGGCGTCGGCCGCAGTGTCGGCCTCGTCGATTCCCTGTCTTCGCGCGCCCCGGGCTCGGCAACCTCCAACACCCGTGGCATAATGATCTCTATCCCCGAACTCTCGTACAACTCAACCCCGAGCGACCTGACCTCGATGTTGTGGGACTTCAGGTGAGCGACCGCCTCGGTCACTTCCGGGTTCGACCCACTGAGCAGCAGCACGACCGGGAAGCGGCCACGCTCGAGGCTGCGCCCGAGCCCGGTCCGGAGACCATTCTCCGACCAGCCGATGGTGGCACGGCTTGAGAAGTAGTCATTGAGGCTTCTTCCCATCCTCTTCTCAATCACCGCCGCGAACTCCTCGGGCGGCATCCGCCAGAGCCGTCCGGTGAAAACCAGCAACTCCTGCACGACGGTGGTCAGCGCCAGACGGGTGAGCTGGGCCGGGTACCCGACAAGCCTGATCCCGCCGACCTCGTCGACCGCGACCACCACGCTCGCGTCGCCCCGCTCTGAAAGCACGACCGCGGCCTGACAGGACGGCTCGCCGTCGCCCATGCTCAGGAACTCGGGCGCGCCGCACACAAGGGCGGCAAGATCGACTGCTGTCTTTGTCGGGACTAAGTTAAGAAGACTCCAGCCGGGTTTCTCCTGCTTCGCCCGGAAACAGAAATTCATTCCCGGCTGGCCGGGCAGAGAAACGGAGTCCTTTGGGGGCTCTGGACCCACGCGGTATGTTAGCCGCGCGGAATATCTGTGTCAAGCAAGAACTCGGCCGTGCTCCAACATTCCGCCGCTCCTGCTTCCGGCTTCTGCCGCGACCACCCGATGCCTTGCCCGGCCGCCGGTGGAAGCCGGAGACTGAAGGCACTCACGCCAAGGGGGTAGCACGACACAATTCCTGCACGCTTCGGTCTGACGCCTGAGCAGATAACCATCAAATGCTGCGGGCCGGCAGAGCCCGGCCCGCCTGAGCTTGTGCTTGAGCTTGCGCTGTCCTATGCCGCTCCGAACGCCTCCTGCCGCTTATGGAGCAGAGCCCACTGCGCATCAATCTGGCGCTGGGCCTCGTCGATAATCGCCTTGCCCGCATCGCCCTTGAACAGGTGGCTGAACCGGCCCTGCGGCTTCATGAACGCCTCGACCGGCTTCTTCTCCTTCGGCTCGTAATTGACCTTGTACCTGCCGTTCTCCCACTCATAAATCGGCCAGAAGCAGGTGTCGGCCGCGAGTCTCGACATCTCGATCGTCAGGTTGCCGGGATGCTGCCAGCCGAGCGGACAGGGCACGAGCACGTTCAGGAAGCTGGGCCCGTCCGCGGCCAGCGCCTTGCCGACCTTGGTCACGAGGTCGTTCCACAGCGCGATGGTCGTCTGCGCCGCGTATGCCGGACTGTGGGCAATCACGATCTCCATCAGGTCCTTGCGCGGCATCGTCTTGCCCGGTATCACCGACCCCGCCGGCGAAGTCGTCGTGTGCGCGCCATAGGGCGTGGCCGAGCTCCGCTGGATCCCGGTATTCATGTAGCCCTCGTTGTCGGTGCAGACGTAGAGGAACTTGTGTCGTCGCTCCAGCGCGCCGGAGATTGCCTGGAACCCGATGTCGTAGGTGCCACCGTCCCCGGCGAAGGCGATGAACTTCACGTCGTCCTTGATGTTGCCCTGCCTCTTGTGGAAGTTGTAGGCGGCCACCACGCCCGAAGCGGTCGAGGCCGCCGTCTCGAACGCGGTGTGGATCATCGGGATCTGCCAGGCTGCGTGCGGGTAGATAGATGAGAAGATCTCGGTGCACCCGGTGGGCATGATGCCGACGACGGGCTGAGGCGCGGCCAGCAGTATCTGCCGCACCGCCAGGGCCTCACCACAACCGGCGCAGGCCCGGTGCCCGCTCGAGAAGAGCTCGGGATTCTGACAAAGGTCCTTCAGTCTTGCCATGGCTTACCTCACTCCGATGTAGGTCACGAGGTCTTCCTTCTTGCCCGCGTGCGCCTGCTCCAGCACCGCGGCGGCGTCGGCGAGCGAGAACTCCTTGCCGCCGAGCCCGTACACGTACGAGAGCATCTTCGGCCGCGTCGGCGAGTCGTAGAGCACCGAACTGATCTCGGTGAAGAGCGCGCCGCCCCACGCGTTAACCGTGTCGGCCCGGTCCATCACCGCGACCGTCTTGAACTTCGCCAGCGACTCCGCGAGCACCTGGTGCGGCAGGGGCCGGAACACGCGCAGCTTCACCATCCCGACCTTCTTCCCCTGGTTGCGCATCTCATCCACCGCCTCGCGCATCGTGCCGCAGGCCGAGCCCATCAAGAGCACGACCGCCTCGGCGTCCTCGCAGCGGTACTCCTCGATTACCCCGTAGCCCCGGCCGAACTTCTGCTTGAACTCGGCCTGCACCTCCTCGATGATCGGCAGCGCCTTGTTCATGCCCTCGATCTGCGAGCGCTTGAACTCGAAGAAGTAGTCCTGCATCGTCGCCGGTCCGACAAGGATCGGCTTCTTGATGTCGAGCAGGTTCCAGTTCGGCTTGTACTTCCCGATGAACTCGCGCACCGGCTTGTCCTCGAACGTCTCGATCCGCTCCATGCAGTGGGACAGGATGAACCCGTCCACCGCGCAGATCGCCGGGAGCGACGTCCGCTCCGCGATCTTCACGCACTGGATGAGCGTGTCGTAGCCCTCCTGCACCGTCTCGCAGAAGAACTGCAACCAGCCCGAGTCGCGCGATGCGAGCGAGTCCGAGTGGTCGCCGTGGATGTTGAGCGGCGACGACACCGAGCGCGACGCAATCGGCATCACGATCGGCAACCGGAGTCCGCCGGCGATGAACAACATCTCGTGCATCAGCATCAACCCCTGCGACGCGGTAGCGGTCATGGTCCGGCAGCCGGACGCGGCCGAGCCGATGCAGGCGGCCATGGCCGAGTGCTCGCTCTCCACCGCCACGAACTCGGAATCGACCTTGCCGTCGCTCACGTACTGGGCGAATATCTGCACGATCTCGGTCGAGGGCGTAATCGGGTACGCGGCGACAACGTCCGGATTGATCTGCTTCATGGCGTAAGCCAGCGCCTCATTCCCCGTCTTGGCCAGAATCATGCCTGCCTCCTGTCCACAGGTCCGCACTTCTGACTTCTAGCATCTAGCTTCTGACTTCTGACTTCGTCTGCTCCCCTCACTTCCGCTCCTCTTCCATCGTGATGGCCTGCACCTTGGTCGGACAGACCTCGGCGCAGATGCCGCAGCCCTTGCAGTAGTCGTAATTGATGCCGACCACCTTGCCGTCCTTGACGATGACGGCCGCGTCCGGGCAGAAGATCCAGCAGTTCAGACAGTGGATGCACTTCTCGGCATTCCAGCACGGCCGCTGCGAGCGCCACGCGCCGGTCTTGTTCTCGAGCACCGCCGTCGGGTCGTCGATGATCGCCCCGCACGGCAGCTCTTTCCAGCTCTTCAGTTTCGCCATGTTAGCACCTCACCTCTTCATAGGCACGGCGGATACTGACCAGGTTCGGCTCGACGAACTTCTCCTTGCCGCCCCGGAACTTCTCGGCCAGCTTGTGCTTGATCGCGACCATCATCGGCTCGAAATCGAGAATGCCTGTCACCTTCACGAGCGCGCCGAGCATCGGCGTGTTAGGCACGTTCTTGCCCACGGTCTCCATCGCGATCTTCGATGCGTCCACGACGTAGAGCTTGATACCGGGCGGAAGGCTCAGCCGCTTCCGCAGCTCGGCCGGCTCGACATTCGAATTCACGAGCAGGATACCGTCCTCAACCAGCCCTTCAGTGACCCGGGCCGGCTCGATCAGCGACGCATCGAGCACAACCACGACGCGCGGGTTCTTCACTCCGGCGTGGGAGCGGATCGGTTTGTCGGAAAGCCGGTTGAACGCGGCCACCGGTGCGCCCATCCGTTCCGGCCCGTACTCCGGAAACGCCTGGATGTACATCCCGGTGTCGAGCGCTGACTCGCCGAACAGAAGCGCCGCGGTCTTCGCACCCTGCCCGCCGCGTCCGTGCCAGCGAACTTCCAGCGCCTGTCCGCCTAGCATACTGCAAGACTCAGCCATCAATACCTCCAATCATACGTCAATTGTCAGACCAGAATCGTCACCGCCGGCCGCCCGTGTCCGGGCTCCGGCATTCGGCACTCGCCAATCGACACTCGTCATTTCTATGTTGTCGTTGCGGACTCAGATGTTACTCTTCCGTGGCCCAAAGTCAACCCGACGGCCCGTGCGCCTGCGAGCCAGCGAGCATCTACAGGCAGTCGATGCCGGCTTCGCGCAGGGACGCGATTATCTTCTCCCCCATGCGCTTCATCGCCTCTTCCGGGTAGCGCATCTTGAACAAGAGCTGGGCCGCATTCCCGACTTCCATCCGCGCCATCAGCCGCGCGACCTTGTCGGTGAAGTCCGGCCGCGACTGCTCATCGAGTTCCAGTGCCTCTTGATATGTCCTCTTGAAGAATTCCCTGACCCCGTCATTCGTCATTCGTCCTTCGTCATTCGGACTTTGCCTAGAGAGGTCTCCGTACTTCTCGCGGTAGAGCTGCTTCAGTTCCTCAGGCGACTTCTCTTCGTACCGCTCGGAGTGGACCATTGCCGCCCGAGGCAGCTTGGTGATGCCCGACGGCACCTTCTTCGGGTACCCGACGCAGAGCGCGACAACCGGCACGACCTTCTCCGGCAGGCCGAACTCTTTGCGAATCTCGGTCATCGCGGCCAGCACCATGCCGATGTAGACCGTGCCCAGACCAAGGCTGGTCGCACACAGGACGGCATTCTCGGCCGAGCAGAAGACGTCCGCATACGCGAGCAAGAAGCTCATCAGTGCCTTCTCGCCGCCGTAGCTCGCGCCCTCGGCCTCAGCCCACTTCCCGGTTCGATGGAAGTCAATACAGAAGAGTAAGCAGAGCGGAGCTCTCGCAACCCATGGCTGGTTCACGGCCAGCTTGGCCATCTTCTCCCGGCCTTCCGGCTTCTCGATTCTGATGACGGATATCGGCTGAATGTTCCCGCCGGACGGCGCCTGGATTGCCACATCAAGCAGTCGTTGGACCATCTCCTCCTCGACCGGTGTATCGAGGAACGACCGCACCGTCCGCCGCCGCATGATTACGTCGTACACGCTTTCCATGCGCAATGCTAAAACGCAGGGGTCAAGGGGTCAAGGATTCTAGGATTCGAGTGCCGGAATTCGTACGGCCACTTGAATCCTCGACTACTGGAATCCTTGATTCCTGTTCTATCAGAACTTCAGGACCGAGGCCGGGTCGACCGGCTGTCCATCCTTGCGAACTTCGAAGTGGAGATGTGGTGCGGTTGTCTGCCCGGTAGTACCGACCCAGCCGATTGTCCTGCCGGCCTGAACCGAGTCGCCTTTGTCGACGTCCCAGTCCTGAAGGTGGCCGTAGTAGCTTTCATAGCCCTGGCCGTGCTTGAGCAGCAGGAATCGGCCATACTGGCGGTCCTCGCCCCGCTGTTCAACCACGCCATCGGCAGTCGCCCTTACCGGCGCGCCGACCGCGGCAGCGAGGTCAACGGCCAGGTGCCCTTGCTTGGCTCGCTGGGACAGCGCGTAGCCCTCGACCGGCACGAGCCTGGGCACAAGCTGGCTGCCCCACACCTGACCCTTGACCCACTCGGGCAGAGCCTGAGAGTCGCGCGGCCCCGAATCCCAGTTCACCGGCGGCGGGGTCTGGTCGATTCCGAGCATCGTCGCCATCTTCCGGCTTTGGTCCTCTACCAACTCAAGCTGCTTTCGCAGCGCCACGACCTTGGTGAACTCGGCCTCAAGCGTCCGGTTCCGGCGCTCAAGGTACGAGAGCCGGCTCAGCCGATAGGTCCCGGCCAGCACCATCACGACCGACGCGACCACGAGCAATGCCAGAAAGCCTGCGACGCCGGCAAGCAGCCGGACTACCCACAGCGGCAGACTGAACCGCAGCGAGTTGGTACTGTAGTTGCCGGCGATGAAGAATGAGAGTTCTTTGCGAGGCACGTGCTATGCTCTACTCTTGATGCTCAACGCCTGACGCGTCCGCGGTCCCTGACCTCTGGCCTCTGCATTTTGGCTCTTGACCTATCTGCCATGCCGGCCGCCCCCGTCATTCCGTGTCCTTGGCCGCCGCGGCCCCTGTCGGACAGTGTGTGCTTTCGTGGCCGGACTCATCCCGGTCCGAATCCTCTTTGTGCCTTGGTGTCTTGGTGGTAAGATTCGGTCTGCCCTCTGTTCTACCTTCTGCATTCCAGCTTCTGACTTCTGACTTCGACCGGTCCTAGCGTTGCCCCTTCATCTTCTCGACCACGCGCTCAAGGTCCTCGGCCGAGAAGTAGCGGACAACAATATCACCTGCTCCGCCCTTGCCCGGATTGATGACCACCCGAGTGCCCAGGTACGTCGTCAGCCCCTCCTCGACCTCGCGGATGTGAATGTCCTTGTCCGGCTTTGGCCGGCGGTCCTTCGCCTTCGGCTGGCCGCAGAGCTTCTCGACCTGCCGGACCGAAAGCCCTTCCTTCACAATCCGCTCGCACACCTCGACCTGCACCCTCCGGCTCTCGCTCATCAGGAGCGCGCGGGCGTGCCCCGCGGTTATGTGCCCTGCGGCGAGGGCATCGCGTACCTTGAAGGGCAACGTGAGCAGGCGCAAGGCGTTCGTGACCGTGGACCGGTCCTTGCCCACCTTCTCCGCGATTGTCTCGTGGGTCTGACTGAACTCCTCGTTCAGGCGCTTGTATCCCATCGCCTCGTCAATCGGGTTCAGATTCTGGCGCTGCAGGTTCTCAATCAGGGCGAACTCGAGCATCTCCAGCTCGTCCACCGCGCGGATGACGGCGGGCACCTGTTCGAGCCCGGCGAGCTTGGACGCGCGCAGCCGGCGCTCGCCCATAACCACTTCATAGCCGTCGCGCCGGCGCCGGACCATAATCGGCTGCAGCACACCGTGCGTCTTAATCGATGCGACCAGCTCATCGAGATTCTCCTCAGCCTTGGTCCGGGGCTGGAACGGGTTGGGCCGAATCTCGTCTATCCGGATGGGCCGCGCCTCGGCTGCCATCGCGGCCTGCGTCTCTTCCGGTATTATCGCCCGAATGCCCTTGCCCAGCGCCTTACGCATCGGACCTCCCTGGAGGTAATGACAAAGTGGAAAGGAGCAATGACAAAGTCTGGAGCCGAACTCCATCCTTGTCACTTTGTCCTTGTGTCATTGCTTTGTCCTTATGACTTATCACTTTGTCCTTTCCTGACATTTGTGCCTCGCCAGCACTTCATCCGCCAGCGCCATATACGCCTGCGCGCCTGCCGACTGACCGTCATAGCCGAATATCGTCTTCCCGAAGCTCGGCGCCTCAGCCAGCCGCACACTCCGCGGAATCACGGTATCAAACACCTGCTCCTTGAAATAACTCCGCACCTCGCCGGCCACCTGCTGGGCAAGGCTCAGCCGCGACGAGTACATCGTAAGCAGCACGCCCTCAATCGCGAGCGTCAGGTTCAACCCCTGCCGCACCAGGTTGATGGTATCCAGCAACCGCGACATGCCTTCCATCGCCAGGTACTCGGCCTGAACCGGAATCAGCACGCCCTGCGCCGCGGCCAGGCAGTTGACCGTGAGAATGCCGAGCGACGGCGGGCAATCGACAATGATAAACTGGTAGTCGGGGTCTAGAAGGCCCAGCGCCTTGTTCAGCCGGAATTCACGCTCATCCGCGTCAATCAGCTCGACCTCTCCCCCGGCCAGACTGACCGACGCCGGCAGCAGATCCAGATTCTCAGCCCGGTCCTTGAGTACCGCGTCGGTAACCCGCTGCGCCTCGCACATCGCCTCGTAGACGGATATCTCAAGCTTGGTTCGGTCTACACCCAGACCGAGTGTCGCGTGCGCCTGCGGGTCCATGTCAACGAGCAGCGCCCGCCCTCCGCGCAAAGCCAGGGCCGCAGCCAGATTGACCGAGGTCGTCGTCTTTCCGACCCCGCCTTTCTGGTTACAGATTGCGATGCGCTGCGCCATGCGGTAATCTACAGACTAAGACTCAAAGGTCAAGAACCCGGGACGGCCGGCCACGAAGGCACGAGACGGACACTTACTAATGAGAGCAGGAAAT
>DDXO01000096.1 GCA_002347155.1 Caldifarciminota bacterium UBA2258
AAGACTTTTCGGCCAGACTCCTAGAACCGGCGATCCCAGTACTTGGCGATCTTGGCCCGAATTTCCTCGTCGGTCATCGGGCCCTCCTGGGTTTCAAGCGATTTCCCCCCGCGTGAATCCATGAGGCTCTGAACGCCGGCCGGCGCGAAGCGGGTGAGCTGCGCGTAGGCGTGCGCGTCACCCATCGGATACCGCTTGTAGTAGTAGCGGAGCGGAAAGACCACGTAGAGCCAGTCCTTGGCCCGCGTGACCGCCACATAGAATAGCCGGCGCTCTTCTTCGACGCTGTCGTCGTCATCTGTCGCCATGTCTGATGGAATCATCCCGTCGGCGGCATGGATGACATAGACCACCTTCCATTCGCAGCCCTTGGCCGAGTGCATCGTGGAAAGCACCAACCAGTCCTCGTCCTTGAACGGCGGCCCGGCGAAGTCCGCGGTCGAGCTCGGCGGGTCGAGCGTCAAGTCCGAGATGTAGCTGGCGCGCGACTTGTACCGCTGCGCAATCGCTTCAAGCTGTTCAAGATCACGCAGCCTCGGTTTTGGGTTGTCGTAGAGAACGGCGAGGAACGGCTCGTAGTACCGTCGCAGCCGCTCTACCTGAACCGCGACCGGTAACTCCTCCTCGCGCAAGGCTTGCAGGGTCTGCGTGAGTGCCTGGTACTGGTCATGCGCGGCCGCCGGCATGGTTATCTGGCCCAGTACGGCGAGGTCGTAGGTTCGCGCCTCAAGGTCGGCGACGAACCGCTCCACCGTCCTCGGACCCACGCCCTCGAGCATCTCCAGTACGCGGAACCAGCTCATGTCGTCGCGCGGATTCTCAAGGATGCGCAGGAGCGCAAGCAGGTCCTTCACGTGCGCGGCCTCAAGGAACTTCAGGCCGCCGTACTTGTGGAACGGGATGTTGCGCCGGGCCAGCTCGATTTCAAGCTGGTCCGAGTGGTGCCCGGCCCGGAACAACACCGCCTGCTGCTGCAACTTGATGCCTTGCTCCAGGTGTTCTAGTATCTGGTCGCAGACGACCTTGACCTGCTCATCTTCATCCCGGCAGGTGACAAGCACAGGCTTCTGCTTGCCCTCACGTACCGCTGTCAGGTTCTTGGTGTAGCGGTGCGGCGCGGGCTTCATCACCGCGTTGCCCACGTCGAGAATCGGCTGAATCGAGCGGTAGTTCTGCTCGAGCGTCACCACGGTCGTGCCGAGAAACTGGTCCGGGAAGTCGAGGATGTTCTTGATGGTGGCGGCCCGGAAGGAGTAGATAGACTGGGCGTCGTCGCCGACGACCGTGATGTTGTGGTTCTTCTGCCGGAGCCGCTGAAGAATCTCAGCCTGGATGATGTTCGTATCCTGGTACTCATCAACGAGGATGTGGTCGAACCGTGCAGCCATCGCATCGGCGACTGCCTTATCCTCAAGCGCGTGGTTCCAGAAGAGCAACAGGTCGTCATAGTCGAGTACCTGCCGCGCGTGCTTCCGCTTCGAGTACGTGGTGAAGATGGTCCGCAGCCCCTCCTCCGCCTCGACGCACCACGGGTACTCCTTCTTGAGCACCGCGGGAAGCGGTTCGCGCGAGTTCACGACCCGCGAGTAGATGGCCCGGATTGTCGCCTTACGCGGGAACCGTTTCTCCTTCGAAGTCAGCCCCATCTGCGCCCGAATCAGGCCCAGCATGTCGGCTGAATCCGATTCGTCCATCACGGTGAAGTCGGGCAACAGGCCAACGACGCGGCCGTAAGTCCGGAGCAGCCGGTTAGCCATCGAGTGGAATGTCCCGCCCCAAACCTTGGCGGTCGCCTGCTGGCAGACCGCCCCCGCCCGGTTGAGCATCTCCTGCGCGGCTCGGCGTGTGAACGTCAGCAGCAGAATCCGTCCGGGCTGCACTCCCTGGTGGATCAGCCAGGCCACCCGGTGCGCCAGCGTGTTGGTCTTGCCCGTGCCCGCGCCCGCGATGATAAGTAGCGGCCCGTCGCCGTGGGTGACGGCTTGCAGTTGCTGCGGATTCAGTCCGGAAAGCCAGTCGGGAAGTTCAGGCACGGCGGAAGTATACAGTAGACAGAATACAGAATACAGGATTCAGATTCTGCGGCCGATATGGAACGCCAGCGGGGTGCGCCCGACCGGAGTCTGCGGGTCCGCGTGGTTGACTTTGTCCGAGCCCGGACTATCCTTGTATAGAGACGGTCGGGTTCTCGCCGCTTCAGTCGGTGACACTGGACTCTGCGAAGCGCAAGCCTGAATGGGAACCACGAATCCGTAGGACGTATTAGTGAAACAGCAGAAGGAGGAAAAGGTGAAGGAGAAGAAGCAGAACCGACGTGCCGCCAAGCCCGCAGAGGCACCGCACAAGACCGAGGAGGCCACGAAGCCGGCCCCGGGCAAGACCGCAGAGAAGTGGATCACCACGATGATCCAGGACGCGGTTCGCCAGCGGTCTGACGCGGTCCACATCGAACAGCAACACGAAGGACTGACTGTCCGCTTCCGTGTGGACGGCACTCTTCGCCCATACGCGGGGCCGGAAACCAGCCTGGAGGACAGCGTACTCTCCCAACTCAAGAAGATGTCGAGAATGAAGACCGGCGACGAACGTGTACCCCGGGACGGACGCTTCGGCGCCATCGTGGACAGCCGCGAGGTCGACTTCCGGGTTCACAGCCTGCCGACGTCCTACGGAGAGAGCCTGGCCCTGCGGTTGCTCGACCGCGCCACGCTGGTTCCGATGACCAAACTGGGACTCCAGCCCGATGCCCTGGCCAAGGTGCGCGAGATGATGGGCAAGCCCCGCGGCCTAATTCTTGTCGCCGGTCCGGCGGTCAGCGGGAAGACCACGACCCTCTACGCAATGCTCAGTGAGATAGCCAAGGGCGACAAGAAGGTCGTGTCGCTCGAGTACCCAATCGAGTTCGACATGCCGAACGTCATCCAGTCGCAGATCGACCCACGCTCTGGTTACGACTACCCCACGGCACTGCGCGTTGTTACGCGCCAGGACCCGGACGTGGTCATGGTCGGTGGACTGGGCGACGCCGATACCGCCCGGGCTGCCTTGGAAACCGTGCTCGGTGGCCACGTGGTGTTGAGTTCGATTCACGCCAGCGACGCGGCCGAGGCGATTACCCGCCTGCTGGGGATGGGTGTCGACCCGTACCTGCTGGGTGCCGGTCTGGAGGGAATAATCGAGCAGCGGGTGCTCCGCCGGGTCTGCCCGTCGTGCAAGCAGATGGTGACGCCGAGTGCAACTGAGAGGGAGTGGCTGGGAATGAAGCCCGGTCAGAAGATAGTCAAAGGTAGCGGTTGTCCCGAGTGCAAAGGCAGCGGCTACAAAGGACGCGTCGGGGTATTCGCGGTACTACCGGTCACCGAGGAGCTTCGCGACCTGCTGCCTGCTCGACCGCAACCGAACGCTCTGCGCCAGTTCTATCGCAAGGCGCAGCGGGTGGCCCTGATCCCGGACGGCATGGCGAAAGTCAAGGCTGGGCTCACCACGTTCGATGAAGTGATACGGATGGGCGGATACATGCCGTCACAGGCAGACGCGCCGGTCTGATACAACGCAACCTGGCTGCACGCAGGCAATGAGCCGCGAGCCGCCGGCTCTCAAATCAGTCGCTTGCCGTAGATCCGCCAGACGCTGGGCCAGTAACCGCGATTACACTTAGCTTCGGAATCGCGGCGCGGGCAGCGGCCCGTCGCCGTGGGTGACGGCCTGCAGTTGCTGCGGGTTCAGGCCCTGGAGCCAGGTTGGGAGGTCAGGCACGGAAGACAAGTATACATGAAACGGAGCCGCATGCGAACAACCGCAGAAAGGCAGAAGATACGTATTGTCACCCTGAGCGGAGCGAACCGAAGTCGAAGGGTCTCGTCCTGGTGTGCGTCGATTCGTATCTTGGAGCCGGCACGCGCTTGACATTCGCCATCCGCGACGTAGCCTGTTCACGAAACTATGTGCTCGGTGTCCGGCCGTACTCCCGCCAGTCAGCCAACAAAGCGAACGCGCACGACGCGCCTCCTGATAACGGCCGTCATGGCTCTTGGAATCGCCTGCCGTGCGAATAGTCCACCCGACGTGCAGTGGGAGAGGACTTTCCAGGCGCACGACACATGGATTCGGCGAATAGTGCAGACGCACGACGGCGGTTTCATAGCAGCAGGCAGCGTGACTCCGAGCCGCGGGGAGCACGACGTCTATCTTCTGAAACTCGACAAGTCAGGCACCACCCAATGGCAGCGGAGCATTGATGCCGGCGTATCGGGATATGCGTGTTCTGTAGGTGAAACACAGGATGGAGGGCTCGTGCTTGCCGGAGGAAGCGGCGACTCCGACAAAGTCGCGGTGTTCAGGATGGACTCCTCAGGGGAATCCCTCTGGACGTTCTCGGACTTCTGGGGCGCCACGAACTACACTGCAGAACAGACTGGAGACGGCGGATACGTCACTGGGGGGCTATGGTCGGTGGACGACAGCCTCTACATTGTCAAACTGGACACCAATGGCAGAGCTGTGTGGCGAAAGAGCTATGACGAGTTCTATGGCCACTGGAATGCTCACATCCCAGTTCGGCAGACCGCAGACGGCGGCTATATCATGGCCGCCGAGGTCCTGCTGAAGACCGACGCCTTTGGCAACGAAGTCTGGACGCGCAGCTATCCGGACGTCCTGGTGATGTTCTCCGTCTGCGAGGTTCCGGGTGGTGGTTTCGTTGCGACGGGCATTGCGCGCGCCCCTTGGCCGAAAGGGTATTTCAAGCCGTTCAACATGGTCTTGCTCAAGACGTACGCGAACGGCGACCTTGATTGGAGGAGGGTGTTCACTGATGGCCAGGAGTCGGAGGGACGATGCGTGAGGCCGACCAGCGATGGCGGCTTCGTAGTTTCGGGCTCTGTCACACTCGACAACCTGGACCATGCACGTGTTGTGAGAACCGACTCACAGGGGAACACTCTGTGGACAAAGACCTTCGAAGCGCGTACCGACCTGCAATTCGGCCAGCAGACATCCGATGGCGGCTACATTCTCTGCTCTGGTGACAGACGCATCTGGAAGCTTGGTCCCGGTCGAACACGCTAGGCTGCACCTGCCCTGGGTGCGTGGCGAGAGTAAAGCACAAACCGCAGCCGCGCACAGGACTCCGCTATGCGCCCGACAAGTCGCTCTTCCGGTGGCCCTGCCAATCACCAAGCAAGTCATCCTGCAAGTTGTCCCGTAGGTCACTCTGCGAGTTGCGCCGCGAGTCATCTTGGGAGCGACGGCGCAGGTAGCAGCGTGAGCGGTGTTCCGAGTGACGCCGCTCGTCGCGCTCTGAGTAACCTTCGGAATTGCCCTGCAAGCCGCGGCCCAAATCGCCTTCGACATCGCCGTCGGATTCGCCTTCCGAGTCCTCTTCCAGATGACTTTGGGAACCACCCCGGGAACCGTTCCCGGGGTGACCCCCAGGACGACTTTGGCGGCGACCCTAACCGCGTCTGATTCCTTGCCTTATCCCCAATTCGAGCCACTGACCCGCGTGAGTCTTATTGGTATCATGCGGATGTTGTGAGTCAATTGAGGGAGAAGTGGTGTGGGGCGATGATGCTGACTGCTGGCTACGTCAGCTCTTTGCCGTAGATGCGCCAGACGCTGGGCCAGTAGCCACGGTTCTTCTTCATCTTCGGAACCGCGGCCCTTGCTGCAGCACGGAACTGGTTCTGCCAATCGACCGGGTAGTTGACGACCATATGCCCACGCTTGGGCACAAACGCCAGCAGGCGCGGAACGAATGTCCCGAAGTCCGGCGGCCGGTCGAACAGGTTGACCGTCACGCCTGAGTAGCGCCGGCCCTTCTCAACGTACCGCCGTCGCCGGACCATCACCGGCACACCATCGAGCGTGAACCCGAGCCGATTCACTTCCCGCCGACGTTGTGGTATCAGCCGCGAGCAGAACCAGCCCGGGTGCTGGTGAAAGTACACATGGTGACCGAGTTCCGTGTAGTGGTTGAGGATACTTTGGTGTGGCCTGAGCCGAGGCCGCGCCACGCGCTTCGGCCTGCGCCAGAAGACGTCGTCGGCATAGATATCTTCGACACGGAACCCGAGTTTCTCCATCACGCGGAAGGTGGGAGCCGGCTTCCGATGGTCGAGCGTGTTCAGCCCGGCCCAAGTCCGGCCGGCCACCTTGGCAACTCGCAGTTGGGCACGCGTGAACCTCGCGGCTACGCCCTCGTTACGGAACTCCGGGTCCACCCTCATCCCCCAAAACCATGCGTCATCCGGATTCAGGTATGCCACGGCCGCGAAGGCCACGATTCGGCCGCCCTCGCGCCAGACGTGGCACTCCCCGGGAAAACCGTCCCTGGTGTGCGCCTTGATGATGAGCTTGACGTAGAAAAAGTTGGGGCACTTCCGCGCAAAGCGTGCGACCTCGCGGAAGTACTCGGGACGGTATCTCTCTAGCATACTTCAGGTCCCAATAGGGCCAAACCCGAAGTCCGAAACCCGAATGACGAGTGAATGAGGAAAAGCCCGAAGCCCGAATTCGGAATTCTCCTCGTTTCGAGCTTGATTCGGATTTCGATCTTCGTCATTCGTGCTTGGTCTCGGTCATTTCGCCTTGGCCAGTTCTCTCCACAGCGGGAGTGTCTGCTCCTCGAAGGCGCGCGCGGCAACGAGCGCAGCGATCTGCTTGTCCCGCTCCGCCTTCTCCCACAGCCAGCCCGGCACCACGCTGCCCGGGCACGGCAGTTCTTCAAGCAGCGGTTCGAGTGCCTCGACCTCTCGCTGGTATAGCGATGCCACTGCCGCGGTCTTCGCCTCCAGCCCCGGCATCCGCTGAGCAACGTTGTTGAGGTACTCGATGCCGGTTTTCCGGTCGGCAACCAGCCGCGAGAACGTCCAGTAGTTGGCCTGTATCACGTTCGACAGTTCGGCACTGTCGAGCTTAGTGAAGTCGTCGTCGCGCAACCGTGCCATCCACTTGTCGAACGCGGCGAGCCCGGAATAGTACTCCCCGTACTTGGGCGTGGTCAGGTTCTGAACCACGATGCCGAAGCCCTGATTGATGCTCGCGCCATCGTCCGGCACCTTGCCTTCCCGCTTCAGGATGGCGACCACGAACGGGAACTTCTGCGCGACCTCGAACCCCTTCCGCTTGTCGAAGTAGGTGCGGCAGAGCAGTTCCTCGCCCTTCTTCTGGTACCCGACAATGATACCCCACTCGGGCGTCTCGATTAGGTCGATGGCGAGCACCGGTATCCCGGCATCGATGCTCTTCCTGATTGCCGCGAGTATCTGCGGCTTGTTCTTGCCGTCGCTCGACACGTGCAGCCACGTCGGATTGAGTCCGCGCGCCTTCAAGGCGACCGTGCCGGCGTCAAAGCCAACGGTCGCATCCGGTGAACTCGGACACCAAGTATCAAAGAAGTGGGTGCGGAACGCCGCGCCCGAGACCCCACAGAGGAAGGCATAGCCCGCGTGGTCGCCCAGCTTGTGCCCGATTGCCGACAGCGCGCCCATGAAGCTGTTCATCTCGTTCCAGCTCAAACTCGGCACGCCCACTATCAATCTGGCGTTCGAGTCGGGCATCACGTCGTTCATCCACTCGGCGAAGAAGATGCCGAGCTTCCCTTTGGGCAGCACGAAGTTCAGTTCCTTGTTCCCGCGCCGGAACGTGGCCACCACCGAGTCAACCTGCACGGCAGCCTGGGTAGCGGCCAGTTCGGCCCGGCAGCCCATCAGCTTACCGTCGTAGCTCACGAGCGCATCGCCCGGCATGACCCCGGCCTTGGCGGCAGGGCCTTCCGGTACAACGCCGGTGACCTCAAGCCAGTGGCATGGCGCGGATTCGGCCCCGCTGTCCGGGCATCCCGGGCAGGTCTGCGCCAGGGCCGGCACGGACAACAGACAAAGGACAATACCCAGTGTTATCATGCCTTATGTTCGCGCGCGAACCGCCCGCTGTCAAGCACAGTCTGCACGCGCTTGACAGGCAGCGTATTAGGACGAAACTGACTCGTGAAAACAAACGTATTACTGCTTCTTGTCTTTCTCGCCCTTGCCTCTCCGCTCTGGTCCGCCCAATCGTCGATCTCCAATCCGAAATCTGCAATGCCCCTCGACTCCGTCTGGGACCGCTATCCGCCAGTCCCTGGTCCCTCGTCCCTAGTCCCTTGTCCCCTTCCTGACACTTTCATCCAACGCCTGATTTCCAAAGTCAGCCCGGATTCGATACAAGCTCGGCTCCAGCGGCTGCAGGACTTCAGCACCCGCTACTCGCCCACCGACTCCTGCCGCCGCGCCGAGGAGTACGTCGCGAGCTACTTCACCTCGCTCGGCCTCGATTCGATCGAGCTCGACTCCTACGCGGCATACGGTGATACGTGGCGAAACGTCGTCGGCACGATTGTCGGAAGGACGCATCCGGAGAAGATCCTCATCGTCTGCGGCCACATGGACGCGATCTCTGAGATTCCGGACAGCATCGCGCCCGGCGCCGAGGACAACGGCTCCGGCACTTGCGTAGCACTCGAAGCAGCCCGCGTGCTGGCCGGGGAGAGCCTCGACTGCACGGTCAGGTTCATCGCCTTCACCGGCGAGGAAATCGGTCTGAACGGGTCTGACCATTACGCCAGGGCGGCCCGGGCGCGCGGCGACGACATCGTCTGCGCCTTCAATTTCGACATGATTGCCTGGCCCGGCGGAGACTGGGGCGTGGCGCTGGTCGGAGTCGACTCGGCCAGGCGCTTTGTCCAGTACGAGGCGCAGATGGCCTCAACCTACACCACGCTCGCGCACCGGGAAACGTACCGGAGCTTCCCCTCGGACTCGCGTTCGTTCGACAACGTCGGCTACGCCGCCACGTCCGGCTACGAGTACGGCTCCGAACCGTATGTCTGGTATCACACGAGCGGCGACTCGCTCTCCCATCTCTCGATGCCGCTCGCGGCCGAGGTCACGAAGATGGCCGTGGCCACGCTCGCGTCGCTTGCGGTCGCCCCGGTCGCGCCCGCTGGCTTTGCGCTCAGGGACTGCGGCAACGGCTCAAGCCTCGAAGCAAGCTGGCAGGCGAATTCGGAGCCCGATCTTGCCGGATACAAGCTGCTCTGGGGCAAAGCGCCCAGGTTCTACACCGATTCCGTGACCCTCGGCCTCGTCACCTCGTACCAGATAGACGGGCTCCATACCGACACCGGTTACTATGGCGTGGTCGTGGCCCGCGATTCGAACGGCTTCGAGGGACCTGCTTCGATTGAAGCCGAGGCGACCCCTCGCCTGTTGCCGCTGGCGCCGGACAACCTGCAAGCGCTGCCTTTCTACTTCGGTATGGGCCTGACGTGGCGGCCAAGTCAGGAGCTCGACCTCGCCGGGTACAACCTCTACCGCGGCACTGACACCTCGGACCTCGTTTGCATCAACACCTCAGTCATCACCGACACGACGTACCGCGACTCCGGTCTGCTCTCCGACACGATGTACTGGTATGCGGTGACCGCGGTCGATACGCAGGACAACGAGAGCCAGAGGTCCGGGCTCGCCCGCGGCAAGCCGATTACCCTTGACCACGGGATCCTGCTTGTGGACGAAACCAGGAACGGCACCGGCCAGCCCGGCAACCCGTCCGACGCGCAGGTCGATGACTTCTACCATGCCATGCTGCACGGCTTCAGCTACACCGACTGGGACGCTACCCAGCTTGGCGTGCCGCAAGCCGGCGACATCGGGCCGTATTCCACGATCGTTTGGCACGGTGACGACTACTCGCAGCAGCAGTTGCACCCCGCGCTTGCGGGAATCGCGAACTACCTCACTTACGGCGGAAAGCTCTGGCTCGTGGGCTGGAAACCGGTGCTTGCCGTTGTCGGCAGCGGCCAGTACCCGTTCGCATTTGCACCCGGCCAGTTTGCCTACGACTGCCTGCACATCGCGGCCGGGTTCAACCAATCATGGTTCGACTTCGAGGGCGCGACCGGCTACTCAGGCTATCCGGACGTGTCGGTTGACTCGGCCAAGCTCTACCCGTCCGCGCATGGTCGCCTGCCTTACATTGATGCCTTCGCAGTACTCGACGCCGACACGGTTCTGCGGTTCAACTCCCTTGCCAATGATTCGTTCGAGGGCAAGCCGGTCGGCATCCGCTGGCTCGGAGGCGCAGGACATGACCCGAAAATGGAGACTGTACCGCGCCAAGTCCGACGCCGGCGCTCCGAGGGACTGTCCCCATTTTCAGACGTCGGGCCTCGCCTCGACGCCGCTGGCTCCATTGTATTCTTCGGCTTTCCCTTCTACTACATGAAAGATGCCGAGGCCCGTCCGGTTGCCATCAAAGTCCTCACCGACCTTGGCGAGCCGTATGGGATTGAGGAAGGTGCGAAGTCACAAGTGGAAGTGACAAAGGCTCTCCCAACCATCGTGCGCAACACGCTCAATCTGCAATCTGCAACCTGCAATCTACAATCTGAGATCGCCCTCTTCGACATGACCGGCCGCGCCGTCATGGCACTGCGCCCCGGTGCAAACGACGTGCGACACCTCGCCCCCGGCGTCTACTTCATGCGCGGGCCGCAGGCTGTGAAGGTCCACAAGGTCATAGTGACGAAGTAGAACGACCGCAAACCCTCAGCCCAAAGTGCCTTGACCATGTAACAATCTCCCGGCCCCGTGCGTCAGACCGGGCAATAACTGAGACGGCAACACTGGCCTTGGTCCGGCTGCCGGCTCCGAACCCAAACCGCACTGACGCGGAGGAGCCGTCGTACGGCCCGGTGAGAGGAAGGTGCTGCCTGCCGCCTCCCGAGATCAGGAGGAAAAACATGACACCAAACGTCCTGGCAGTACTGCTGGCCGCGACTGTGTTGGCAGCCGCCGACACAGGTGAGTTCCTGGTTGACATCGAGGTTGCATACACCTCGGCTCGGCACGACCAGCAGGCGCCTGCTGCCGCGTCCGACGGTACGAATTCGCTCATCGTCTGGCGAGACACCCGCCGCGGCGACGCGGACATCTATGGTGCCCGGCTCACACCAGAGGGCGCGGTTCTCGACCCGGCCGGTATCGCCATATCGACCTCCGCAGCGGCTCAGACGACCCCTGCTGTCGCCTGCGACGGAGCCAACTACTTGGTCGTGTGGGCGGACGGACGCGGCACGGACACGTCCGACATCTATGCCGCCCGGGTCACTGCCGACGGCTACGTACTTGACTCAGCCGGAATCCCGGTCTCGTCCGCGGTTGACTTCCAAGGCGAACCCGCGGTCGCGTTTGACGGCGCGAACTTCCTCGTGGTGTGGACCGACCTGCGCAACGGTAACGCCGACATTTACGGTACGCGGGTGTCTCTGGACGGGACGGTGCTCGATACGTCCGGCCTCGCCCTGGTGACAGACTCTGCCGCACAGACGGGGCCGGCGGCATGTTGCGACGGCTCTAACGTCCTGCTGGTATGGGAAGACACGCGCAACACCGCCTTCGGCGACATCTACGGCGCGCGTGTGAGTGCCCTTGGCGAGATGCTGGACTCGGGCGGGTTCGTAATCTGCGCCGCCGCAAGCTGGCAGGGCCGCCCGGCGACCGCACTCGGCGACACTAATATACTCGTGGTCTGGCACGACGCGCGTTCGAGTCAGTTCACAGACGTCTACGGCGCACGGGTAACTCGCCAAGGCGCGGTGCTTGACACCGCGGGCATAGGAATCGCGACCAGCGACAACTACCAGTGGTACCCGAAAGTCGCCTTTGATCGCACGAACTACCTCGTCGCGTGGCAGGATGAGCACGGCCACGGGCTTATCTATGCCGGTCGGGTGGGACTCGACGGCACGGTGTTGGACCAACAGGGGTTCCCCGTTGGTGGGGCCGAAGACATGGCTTCGCCGCAAGTCGTGTTCGACGGCACCCACAGCACAGTCGTCTGGAACGACGCGCGGACCGGACCCGCGAACGTGAATGTCTACGGTGCCCGGGTCGATAGCAGCGCGAACGTGCTCGACCCCGGTGGCATCATGATCTCTGCGGCTGCCACCTCGCAGGAACGCCCGGCGGCGGCGTTCGATGGAACGGAATACCTGGTGGTTTGGAGCGAGACCCGCGAGGCAGGAAAAGACATCCGCGGCGTAAGGCTGACGCCCGGAGGAACGGTCCTCGACTCTCCCAGCGTTCGAGTCTCCCGGGCCGGCGACTACTGCGCGTATCCGGCCATGGCCTACAGCACCGGCATCTTCCTCGCTGCCTGGGAAGAAGGGCTGGGTGGCAACCGGGACGTGCGCGCAGCAAGGGTGAGCTCCGGCGGCCAGGTGCTCGATTCGGCCGGCATACTGATATCAGGACCGACCGGAGCACAGTGCGCCCCGGCGGTGGCCGGCGATAGCGCTGGCTTTCTCGTCGCGTGGCAGGACTGGCGCAACAGCAGCTATGACATCTACTGCGCGCGTGTTTCGCAGACCGGGACCGTGCTCGACACCGCCGGGGTCGCAGTGTGCACATCGTCTGGCGATCAGGTCACGCCCGCCGTGGCGTACAACGGCACGGACTACCTGGTGTTGTGGCAACACCAGGAAGCCGGCGTTCGGGACATCTACGGCGCCCGCGTCAACCGTCAAGGCGTCGTGCTCGACCCCGACGGCTTCATTGTGTCGGCGGCGGCCGGCGCGCAGGAACAGCCGGCAGCGGCATCCGACGGCGACGACTTCCTGGTCGTCTGGTCCGATTGGCGTAACGCCGAACGTGACATCTTCGGTTCGCGCGTCACTGGAACCGGCACCGTACCCGACACTGCCGGCATCCAGGTCTGTGCAGCGCCGGGCTCGCAAAGCTCTCCCGCGGTAGCGCATGACGGCACGAACTTCCTCATTGTCTGGGAGGACCAGCGCAGCGGCAAGCAAGACCTCTACGGCGCGCTCGTCACGCCGCTGGGAGTGACACTCGACACGTTCGTCCTGGCTACCGAACCCGAGGATAAGTCCGACCCGGCACTTGCCCATGGCTGGGGCTCCAGGATGCTGCTCGCCTACACGGGTTGGACCGAAGTCGTTGGTGGAAAACCCTACAACAGCCCGCGCATCTGGGCCACGCTCTCGCCGGTTGACGCGATGGAAGAAGAACAGTCGGCCGCAGCGCCGGCTGCACGCCCTGCGGCAACCATCGTCCGCAATGTGCTCTTCTTGCCCATGACCTCAGGCTCAAAGGCTCCGGGCTGGCTGCTCGACGCTGCCGGCCGCAAGGTCCTTGCGCTGCGGCCGGGCACGAACGACGTATGCTCGCTGACGCCCGGCGTCTACTACTTGAAGGGACATCCGGCATCTGAGGGCGGACGTCCAGCGCTGACAATTGTCCGCAAACTGATCGTAGCAAGATAGGAGAAACAAATGCGTTCACATGCCTTGATGGCAACAGCCTGCCTGCTTGTCTGCTCGACCGCCCTGGCCCAGCCGCAGTGGCAGCGCACCTACGGCGGCTCCGCCCCGGACGCCGCCAAGTCCATGCAGCCGACCGCGGACGGCGGCTACATTGTCGCCGGAGGGACTTTCTCATTCGGTGCCGGGTCCGGTGACGTCTGGCTCATCAAGACCGACTCTCTCGGCGACACCGCCTGGACCCGCACCTTTGGTGGCAGCGAATTGGACTTCGGCAGCTCGGTCCAGCCGACTGAGGACGGCGGATACGTCATCGCCGGCTACACTGAGTCATTCGGCGCCGGCGATGGCGACATCTGGCTCATCAAGACCGACTCCGACGGCGACACGCTCTGGGCCCGGACATATGGCGGCGTCGGCTGGGAGGACTGCGGCTCGGTCCGGCAGACCTCCGACCTCGGTTACTTGGTCATCGGTTCAACCGAGAGCTACGGCTCCGGCGGTACGGACGTCTGGCTCATCCGGACCGACTCCCTTGGCGACACCCTCTGGACCCGGACATATGGCGGCACCACGCTCGACGAGGGCTACGACGTCCTCCTGACCAGCGACGGCGGCTGCCTTGTCACCGCGTTCACCCTGTCTTTCGGCGCCGGCTCCGGCGACGCCTGGCTCCTGAAGACCGACTCACTCGGCGACACCCTCTGGACCCGGACATGTGGCGGCAGTGGTACCGAGTATGTCTACTCGGCGGCCATGACCACCGGCCGTGGTTACGTTATCACCGGGTCCACCGAGTCATACGGTGGCGGCGGACTCGACGTGTGGCTCGTCAGGGTCAATGGCAGCGGCGATACGCTCTGGACCCGTGCGTTCGGCGGCACGGAAACTGATGAGGGCCGGTCGGTTCGGCAGACGGGCGACGGCGGATATGTCATCGCCGCGTCCACTGAGTCCTTCGGCGCGGGCTCAAGCGACGTCTGGCTCATCCGGACCGACGGCAGCGGCGACACGCTCTGGACCTGTACCTGTGGTGACACGGGCCTGGACGAGCCCTACGCGGTTCTGCAGACCCTCGACCTCGGCTTCATAGTCGCAGGAACCACGACGTCAACCGGAGCGGGCTCGTACGACGCCTGGCTCATCAAAATCGGCCCGGAAGGCCCGGTGGCCGTTGCCGACAACCGGCTCCCGATGGAAGCCACGACGACAGGACCGACCATCCTCCGCGGCGTCCTTCGCCTGCCGTCCTCACTCCTCTCTCTTGACTACTCTCTCCTCTCCAGCGATGGCCGCATGGTCTGCCGCCTGCGGCCCGGGGACAACGACATCCGGACCCTCAGCCCCGGTGTATACTACCTGACCACGCACCCTCGCGGCCTGGCGGCACGCAACCAGGTTCGCAGGATAGTGGTCACCAAGTAGGAAGCTGGCATGCGTCCCTCTGTCCTGTTGTGTGCTCTTGTGCTGGCCGGAACAGCAGCCTTTGCTGCGCCGCTGATGCCGACCTCAGTACCCGAACTCGACTCGCTCATCCAGGCCGAGATGGTCAGCTACCAGATACCCGGCCTGGCCGCGTGTGTGGTGCACGGGGACGACCTGGCATGGCACGGCGAGTACGGCTTTGCCCGGCTCGAGGATTTCGTACGAGTAGTTGACACGACGGTGTTCGACCTGGCCTCAGTCTCAAAGACGGCGACAGCCGCGGCCCTGCTGCAGTTGTGCGAACAAGGTGCGTTCGGGCTTGATGACGACATCAACACCAGGCTGCCGTTCGCGGTCCACCACCCAGCCTACCCGTCCACGCCCATGACTTTCCGGATGCTCCTGACGCACACGTCCGGCATCGCCGACCACTGGCCGACGTTCCAGGCGCTCCAGCGACAGGGCGACCCGGACGTTGGCCTGCGCCGGTTCGTCGAAGGCTATCTCGTACCGGGCGGCGAGTTCTATGACAGCACAAACAACTTCTGCCCGTGGCCGCCGGGAGGCGGCTTCCAGTACAGCAACCTCGCCATCGCCTTGACCGGCTATCTGGTTGAAGCACAGACCGACAGCTTCCATCACCACACCCGCGACTCGCTCTTTGCGCCCCTGGGGATGGCTCGCACCGTCTGGTACTTCCGCGACATCGACACCAACTCGATGGCGATGCCCTACTATGTATCGGGCGGCCTGCACCACCGCTTCGGCCACCAGAGCCTGCCTGACGTGCCGGCAGGCACCATGAAGTCGAGCGCGCCGCAACTCGGGCGATTCCTGAGCATGATGCTGGGCTGGGGCGAGATGGACGGCGTCCGGGTGTTGGACAGCGCCACGGTCGCCTCGATGACCACAGTCCAGTACCCGGCAGGCATCGGGCTGGTCTGGTTTCACGAGTACATCGGTCAGCACGAAGTCTGGTCGCACGGCGGTGCGTGGAACGGCATCAGCACCTGGATCGGGCTCTGCCGTGCCGACAACACGGGGGTGGTCGTGCTCTGCAACCTCGGCGCCGTCCACGGCTCCATCCTCGGTGTCATCGCACCCGCGTTGTTCGACTGGGCGGCGGGAATCGAGGAGAACCCTGAACCACAGACACGGGGCCCCGAACCTGCGGCGAGCATCGTGCGTGGCGTTCTGTTCCTGCCGGGAGCTTCGTGCCGCGAACCACGGACTGCGTGCTGGCTGCTCGATGCGGCAGGCAGGATGGTCACCGCCTTGCGTCCGGGCGCGAACGACGTGGGCGGGCTCGCGCCGGGAGTCTACTTCTTAGCAGAGGACGGAACTCAGAATACGGTGCGCGTCAGCAAAGTCATTCTGACTCGCTGACGCGCACCCAACCGGGCGAGAGTGGAACTACTTCCGCACTGCCTTTGCTACGCTGACCTGAACCCCGTCTGACGCTGACGTCACCGGCTTGTCGACCGAAGGCGCGGGAACCTGCTTCGGCGCCTCGTTCTGAACCTGCGTAACCTGCACGCTTCCGACCGGTGCCTGGCGCTTCGGCGCTGTCGGCCTCACCGGCTGGACCGGCGGCGCCGGTGCCTGCTGGCGGTCATTCGCGGCCGGAACGTCCATCCTCTTCACCGGATGCCGCGGGTTCACCGTTCCCGGCTTGTCCGAACCGCCCGGCTTGTTCCGGTCCCGGCCCGACCCGTCATCCCGACGCCGGTCGCCGGGTCGCCGCTCATGCTCTCTTGGTGACCACCTGCGCTCATGACGGTACGGACGCGGCGGTGGCACAACTACCCGCTGGTGCACGTAGACATAGGTCTCGTTGTATTCATTGTATTCGTTGTATTCGTTGTACCGCTCCTCAACGTAAACCGGTCTGGCAGGCGGCTGTTCTTGCGGCACATAGACCGTGTTCGTGTAGACAACGGGTTGCTCGTGCACCTCACGCACGACAATCGTCTGCGGCGGGTCAGCCGGCCGGTCTGCCTGCTGCCCGAACAGATTGGGCATGGCACAGCCGGCCACCAGGACAACCACAGCCAATGGAATCAATAAGCGGTTCATAGGACCTCCTGTAATCATCACTGCTATATACAGGCAACAGGCGGCTCTATTCCGCGGTCAACCTCCCAAGCTGAGCCCCAGGCCGACCGCGCAGGACCCGGTGTGCGACATGCAGGTCAACCGCGCCCAGGCAGAGGAAAACGGCCTGACCGCGACCTGTCGGGATAGGACATACTTCTTCTGCAACGGGGCCTGCCGCAGCAACTTCCTGAAGCAGCCGGCCCGATTCGCGGCCCCGTAGCGCTGGCACGCTTCCCGGTAATGTCGGTGCCGGGTTTGACCGGTCACCCGGTTGGGCTAGGCTTCTTGCCGTGGACCGAGGAGAACCATGCCCGAACTGATCGGATGCTGCGGCATCAACTGCGCCGCCTGCCCGACGCAGATTGCGACCCGGACCCATGACGAAGCACTGCGGGCCAGGACCGCGGCCGAGTGGTCCAGGTCATCCGACCACGTCTTCACGCCCGAAGAACTCCACTGCGTCGGCTGCATGGTCGAGCCGGGACCGCACGTCGACTACTACGAAGCGTCGTGCCAGATCCGCAAGTGCGCCCGCTCGCGCCCGGTCGAGAGCTGCGCGCTCTGCCCGGACTACGGCTGCCCGACCATCGCCGCATTCCAGAAAGACATGCCCGAAGCCAGGGCCAGGCTCGACGCCATACGGGCCGCGCGCCGCAGCTAGATAACGAACGGAGGAACAGTGCCGAGAGTAATACACTTTGACCTGATGTCCGAACAGCCCGAGAAACTCGTGGAGTTCTGTGCCAGCGTATTCAACTGGGAGATCACAGAATGGAACGGGCCGATGGAGTACTGGCTCGTGGGCACCGGCGACCGGTCAAAGGAAGGCATCGACGGCGGCATCGGCCGCGGCAAGCCGGTTGACCAGGTCGTGCTTACGCTCGATGCGCCGGACCTTGACGCCCTGGTAGCCAAGTCGGTCGCGGCCGGGGCCAGGGTAGCTCAGCCGCGCGGCCCGATTCCCGGCGTCGGCTGGTACGCGGCGGTTCAGTCGCCGGACGGGAACCTGTTCGGCCTGATGCAGGACGACCCGGCAGCCAGTTGACCGTCAGCCGCCTCGGGCTGCGCCCGCGCCATGCCGCGCTGCGGGTCGGGAAAATCGTCCCGCCGAGACGCCCTGCGCGCCTTGACCTGCTGCATTCGAGCCTGAATACTTAACTCCATGACCGACGATTGCACCTGCTGTGAACAACAAGAGAAGCTACACGGCCGCGCCCTGCTGCTGTCCTACTTCACGGTCGGGTACAACGTGCTTGAAGGAGTGGCGTCCATCGCGGCCGGCGCGCTGGCCGGCAGTGTCGCGCTGGTTGGATTCGGCATCGATAGCTTCATCGAGTCCATCTCCGGCGGCGTGATGATCTGGCGATTCAGCCAGCGCGGTCTGACCCAGGCGGAGGAGACAAAGGTCGAGGCAAAGGCCGTGAAGCTCGTCGGCTGGTCTTTCTTCATCCTCGCGGCCTACATCCTCTTCGAGGCCGCGAAGAAGCTGCTGGATCGCGAAATCCCGCAGCCCAGCCTGTTCGGCATCATCGTCGCGGCGGCATCGCTCATCATCATGCCTTTGCTCTTCGTCCTCAAACAGCATACCGGCCGCAAGCTCGGCAGCCACAGCCTGGTCGCGGACTCTAGACAAACGCTTGCCTGTACCCTGATGTCGGCGGCGCTGCTGCTCGGGCTCCTCGCCAACAAGCTCTTTGGCCTGTGGCAGGCCGATCCGATTGTCGGCGGATTCATCGGCATCTGGCTGGTCCGCGAGGGTATCGAAACCCTCAGGCGTCGCGAGCTCTGCAGTTGCTGAGCGCACGCTGTCAGCGGCATATGCCGTGCACCAGTTCCGCTCCGCTTCTCTACCTCAACCTCAGCTTCGCGGCGGATCCGCGCTTGTCGGGGCGCACCGCCAATCCAGCATCGCGAAGCTGCAGTCTCCTGTCGGCAATCCGAGATACCTGCGGATTCCTCTACGTCGTCTGGCCTGTCCCGTCTGATCCAGTGGCTTGGCCTTCGTCGTGCCGCGCCCGCCACTCCTCGCGCAGCAGCCCCATCTTGATGCGGTCATAGAACTGCCCGTTCACCTCGCAACCACGGCGGATTCGCCCCTCGATCACGAACCCGAGCTTCTCCCCGACTCGAATCATCCTCGGATTGCCCGACCATGTCGAGTAGCCAAGCCTGGTCAGACGGAAGGCGTCAAACAGATAGTCGACCCAGAGGCCGAACGCCTCGGTCCCAAGACCTTGGTTCCAGAGACTGTCTTCGACGATGTCGATTCCTGCCTCGGTCATGTGCGGGTCGTTAGGAGGGGCAGACGCAGTCACCCAGCCCGCGTGCCCGCGCTCGTGGACGTCGATCTCAAGGTGGCGATACGGCGGCCTGCGGTCGCCGGCCAGCCACTTCTTCCTTTTCTCGATCATCCGGTCCAGCGTATCGTTGTACCACGGGCCATCGAACTGCCACACCTTCAGCCAGGGCACATTCCAGCGCTCATAGTCGGCGACGTCCGAATCGACCGTCGGTCTCAACCTTACCAACCGGCCCTGCAACACAAACTCAGACGGCATGAAACTCCTCCCTGCTTGTCTCGTCGACCGCGCCCACCATCCCGGCTCGCCGACCTAGCGACGAGACCAGAGTCCTACGCCCGTGCAGCCACCCGGGTCTTTGAACGCGGCCCAGAAACCCCAGTCGTTGCCGATTTCGGTCTTGGGCTTCAGGACCTTGCCACCCAGCTTCACGACTTTCTTGAGCGCGGCCGGTATGTCCTTCACCTCAATGTACACCATCACGCCCTGGCCCGGCGACCTCTCCACCTTCTGAATCCCGCCGCCCAGCCCGCCCTTTGCCTGGAACATCATATAACCGTCGCTCGACGGCGCCATCTTCCAGCCGAACAGCTCCGCGTAGAACTCGCTCGACTTCGCGACGTTGGTTGACGGTATCTCCCAGTAACACAGTCCGTTCACCTTTACTCCTCTCTCTGACTCGCGTGCATGCTGTCAGCCGCCGGACCGCTCGTCCGGGGCCGTGTTGAAGCATATACTAATGAGAGCAGGAAATGTTTGTCACTCTGAGACGTTCGACGCCGAAGAATCTTCGAGTGCAAAGACCCTTCGC
>DDXO01000109.1 GCA_002347155.1 Caldifarciminota bacterium UBA2258
AATGCACGCTGGCTTTGGTTCTACGCGCCGGTGCCCTGCCCGATGACTACAGCGGCTGGGTCTTTGTCACTGCCACGGATACGCTGGGCTTCAGCGTGCAGGACAGCTTCGCAGTCGTTGTGAGCAGTGCGGAGCCACACCAGAGCCTCGACTCGTTCCGGGTCGTGCCGATACCGTTCAAGCCACACCAGAATCCCGAGCACGACGCTATTCACTTCCAGGGGCTATCTCAAGGTGCGCGCGTGACTGTCTACGACGCGTCAGGACAAACGGTCTGGAGCGCGACCGAGAACGGAGATGGCCACCTCAAGTGGGATGCCAAAGTGGCCAGCAGCATCTATGTCTACCTGGTAGTCACGGCCGACGGCAAGGCGAGCAAGGTCGGGAAACTGTCGGTGATCCGGTAGGAGCGGCGAGATGAACCACGGATTAACACAGATGTGCTGTTTGACAGGGGCCGCAGAGGCCAACGCGGATGTTTGTGGCTCGGAAAGCGGGGCTGTCCCCATTTTCGCGGATAGTCCAGAGTTCAGAATCCAGAGACCAGAGTTCAGAATTCCGGAGCCCGAAGTCCTCTTTGTGCCTTGGTGTCTTGGTGGTGAATTCCGATCTCTCTTCCAGGAGGCAAAGTGAGACATACAACCGTCCTTCTGTTCCTTCTGCCGGCGTTGGCTCTGGCGAACACCGGCGCGGCATTCTTGAAGATACCGGTCGGGCCGCGGGTGTGCGGCATGGGCGAGGCGGCAGTGGCCTACATCGACGACGCCTCGGCTTTGTTCTACAACCCGGCCGGGCTGGCTAACCCGCCCACCTACAGCGCCCTGCTCTCGCATAACCAGTGGCTCCTCGGCATGAACCACGAGTACTTAGCAGGCGCGTACGGCACCGAGGAGCTGGGCAAGTTCGGGCTGGCGCTTGACTACTGGGGCTCGGGTGGAATCCAGGGCATCAACATCCGGGGCGAGACCATCCCCGGCTACATGGTCTCGGCGGCAGACTGGTCCTTGAACCTCGGCTATGGCCGGAACGTCTCGGACTTCTCTTTTGGCCTCGGCGTCGAGTTCATCCACCAGCAGCACGAGAGCCTCTCGACCTCGGCCGTGGCGTTCGACGCAGGGGCGATGTACAAGACGCCGCTTAAAGGACTGAAGGCAGGCGCGTCGGTCACAAACGTCGGGACCCAGGGCAAGCTCTACCAGGAAAGCTACGATCTGCCTTGGCAGGCGCGGCTGGGCGCGCGCTACGACTATAGCATCGTCGGGGTGGCCGTGGATGCCATCTTCTCCGGGGAGGGGCTTGGGACACGATCCGAATTGTCGGACAATTCGGTCATGTCCCCGCCCGTGGGCATCGCGGCCGGTGTGGAATGCCGTCCGGTTGAGCTTCTTGCGATTAGGCTTGGCTATCGCACCGGGTCTGACTATGGCGGCTTCTCGGGCCTGCGGGCCGGGCTGGGTCTATCCTGGCATGGCATCGGAGTAGACTACGCCTTTGCGCCCTACGGCAGGCTCGGCGCCTCCCACCGTATTGCCATCTCCTACGGAGTCACGCCGCTGGAGGAGGAGGTCGACTACTACGAGGAGTAGTCCGTGGAGTCGCTCGCATCAAGCTCGGAAAGCAGCTCTGCAGTCATCCCGACGTAAGGAGGTGCCGTGAAGACCGCAAGTGCAGTCCTGTGTATCTGCTGCTGCCTGACGGCAGCCGGCGCGCAGTGGCTGGAGACGACGATATCACTGGACCCCGGGTCCGGTCCGACTTTCACATGCTACAACGTTCAGGATAACAAGGTCTATTGCGCGAACTGGAGCGTCAACAAAGTGGCCGTGGTGGATGGCGCGACGAACATCGTCCTGACGACCGTGTCGGTCGGGGCTCATCCCTTTGCGCTCTGCTACGACTCGGTGAGTAACAAGGTATACTGCGGGAACTATGACGACGCCAGCGTGACCGTGATTGACGGAGCAACCAACGGTCTCGTGGGAACCGTGAGCGCAGGCACCCGTCCCCGGGCGCTCTGCTGCAACCTGCTGGACAACAAGGTCTACTGCGCCAACAACCTGAGCTCCAGCGTTACCGTGATAGACGGCGTTACGAACTCGGCCATAGCTACCGTGCCGGTGGGAAACGGGCCTTATGCGCTCTGCCACAACCCGCAGAACAATAAGGTCTACTGCGCGAACAGCCTGGGGGCCAGCGTCAGCGTGATTAGCGGAACGACCGATTCGGTTGTCGCGACGGTGACCGCGGGTGCGAATCCCTGTGCCTTCTGCTACAACCCGCAGAACAACAAGGTCTACTGCGCGAACGGCGGCAGCAACGACGTGACCGTAATCGACGGTGCGACCAACGCAGTCCTCGCTACGGTTCCTGCCGGTACGAGCCCGTGCGCCCTCTGCTATGACGCCAAGCACAACCGGGTGTATTGCGCGAACCAGGGCGCCAGCGTGACGGTGATAGACTGCGGGACGGACTCGGCCATCGCCACGCTCACGGTCGGGGCCGGCCCGGTGGCAATCCTCTACAACCCGCTGAACAGCAAGGTGTACTGCGTGAACTACAACGCCCGCAACGTCTCAATCATCAGATGCGCGACGAACTCGGTCATGGCTACCATCCCGGTCGGCAATGCGCCCCAGATACTCACCCACAACCCGGTCCAGAACCGGGTGTACGTGCCGAACTACGCAAGCGCGAGCATCTCGGTCATCCGCGACTCGATGACGGGAGTCGAGGAGCCGATGAACGATGGACGAACAACTAAGAGTTTCTCGCAGACGATTCTGTCCGCGGCGTGTTGCGTCAAGCGACTTGGATCGTGCGTCATCTTCGACGCGATGGGCAGGCAGGTGCACCATCCCAAGGCCGGGGTCTACTTCAACGGTCTAGACACGCCGGGCTTCCGGTCGGTGAAGAAGGCGGTGGTGGCGCGCTAGCGCGCGAGGAGAGGCAGGCAGCAGACAGCAAAGGGCTGGCTCGCGGCCGCCCCGCGCCCGTCGGCGCCAAGCCGGAGGGCGATGATGCCCGGAAAAACACTTCTCACCTTGGGCCTCCACGGGGCGGTGTTCTGGACGGGAAAGGGAAACGCGAGTTCTGACCCGAGGGTGTTAGCCAAGTCTGCTAACATCCTGTGAGTGATCTTTGTCTAAGTTACTCTGTGTCAATGCCTAACTCGTTGACATCTGTGTTTGCGTCTGGTGCTAACAGGGGCATGCCCGGGGCTTGCCCCCGGACTGCTCCCGGGATTGCCTCCGCTGTCCCTGCCGAATACCTCGGCCGGGGTCTCGGTCCGGTCCTGTGTGGTGTTCGACCGGCCTGCAACCGAACAGCCGCTGCCACATTCATACGCGGCCGTTCCCTCTGAGCCCAGGCGCAAGCTCAGGCACAAGCCATCCGGAAACTCGTGCTCAGGAAACAGCCTGCGCTCAGAGCCGGCCAAGCGGCCTGTCCGGGAACCCGGCAAGCTCTCCGCCCAATAGTCCTCCCAGCAATTCTCCAGACTGCCTGCCAAACTGCCTGGCGGGTTGCTTTCCGAGCTCTCTGCCCGGCTCTTCTCCGGGCACTCTGAGGGAGACTCCGCCCGACTGCGGTCCCTGCTGCTCTCCAAGCAGCTCGCCGAGTTCCTCTCCGGATAGTTCGCCCCGCAGTTGACCGAACAGCAGGCGAGATAGCTCTCCGAACTCCCCGCCGGATAGCCTGCCAGGCTGCCTCCTGAGCTGCTTTCCGGGCAGCTTGCCGAATAGTCTCCAGAATAGCCTGGGGGACGGGATAGGGGAGATACGGCAATAGTGAATAATGAATTGAGAATAGTGAAGTTAGGAGATTGGAAGGCCGGATTTGGATGGGACATATACTAAACTGGGAGGGTGCCGGCCGCCTCGAATAGGCTGTCAGATTCTGCCTGCTTCCGAAGGAAGTGGCGCGTCCACGTTGTTCAGGCGAGACTCGGGACACGGCCGCGGACGAAAGCGGGACAATCCCCGTTTTCCGGTCATGTCCCGCGCCGGGAATCTGCGTCATCTGCGCAATCTGCGGATATCATCGGACCGGGATACTATCTGCCCGGACATCTGCGTTCATCAGTGGTTGGTAGCTTCTTGATTCTGCAGGGTTGACGCGTGGGCGGTCCTCAGTGATAATTATACGAGGGCTCCTGAGAGTCCCGAAACCCGATGAGTCCTTCGGTGAGAGCCGGAGGACAAAGGGAAAGCCGGAGATGTTCAACTCCGGCTTCTTGTTTCCGACCTCAGTCAGTCGCGACTGGTGAAACTCCGGCGACAAACAGGATGGACTGCCGAGTGCCTCGGTGTCTTCTTGACTATCCGCGATCCCCGTCGGTTCTCTTGGTGCCTTAGTGGTGGAGTCCCGTCTAGCGGAGGGCGATGACGGCGAGGTTGCGGCCGGTGACCTGGTCGCGGCGGGCCGAGTAGAAGAGCCTGCCGTCTTCGTAAGTGCAGAGCGCGATGGACCGTGTTTCCAGCAGTCCCAGCTTCATCAGGAGCCACCGATTTGCGGCGCGGAGGTCGAGACGGTACTTGGGGAAGGGATCGAGGGATCGAGGGCTCAAGGGATCAAGTGCAGGATCCGGACGTTCCGCCGTTCCATCCCTGTTTTGTGAGGTTTGTGCCTTCGGTGTCTCACTGCGTGTGAAGAACGCGTCCGCGTTGGCGAACTCCCTGCTGAATTCGCTCCGGACGTCTGCGCCGACTTCGTAGCAGTTCGGACAGATGCAGGGGCCGAGCGCGAAGCGGAGGGAGCTGAGCGGGACGGAGAAGTGGCGAGACATCTCGCGGGCGGTCTTCTCGGCCAGCTTCGCCGCTGTGCCACGCCAGCCGCAATGGGCGATGCCAATACAGCTTGAGTTTTCCGCGTAGACGTACACCGGCAGGCAGTCTGCGACCTTCAAGCCGAGTCCCATTCCGGCCTGGCCGGTGATGCAGGCGTCACCGATGAGGGTTTCAGCCAGAACCGGGCCGCCCGCGATAGTCAGGACCGTGTCTGAGTGCGTCTGCTTCATGGTCTGTATTGCGGGAAGCTGGAGCGCATGCCGAATACGGGTGAGGTTCTCTTCGACGTTGCGGTCCTCGTCGCCGACCGCGAACGAGGTGTTGAGCGATTCGTAGGGGCCGCGCGATACGCCGCCGCGGCGGGTGAAGAAGGCGAGCACCAGCCTCGGGTCAGGCGAGTACTCGAAGCAGTCAACGCCGTCTGCAGTCCTCAGTTGCCAGTCGGTGTTCATGACTCAGACAGCGCAGGAGTCAGAATGCGGGGTTCGGAAGGCAGCATCGAGTTTCCGTCACTCGGGCTTCGAGCTTGAATCGTCATTTGTGCTTCGGACTTCGCTATTGCCTTCGGCTGTACGGAAGTCGCGTAGAGTAAGCTGGGTGGAGGTGCGGCCGTTCCAGGTGCGCCGCGAGACAGAGTAGCAGATGTCGAGCTTCGCCGAGGTTGAGGTCGAGGTCAAGGTTGAGGCTCCGGACTTGACCTTGTCATCGGCTTGGGACACGATCCCAATCGAGGACGATTGGGTCATGTCCCCGCCGAGGTTGACGATTTCCGCGCTGCGACCCCACGCGATAGCCTCGAGTGCCCGTTCGCCGGCCCGGAGCGAGAGCTTGAGGTGGTTCTTCCCGACCTTGCGCGGATAGCCGACGACCTCACAGTCAAGCGAGGCGAAGAGCGGTTCGGAGTTGTCCGGGCCGAACGGTTCGAACTTCTCAAGGGCGTTGAGGAGCGCGTCGTCGATCCGATCGATGGGCGCGACCACGTCGATGTGAAGTGTCGGTTCGAAGACCTCCTCGGGCAGGGCGTCCGCGTAGTCGGCCAGCGCGGCACTGAAACCCGCGAGATTCCTGCGCGCGAGGCTGACTCCCGCCGCGTACTTGTGTCCGCCAAACGCCGTCAGATGCTCGGAGCAGGCCGTGAGCGCGGCATGGAGGTTGAAGCCGGTCACGGAGCGGCCCGAGCCTTTGCCCCGGTCGTCTTTGAGGGCGACCACGATGCATGGCCGCGAGAAGCGGTCCACCAGCTTGGCCGCGACGATGCCGATGACACCAACGTGCCAGCCCTCAGCAGCCACGACCATGGCCCGGCGGTCGGCGAGCTTGCCGGTTTCAATCAGCGCGGTCGCCTGATTGAGAATACGTTCCTCCAACGATTGGCGCGAGCGGTTGAGGTTATCGAGTTCGGCGGCGAGTTCTGCGGCCTCTGACCCATCTTTGGTGAGAAGGAGCCGGACGGCGAGTTCGGCATGGCCCACGCGCCCTGCGGCGTTGATGCGGGGGCCGAGCATGAACCCGATGCTGTAACCGGAGAGCGGACGGTCGGCGATGCCCGCGACCTTGAGCAATGCCTGTATGCCGGGACGCGGGCTGCGACGGATGGCGTTGAGGCCGATGCGGGCGAGGATACGGTTTTCGTCAACCAGCGGGACAATGTCGGCGATGGTGCCGAGGCCGACAAGGTCGAGCAGGGCGATGAGCTCTTCCTTGGGACGATTCAGGGCAGAGAGCACGCTCCAGGCGAGTTTGAACGCCACGCCCACGCCGGCCAGTTCGCGGAATGGGTATTGCGAATCCGCCCGCTTGGGATTGACCAAGGCCAGAGGCATTTCAGATTGCAGATTGGAGATTGCAGATTGCAGATTGGCTGCGGGTTCCGGGGTCAGGCACTCTGCATTCTGGTTTCTGGATTCTGGACTCTGGACTCTCCGGTTCGCGATCTCATGGTGGTCGGTTACGATGACGTCGATTCCGGCTTCTTTTGCCGCGGCCAGCGTGAAGATGTCGTTCGAGCCGCAGTCGTTGGTGACGATGAGCCTGGCGCCATTCTCGGCCGCATACTCGAGCCCCTTCGCTGAGAAACCATAGCCCTCGGCCTCACGATGAGGCAGGTAGTAGAGGACTTCGGCCCCGAGGCTGCTCAAGGTCGATACCAGGAGGACCGTACCGGTCACACCGTCAACGTCGTAGTCTCCGTAGATGAGGATGCGCTCGTGGCGGTTGATGGCCGCGATGATGCGTTCGGTCGCGGGGACGATGTCGGGCAGCAGGTCGGGCTTGCGCAGCCGTGCAGGCGAGGGCTCTAGGAATGAACGGATTTCGTCGGCGCTGGAATATCCGCGTCGGAGGAGCAGGTCCACCGCCAGTTCCGGAAGCTCCAGCTCGCGGCTGAGCGCGGACACTTCTGCGGGAGGCGGCGTCGGCAGCCGCCAGCGATGAGTAGACCTGACTGCAGGCACGGTAAGTTCTATTGGGTAGCCGCCCCCAAGTCAAGCGAGGCGAAGGGACGAGCCGAGGTGAAGCCACGCAGAGACACGAGAATAGGTGTTGGAGATGCCGAACTCCGTGGGTGCTTTGGCGGCCGCCCGTCCGGTATTCGGGGCGGCGTTCTTCGACTTGACTAGCGCCCCGTGGATACCTATGCTTGTCACGAGTTACAAATGCGTCCTGCCGTCATCAAGGCAGCCGGGTTGCCGATATCCTGCGAGTTCGTAGCCGTAAGGAGGGGCGGTGTTTGACGCCGAACTTGCCGCAAGACTGGCGGCGGCTGCGGTCCCGCTCTTCGCGTTCTGGCTCCTGGCCGGCATCCTGATTGCGACGCTGTATCACCTCAGCCTCTACTACCTTGACGGCGAATACCGGTCCGCGCCGGAGCTGTCGCTCGACGTCCTGGTCGGAATAGTCCGCGGTCTCGCTTACGTGGTTGCCTGGCCTGCTATCTTCTATTTCGACCGTACCGCCCTTTATCGCATCAAGATGCTGTTCCGCTACATGGACCCCAAGCTGCGCTACGAAGACGATGAGCTGGCCGGGTTCATCGCCGAAGGGCGGCGGCGGGTGAAGCTCAGGCGGGACACGATTGCCGCTGCCGCACTGGAGGAGAGACGCGCGCATGAGCTGCTGACCGGTGAAGAGCGGGCCCGCTATGTCTACAGCGTTCACGACGGCAATCCTGCCCTGCAGCACATCTGGCTGATGATGGCCGAAGGGTCGGGCCCGGGTGGAGGGCGGCAACTGGTGCGCATCTGGGAACCTCATGACCTGCCCGATGAGGTGCGGGAGAAGGCGCGGCGTGAGGTCGGGACTCGCACCCAGCGACCCTGCGTGCAATGCGGGACCGTGGCGCCCTACGTCAGGGTCGAGCTGCCGGAGATGCTCTATCTTGTCATACAGGGAGAGAAGGGCGAGAAGACGCTGCTCGAAGGCTGGGCTCTGCGCGGTAACTTCGCGGTTACGTTCCACGCCTGTCCCGAATGCGATACGTCCCGGTTGGGCGTGACCGATGATGCCACGGTCTTTGGCCGCGCGTCGGATGTGGTCGCGGCCGTGAAGGCCGGCATCACGATTCAAGAGGACCTACCCGGCTAGCGCCGGCACCGGGTCGGTCCGGAGGCAGGATGCTTCGTCTGCGGGGTGTCCGCCAAGGTTGCCTTGCGGTCGAGTAATCGCTAGGCTTCTCCGACTGGTGCAGAACAGCGGCAACCCCAAGAAGTCACCAAGCGTCCCAACCAGCATGTTCTCCTTCACGGGCGTTCCGGCTCAGGTCGGGCCGGACGTGCTTCGATAGGCGGGATGGAGCGGCTGCCAGGACCCGCCGGGCGGACCAGACGAGCCGCACTCATTGGACGCGCGGCTGTCGCAGTGCTGGGGCTCGTTTTGGTTGGGGCCGGGCTTCTGGTGGTTCGACGCCTGACGGTGAAGCGCCCGGTTTGCGGGCCGGAAGTGCCGTGTTCGGATTCCGTATGCACGGTTCACGACAGTCTGGGCAGGGGAGAGGTGCTTGCAGCTGTTCTGTCTCGTTGGTGTTTGTCTCAAGACCGCATCAATGATGTCCACGCGGCCCTTGCCAAGACCAACTTCAACTTCCGGAGAATGGCGGCCGGCGACAAGGTCACGTTCACTTACCAGGGTCTGGCACTGACCGGACTCACCTACAGCAAGGACCCGGTGACATCGTACAGCGTGCGATTCGATTCCAGTGGAACAGCAGCGGTCAAGGAGACGAAGCCGGTGGACACGATGCGCACGGTCTTGCGCGGGGCGATCAAGGGCTCGCTCTGGAACTCGATGATCGACATGGGGGAGACACCGGCGCTCATAGTGAACTTCGCCGAGATTCTGAGCTACGAAGTGGACTTCCTGACCGAAGTGAACGAAGGGGACTCGTTTGAGATCCTGCTGGACAAGTACTTCGTGGATGCGAAGCCGTACAAGGACGGCCGGGTCTATGCAGTTCACTACAAGGGTAAGGTCGGTGACTTCCGCGGGTTCTACTACCGGAGCCCATCCGGGTACTCGGACTACTACAACGAGAAGGGGCAGTCGCTGCGCAAGAGCGTGCTCCGCTCGCCGCTGAGGTTCATCAACGTGACGTCGCGCTTCGGCAAGCGCTTCCATCCCATCCACCGGGTATACCGGCAGCATCACGGCGTGGACTATGGCGCGCCGACCGGCACGCCGGTGAGCGCGATCGCCGACGGAACGGTCACCATTGCTCAGCGACTGGGTGGTTACGGCAATCTGGTTGAGGTGAAGCACGCCGGGGGGCTTTCTTCGCGCTACGGTCATCTCTCTCGCTACGGCGCGGGCATCAGAGGCGGTCGTCGCGTCCGCCAGGGTCAGACCGTCGGTTACGTGGGCATGACCGGCGACGCGACCGGTCCGCACCTGCACTTTGAGGTGAGGCAGGGCGGGAAGCCGGTCAATCCTCTGAAGGTGATTCCGCCGCGCGCCGAACCGGTGGCAAAGAAAAACCTGCCCGAGTTCAATTCTCTTAAGGTGTCGTACCTCGCGGACCTGGCTGGGCCGGCGGGACCGGTGATGGCGGCCGTTGACTCCAGCAAAGAGAAGCGGGAGCTTCCGCTCCCGCACTCCAAAGCGCCCGGGCGCTAGAGCTTCAGTTCCAGTTCCGCGTACCAGTTCCGGCCCGGTACCGGGTATCCCTTCATCACCTCATACTGCCGGTCGAGCAGGTTACGGACCCCGCCGCGCAGGGCGGTCTCCAGCCGGCCGAGTGTCGGCGTGAAGCCGATCCCCACGTCAAACAGCAAGAAGCCTGGCAGTGAGTCGGTGTTGTCCGGAACGGTGTAGCGTTCGCCGGTCCGGCGTACATCCCAGCTCAACTGCACGAGCCGCCATCGGAGCAGATGCGATACCGCGAGGCTGAGCCGCGGACGGTAGATGAGGTCCTTGTCGTGGGAGCGGGCAAGCATGTAGGCGGCATGGCCGACTACCCGCAGGTGCTTCGAGTTCACGGTCAGCTCCAGCTCGGAACCGGTGATGGTCGCGGTGTCGAGATTGACCGGCCGGTACACGAAGGCCGAGTCGGGTTGCCACTGGATGAGATCGGTCAGGGACGAGTGCCAGACGCCGAGCCGGCCGGAGACGGATGAACCGTAACGGGCCGCCGCGTTCAGGTCGATGCTCGTCGCCCATTCCGGTTTCAGTTGCGGGTTGCCTCTGGTCCATGGGTCCTCGGGCCAGTAGAGCTCGTTGAAAGTCGGGGTGCGAAACGAACGACCGACAGAGGCATAGAGGTCAAACCAGTCCGGGCCCGAGTAGGTGAGCGTTAGCTTCGGGCTGACGACGCGGGTGTTGGAGCGCGTCAGTGAGGAGTCGGGCTGCTTGCGCGAGTCGCTCAGCCAGTCGAACCTTGCCATCGGGACGATGTCGAAGCGGTGCCAGCGGAGGCGCGCTTCGGCCCAGCCCGAGCCGGTCCAGCGCTGCGGAACGCCGATAGCCGAGCTGCGGAACTGCGCACGTTCGCCTTCGAGACCAACAACACCGGTCATCCAGCCGGCAAAGTGTGCTGTCTGTTTGGCAGTGATGCCCGATACAGTGGTGACATGCGTGTCGTTGACCCATGCGAGGGTGTCGGGGTTCTGGTAGTGGCGCCAGGACTGGTGATGGTAGAGCCGCGATTCGAGGCGGGCGTTGTCAGTCTCTTGCAGGTCATAGGCAACGTGCGCGATTCCGCGGAAGTCATCCATGCGCGCGCTGTCTGCGGGCCACGAAGTCGGTCCCGGTACACCGCGTCGCGTTACGTTGTACTGGCCGAGCAGCGATACCCGGTGCCGGCCCTGCGCGTAGACGCCTTTCGCCATGACATCCTGAGAGCCGATGTCGGCGTTCACGCGTTCGCGTACCGAGTCGGCCGTGTCGCGATAGGTGAAACTGCCGCCGGTGCGGTCCAGGCTCAGAGCAACGACATAGCCAAGCGGGTCGGACCAGTTCGTGTGAGTGGCCTGCAGATACCGCCTGCCGAGAGAACCAAGGCCGGCGGTCGCCCTTGCTCCGAGTCGTTCCGGTTCGGGCGGGATGATGTTAACCAGGCCGCCGATGGAGTTCGCGCCGTAGAGGGCCGAGTTGTTGCCCCTGACTACTTCCACGCGCTGCGCCGAGGAGAGCGGCAGGGTCGTCAGGTCGAACAGATTGTCCTGGGCCGAGTTGAGGCGGACACCGTCGAGCAGGATGAGCGTCTGCTCGGCATCGGCCCCGCGCAGGCCGACCATGGCCAGGTTGCCGTAGTCCTTGATGAAGGCAGACGGCAAGCCTGTGAGCAGTTCCGCCACGCTAGTGCGTCCCTTGGCACCAGACTCGCCGACTTCGACGATGGACACCGGGCCGGACTTCGCAACTGGACTCGGAGTGCGGAATGCGGTGACGGTGATCCCTTTCAGTCGAACCGGACTGGGATGCAGGTAGAGAGTCGCTTTGAGGGAAGCGTCCAGGTCGTCGTACTCCTTCTCGCCGTAGCCGACCCTTGATACCAGCACCGTCACGTGGGCGGCGCCCGAGATGAGCGCCAGCTCGAAAGCGCCGGTCGAGTCGGCAACCGCGTTCTCTTCCGTTTCCGGGGCATGGATGAGGGCGTGGGGGACCGGCTCGCCCGTGACCGCATCCCGCACCACTCCGCGCAGCGTCGCCGCCGATGCGGCACACGCCAGAACGAGCATCAGGCAAGCCGCTTCGGCAGTTTTGCCTTTTGGCTTTTGGCCTTTGACTTCTGACTTCGTCATGGTTCGGTTTCCTTTCCTCACAAGTCAAACCTTCAAGGAGGCGGCGGACAGGTCTCCTGGCTTGCGGCAAGCTCTGTCGCCTTCCCAGCTTCCGGCCAACGAGGCTCATGGTTTCTGGTTTGTGGTTCATAGTCTTGGAACCAGGAACTACAAACTGGGAACTAGAAACTGGTCAACCAGACAGCCAGTGGCTGTGACAGAGCGGGGGAGCCGCTCACAGTGGGTGGGACCGCAGCCGTTTCTCACGGCTTTCCCTGTGCAGCGCTTGGCTGCAACCGTTTGTGCGCAAGTGCGCACGCGGTCTTCCGCCGTTCTTCCAGATTGTCGAACAAGACTAGCAAAGAACAAGGCAAAGGCAAAGGTAGAGGCAAGGGTCTTAACCTTAACCTCAACCTCTACCTCTACCTATCCTTGGAGGCGGGTCTGTAAGCCGAGTTCTGTACGCACGGGCCTGGGACACGATCCCAATTGAGAACAATTGGATCATGTCCCCGCCCGGGTGACGGTCATTTATCTGGGCATGCGGTTGCCCGCATGTCTCAAGCGACCTACCCGAGAACTTGAATGGACCGGGCCAGTCCGGTTCTCATGTTGGTCTTGCACCGGGCAGGGTTTTTCCATCCCGGATGTCGCCATTCGGAATAGTGCGCTCTTACCGCACTTTTTCACCCTTACCGCGCCCGAAGGCGCGGCGGTATGGTTTCTGTGACACTTTCCGTCCACGGGCCGTCGCCGGCCCGCAGCCTCGCTCTTGACGAGTGCCTCGCCCTGGGTGCTCGGACTTTCCTCCCCGTAAAGGGGCGACCGTCCGACCCGCCTCCGCCTCTATTCTAGCCCGACTCCCTGCGATAGCAAGCAAGCGGGAATGGATCACGAAAACTCGAAATCCGAAGTCCGAATGACGAATCAAGCCCGAATGAAGATCGAAGTCCGAATGACTGGATTCGGCTCGTGCCTCATTCGAGCTTCATTCGGATTTCGTGCTTCGTCATTCGTGCTTTGTCCGCGCCTGGTGGTCTTGATTCTTCTGGCCGGTGTGATAACCTGTATGCCTGATGAGTGCCATCACTGTGCTTGCCATCGGCGGCAATTCGCTCATTCGGTCGAAGGACCGGAGTTCGTTCGCGGACCAGCTCGCGACCACCGCAGAAACCTGCCGGCACATCGCCGACATCGCTGCGGCCGGCCACGAAGTCGTCGTCACCCACGGCAACGGTCCCCAGGTCGGCTTCCTGCTCATACGTTCGCACCTTGCCCGCAACCGGTTGCCGGAGATACCGCTCGATGCATGCAATGCGCAGACCCAGGCTGAGATCGGGTACATGATACAGCAGTCGCTCGACAATGAGTTCAGGCGGCGGGGCATCGCCAAGCCGGTGGTGACCCTGGTCACGCAGGTGGTTGTGGATGCGGCTGACCCTGCGTTTCAGAACCCGTCCAAACCGATCGGGCCGTTCTACACGAAGGGTGAGGCTGCGAAGCTGGAGAGGGAGCTGGGCTGGGTCCTGCGCGAGGATGCGGGCCGCGGCTTCAGGCGGCTGGTTCCCTCGCCGCGGCCGGTGGACGTCGTGGAGAAGCCGGAAGTCGAGTCACTGCTACGCGCCGGCGCGGTCGTGGTTGCCTGCGGCGGCGGTGGCATCCCGGTTGTTAGAAATGAAGAAGACCTGAAGGGCGTCGCCGCCGTGATAGATAAAGACCTGGCTTCAAGCCTCCTCGCGGGGGAGATTGGCGCCGAGAGGCTTGTGATTTCCACTGCGGTCGAACAGGTCTACCTGAACTACGGGCAGGCAAACCAGACGGCTCTGGGGTGCGTCTCAGCTAGGGAGATGAAGAGCTATCTTGATGCCAGGCAATTTCCGTCCGGCAGCATGGGGCCGAAGGTCGAGGCAGCCCTCGATTTTCTTGAGCGCGGCGGCAAGGAGGTCGTCATCACCGACCCTGACCACCTGGCCGATGCGCTGGCTGGCAAAGCCGGAACGCACATCCTGTCTTGAAACACGATACAGAGCGGCCCGCAGCGCCTTGGACTCCGGCAGCAGGGCTGCCGCTTTTCCAGAACCGCACGACAAAGCGGGAGCTGCGCTCCCGCAATCCAAAGCTCGGCCTATGTGTTGCTCTGGTCCTGCTGCCGGCAGCAGTGCTGATGGCCCAGCAGATGGTCTTGATACCGATGGACCTGACCCAGACCGGCCATCTCAAGGCATATGGCGTTGTCTACAGGCTGCTCCATCGCGGCCGGGAGGTCGAGTGGCTGCTCAACTACCGGGGCGGGTCTTTTCTTTTTCCGCCGGAGCAGCAGGCAATACGTGACTGCAATCTCAACGGCGTGACCTTTCAGACGGTCGGGCCGGACGACGTCGTCCAGATACGCTCGACAATCGAGAAGAGCAACATGGAATCGGTGATGCTGGAGCGGGCGACGCGTATCGGGGTCTACGCGCCGCCGACCGCAGACCCGTGGGACGACGCGGTGCGGCTGGTACTGGACTATGCCGGCATCAAGTACGACGTGTTCTGGGACAAGGAGGTGATGCAGGGCAAGCTTGCCCAGTACGACTGGCTGCACCTCCACCACGAGGATTTCACCGGGCAGTACGGCAAGTTCTATGCTTCTTACCGGGACCAGCCGTGGTATCAGGCGGAGGTGGCGATCAACACCAGGACTGCGGCCGAACTCGGGTTCACGAAGGTAAGCAGACTCAAGCTCGCAGTCACCGAACTGCTCCGTCAGTATGTATCGGATGGAGGTATGATGTTCGCCATGTGTTCGGCCACCGACACGCCGGACATCGCCTGGGCGGCACGCAAGACCGACATCTGCGGCCCGGTGTTCGACGGCGACCCGGTCGACCCGGCGTACGCGTCAAAGCTCGACTTCACCGGCTGCCTTGCATTCGAGAACTTCAGTGTCATCACTGACCCCATGGTCTACGAGCATTCTGACATCGATACCTATAACGAGTCGACCGCGCGGGGGCCCGACGTCTACTTCTCACTGTTCGACTTCTCGGCCAAGTATGACCCGGTACCATGTATGCTGGTTCAGAACCATGTAGGGCTGGTCAAGGAGTTCCTCGGACAGAACTGCGGATTCCGAAGGGCCAGGGTCAAGAAGAACGTGCTCATACTGGGCGAAGTGGCAAACACCGAGGAAGTCAAGTACATCCATGGGAACTTCGGCAAGGGTACCTTCACCTTCCTTGGCGGTCACGACCCGGAGGATTTTGCGCACCGGATCGGCGACCCGCCGACCGACCTGTCGCTGCACAAGAGCTCGCCCGGCTACCGACTGATTCTGAACAACGTCCTGTTCCCCGCCGCGGAGAAGAAGCCGCTGAAGACATGACAGAAAGTACGAACTCCGAACGCCGAACGCCGAATGCCGGGTCCGGGACTTCGGCGCTTGCACCTCGGCGTTCGCACTTTGTCTGACCATGTGCCTTGCGGTTCCGCTCCGGCTTGTCTCGGTAAACGGGACGGATGCCGTTGGCGAAGTTGGGGGGATACAGCGGGAAGTGTCAATCATGATGACGCCCGATGTCAAGGTCGGCGACTACGTCATCGTTCACGCCGGGTTTGCCATTCAGGTGCTCGACCAGAAAGAGGCCGAGGAGAATCTGGAACTGCTCAGGCAGATTGGCGAGGCAGCCGAGCAGAAGCAGGAAGCAGTTCGAAGCCGGCGCCGGCCCGACTCAGGACACGATCCCGACTAAGGACAATTCGACGCGGCCCGGGACGCGATCCCGATTCCTCAGCGGAATCGGGGCACGTTCCCGCCGGCGAAGAACCGCCGGACCGCGACGATAATCGTCTTCTGCTGTTCGTCGGTGAGGCTTGGCCGTACCGGAAGGGTAAGCACTTCCCTGCTGGCGCGGTCGGTCTCGGGCAGAGGTGGGAACGGCCCGGCTACGGCGGCGGCGGGCTCGCTGTGCGCCGGCACCGGGTAGTAGTCGCCGGTGCCGATTCCCTGTTCGAGGAGGAACTGCCTGAGCGCATCCCGGCGGTCGGTCCGGATTGCGTACTGGTGGTAGTTCGAAAGGCAGCCTTCGGCGCCGGTCACGATTCGGACATCATGTGGCAGGCCAGCGTTGTAGCGCGTGGCTAGTTCGCGCCTCCGTGCCAGTTCTGCATCGAGTTTGTCGAGTTTCAGACGCAGGAAGGCGGCCTGCAGTTCGTCCATGTGCGAATTGGTGCCAAGGCTGGTATGGCGCCCGGTCGCGTCGCGGCCGTGGGACCGGAGCTGTCGCAACCGCTCAGCCAGTTCCTCATTTGAGGTAACTACCGCGCCCGCATCGCCCAGCGCACTGAGGTTTTTGGTCGGGTAGAAGCTGAAGGTTCCGGCCCGGCCGAGCGAGCCGAGCTTGCAGCCGTTCCATGTTGCACCGATGGCCTGCGCTGCATCTTCGACCAGCGCGATTTTGCTCTTCTCGCAGAGGGATTGGAACGATCCGATGTCGGCGCAGTGCCCGAACACATGGACGAGCAGGAGAGCCCGGGTCGCGGGCGTGAAGGCGGCCGCGCACGCGTCCGGCGCAAGGCAGAGCGTCTTCGGGTCGATGTCGGCAAAGACCGGCCTGGCGCCAACCTGCAGGATGGCCTCGACGCTGGCAAAGAAAGTGAAGGCGGTCGTGACTACTTCGTCGCCGGGCCCGATGCCGAGGGCCTTCAACGTGAGGACTATCGCGTCGGTACCGCTTTTCACGCCGACTGCCGTGCCGGTTCCGCAGTAGTCGGCGAGTGCAGCCTCGAACCCAGCCAGTTCGCCACCCAGGGCAAAGCGGCCCGAGGCCAGGATGCGGTCCAGGGTGGCGTGGAAGTCAGCGGCGAACTGCCGGTTCTCGGTAACGGTGTCGTAGAGCGGGATTCTCAGGGCCACGCGGCCAGCATACCGCTGCCCGGCTCCAAGTCAAACGCGCACGGGTCGGATGCTCGGGTCCTTCCGCGGGATTCTGGACTCCGCTCAGTCCGGCTTCAGCGGGCCCGCGACGATGTGGAGCAGCGGACAACGGTGAAAATGAGGTCAGGGCCTGGCTGTGGACGCTAGGCGCGGGCACGTGGGCCCGGCTTGCACGCCCGCAGCGTCTTCCAGAGCGCGAAGTGCGTGGCCTGAAGCAGGGCCTTCTGGTCGTACGGCCGCAGAGCGCCGACAAACAGACGTATCCTCTCGAACGGGTCACGTGCCAGGGCAAGCGATTCGTCAAGGCTGTCGGCGTGCAGGCCGGTCGGAAGCGCGGACTGTACGATGCCGGACCGGCGACCGGCACTGGGCAGCATGGAGAGCGCGGTGGCGGCAAGGTAGAACGGCGACTGCCCGGCCAGTGCAATGAGGAAGTAATCAATCCCGTCAGACCCGGGTCTGGAAGCGGGCAAGAGCGAGAGGACAACAACCATGACGACCAGCAGTACCAGCGTCCCAACGAGGGACAGGGGAGTGAACGTCACCCATTCCAGACTTGGCTGCATATCGACCTTGCCCCAACCGACCTCTCTAAGTCCGCGTGCCAGGGAGATGAGCGAATCCTCGCGTGGCGCCGGGCCGAACTCGACAAGCTCCTTCCGGTTCACACCGGGAACGTGGAACAGCTTTGGCACCGACTCCAGGCTTCTGCTCAAAGCTGTGAGGAGTTTCGCCCTCCGTTTGTCCAGGATGTCCGTGGCGCAGTCCTCTGCTTCAGTCGAGATTGCAGCTCGGAAGCGGCCGGACTCCTCTGCCGTGCCCATGCTCCACAGGATGCCGTTGAGTTCGGGCAGGGGGTTCTGCTGTCCGAACCACACGCGGTGGCCCGGCTCGAGCTTCTCCAGTTCCCAGCGCAGCGCGGCATACGGGCCAAGCAGTTGTCCGACCACCGTAGCCAGGAACATGCCCCCCAGATATGGCACCAGCTCAAGACTCCTGGCCGTGCTCGGCGGCAGGGCCGTCTGTATCATCAACCAGAAGGTGTTCGTGGCTAGCGCAACCGGCAGGGCTGCGACCGCCGACCAGAGCAGGAGTCTGCGCCAGCCTACAGCAGCGACTGCCTCGCCGAACGACTTCCGGTATTCGCGCCAGCCCTTCGGTTTCTTTGCCGGTATCATTGGTCTGCGGCCGTGTCTGCCATCAGCGGCACCAGCCGGACGGTTACGGAGGCAGGATGAATGTCTACGGCCATCACTTACTTGTATCCGAATCTGCTACAGTGTCAAGCAGTGGCGGAGGTTCGGTTCTTCTCGCAGTTGTGCAGTCCGGGCATGGACTGTCTTGAGTACAGCCGTCGGCGGCCTACAATGTGGCATGAGCGGGCGCCGGCCTGTCTGGCGTGTCAGGGTGTTCGGTGACGAAACGCCGGCCCTGGTAGGTATCGTCACACGGCAGAAGGATTGGGACCTCGTGAGGTCCGAACACTGGTACCGGATTCCGGTACGAACCGCGCCGGCTGGGCTCGAGAAAGTGCGCCACCTCGCTTTCTACCAGACAAGGGTCTTCGGCGACGAGAAATGGGCCGTGAACTGGTACGCCCGCGTCCGTGGCATCAGCGAGGCGAAGCGGAGGGACCTGGTACCTGACGAACCGAGGCATCCGCGTGCCGATGCGAACTACTACAGAATCGCGCTCGGTGAACTGAAGCGCCTCCCGCACCCGATTCCGAGCCGGCGCTGGCGGAGAATCGTGTTCATCCCGACCAGCCTCGAACGTCTGCTGCACGCGCAGGAAATCAACGACTTGTTCAAGGTCAGCCCGATTGAGGAGAAGCTCTACTTCACGCTCAAGGACATGGGGCTGCCGGCGGAGCGGCAGCTCTTCGTGCGTGAGGAGGGAACAGGCTTCATGCTGGACATGGCCGTGTTCTGTCGTGACGGCAGTCTGGACATCGAGTGCGATGGCGATGCCTACCATTCGGGCCGGGATAAGGCCGAGGCCGACCGTGAGCGTGACAACACGCTTACGACGGCGGGCTGGCACATCCTCCGGTTCTCGGGCAGGAGGATTCTGGGCGACACGGACAAGTGCGTGCAAACCGTCAGCCGCACGGTGCGCCGGCTCGGCGGTCTGAGGGACAATCCGCGGCGGGACTGAACTCCGGCGCGATGGTTGCCCGGAGCAACTGCTCCATGCTCCTGCTGAGTCCGAGGTCAGCGGCACGACCTGCTGGTGGCCAGAGAACCGGAACGACTCCGGTCCTGCAACGGCCGCTTCAGCGCTTCGCATGGCGCATGAACAGGCGGGCAGTCGCCTAAGTCAACGCGTGTCGTCCGGCTTCTTTTCGTGCCGACCCGAAAAAGCCCGGAGGCGGACTTGCGTCCGCCTCCGGTGATATGCTGCCTCTAGTGTGGCGCCGCTACAGTTCGTCAGGGAGCCGGATGCTCGACGACAGCATGGGCCGCGACCACGAAGTTGTTGCCCCACGAGCTCTTGTAGAGCATCTTCTCTTCGAAGGTCAGCAACCCGCCGAGGTCCGTGTGGGTATTGCCCAGCAATCCCGGGGCAAACTTCTTGGTCCTCGTGTACATGTCGAGCAGGGTCGGGTCCGCGCCGAAGTGCACATCGATTAGAGACCAGCCGGGAACGTCGATGTCGTATTTCACGTAGACGTAGTGCATCGATCCTTCCCAGCCGTCCCATACCGTCACCGAGCCGATGTCCACGCCAGGCGGCGTTTCGTTCTGACCCGCTCCGGCCCAGAGTTCCTCTACCTTCACGGTGCCAAGTGCAAACGGTATGACTCCACCCCACTTGGTCTTGGGGTCTGCCTGCCAGAAGTAGTGGAACGGGTCGTTGATGTCATAGCCCCAGGCCGTCTCGCTGATCTGCCCGTTTCCATTGTCCGGGCACGTGACCTCCACTTGGAGCCGGTTGAACCAGGCAGTCTTTCCAGGCTTGCCGGGCACGAACTCGCCGGGGTATGCGGTCTCGCCACCGGCCGCGATGTGGATCTTGAACCAGAGCTTGTCACCGCACTCCCACGGAACCTCCATCAGGTCCTCGACGGGTATGTAGAAGATGGCGGTGTAGGGGTCGGGGTAAGGTAACAGGTAGCTGTTGAAGTTGTACAGCCCTGGTGCGCCTTTTTCTTCCGGTTTTTCTACGCTGATGTTGAGGTTGGCATCAGTTATCGGGTAATCAGGGCTGTATGTTTCAGCCTTGATGACCAGCGCCAGGTTCACGTACTCCGGGTCTGCGTTCTCGTCGTAGTAGTCGTACTGCCAATACATGGTCACCGTACCGATCTGGGTCTGCGGCTGTTTGCCGCCGGTCCAGAGCGGCATCGGCCCAGCCAGATTTTCGGTGTATACCGCAGCATTGACATCCAAACTTGCCATGGGGTCCAGCCTCTTGCAGCCGGGCAACACCAGAGCTATTCCCACGGCCACCAGCAGCAGCCATTTGGCGTGCTTCATTTTCTCTTTCCTTCTCTTTCTTCCTGCCTCGGGCAATGGGCTCGTCTTGCCCTCGCCTCCGGCAGGGGTTCGCCTCGCTATCGGACTCGGGGTCATTTCTTTTCACCGGGGCCCGGCTCCACCCCAGGAGCTGGTTCCCGAAGCGCCTCCGCGCTATGCCTTCCGTTAGACGCGTTGCTCCGAAACGCGGTTCTCCACGGCCGCCGTCCTGAATGGTTGCCGTGCGCAAGCAATGGGATATCCGAGTCCCGCGCCAGCAACCACAAACAGAACAGCCCGACTCTCTGGTTGAGTGTTGAGAAGGTTTGCCTGCCCCGACCGGGCCTCTTTGAGGTCACGCGTCGCCGTACCCATGGCAATGGTCGGGATGGCTCACTGCAGAGCACGTATGCCTTGCAGGGGATACTTACGCTATTATGGTTTGGTGCAACTACTGTGCCTGCGGACTGGCGTCTCCATTCCCAGGCAAGATCCTGAAAACGCGTGCCTTGCAGCACATCGCGAGGCCTTCTGAAGTTCTTCCGATATGGCGGATGCCGCATTCCTCGGCAGCGGCTGACTTGTCTCGCGGCGGTGACCGATGGCGGCGTCAAGCAGACAGGAAATGACGACTCGGCAGCTAGTCAGGCGATTAACCAGGTTCTGCCGATCCGAACCGGGCCTTGACGGCGTCGCGCTGTCGTACCCAAGAGGTCTGGGCCGCGCAGTCCGGGTACTTGCGCCGGCGAGATGCTATGTAGTCGATTCACGCTGCAAGGCATGGGGCAGCCCGAATGGACAGCCTGCCGGATTTGACAACACTGAGCCCAAGTCTTATGCTGGAATCTATTGAAGCGGGCATGCATCCGTCCGGCGCATGCCAGAACCGGAGGTCCTGGTGGAGAAAGAGAACTATGTTCGGTTCGTCGGCAAGGTCACGGCGCGCTCCCACAGCGCGCTTCTGAGAGCGACCGACTCGGCAGTGAGGGACCGCGTTGGTCGTCTGCACCTGGTGATGAGTTCGCAGGCCGGGAGCATGGCGCTCGCGGTGTCTCTCTACAACTACCTGCGAGGTGCTCCGCTTGAGACAGATACCTACAACTTCGGTCTGGTGAGCGCGGCCGGTTTGCCGCTCTTCTGCGCTGGAGCAAAGCGGTACTGCACGCCCCACGCCCGGTTCGTGGTCGGCTGCTGCGACGTGGTACTGCAGCCGAGCCTGCGCATCGATGAGGCGGGCCTTGAGTCAGCCCTGCGTGGTCTCAGACTGGACCAGGAGCGACTGGCAGAAGTGCTGGCGGAAGCGACCGGGACCGACATCGGCCGGGTGATGTCCGACGTGAAAAAGGAGATAGTCCTGGACCCCAAGAAAGCACTGGAGTACGGGCTGGTGCATGAGGTTAGGCCCGTGCTCTTTCCGAGGGGTACCTCGCCTCTTGCTGTTACCGAGTCCACGGATTCAGCTTCAGCCGGCGACGATTGAACCCGGCAGACCACATCCCGGTCCGGACCTCCGGGCACCGAGGTTGACTGCCGCGTAGCCGGCGAAGTCGCTACCATGAACCGAGTGGCATCTCAGCCGGCGCTGTCAAGAGAGTCCCCTAGACAATCCGCCAAGCAGTTTGCCCGACAGCCTGGGAGACTGCTCTCGTAGCTATCCGGCAGGTTGCTTTCTGGGCTGCTTCCTGAACTGCCTGCCGGGCATTCTGCCGAGCTGCCCTGGGAACAACAGCCCCTGCAGATTCCCGAGCAGTTCGTCCGGTTCCCCTCCGGACAGCCTCCCGAATAGCTGACCGAATAGCGGTCCAGGCAGCTCTGCAGACTGCTCTACAGATAGCCCGCGGCGCAGCCTTCCGAACTGCTCTCCGGGCAGCTTGCCGAACTGCCTTCCAAACAGCCTGGGGGGCAGGGTAGGGGAGATTCTCCAGCGATGAGTAATGAGCGATGAGTGATGGACTTGCGGGATTTCGGGGCCTGACCTCAATGGGACATATACTAAACTGGGCGTCTGCGACCCGCCTCAAATGAGCCTTCAGATTCTTCCCTACTTCCGAAAGAAGTAGGGAAGCCGTTGCGGCTTCTGCGGGAGCAAGCCGTGCGGTCGCAAGAGGCCGACAGTCATCGCCCTGTTTGCCGACATGGAACGCAACGGCGAGCTTGACTGGACGCAGACCGACGATAGCACGTCCCGCCGATTGACAACCGTCCAGAGCCTGCTATGCTGACCTGATGAAACAGAGGCCGCTGCTCTACCTGGAAACCTCGGTATTCGGTTTCTGCTTCGACCAGAAGCCCCACAATACCCTGCGGCGTCAGGCGGCCGAGTTGCTGTTCAGGCAGATTGAGGATGGAGTCTTCAGAGCGGTGACGTCGCCGTTGACCACCAAAGAACTGAACCGGTCCGCCGAGCCGCTGCGGTCGCAGTTGCTGGATTTGGTTGAGCATGTCGAGGAGCTCGCGCTTGATGAGGATGACGTCGAACGGCTGGCTGACGCCTACCTCGCCGATGGAGTGGTGCCGGCTGACTTTGCCGACGACGCCCGGCACGCGGCCTACGCGTCGATCGCCCGCGCCGACGTGCTCGTATCCATGAACCTTCAACATCTGGCGAACGAATGGGCGGAGCGGAGGCTGAATGCCGTGAACCTGCGCGAAGGATACGTGCTGATCGGTGTCCGCACGCCGGAGGAGGTGTTGCGATATGAAGAATGAAGACGTGAGTTTCCTGGACTGGCTTCACGACCAACGCCGGAAGGCAGAGGCTGACCGGAAACGGCGCGGTCTGTCCGGCGCGGACTACCTGCGGGAATGTGCCCGAGAAGCGGCGCGGGTCAGGGAGGAACTCGCCGCACGTCGGCAATTGACGGCCCGCGACAAGACGTAGTCGGACGTATGATGACTCCCCGTGTTCTGCGCACCGGGGATCGGCGGTTAGGAATGCGATGGTCGTCGAGCACGGACTCCCGCCCGAGCCGTTCGGCCGGGTGAAGCAGGCAGTCATCGCCCTGTTCGCCGACATGGAACGCAACGGCGAACTCGACTGAAGGCTTCTGCCGCCGTCTGTCCTTGTGTCGAGGACTTGACTATGAACGGGCTGCGTCTAACATTCTGGTAGCTATGCGTGATGCGGCAGATGCGGGATTGGAAGGTTGAACCTTGAACAACTCAACAGTTGAACGTAAGAAGGTCCGCTACTTCGAGGACCTGGTCGTCTGTCAGAAGGCGCGGGCCTTGGCGAATGAAGTGTACGCGCTTACGCGCCGCGCGGCCTTCGCGAAGGACTTGAGCCTGGTTGACCAAGTACGCCGCGCCGCGGTGTCGGTCATGTCCAATGTCGCCGAGGGCTTTGAGCGCGGCAGCAACACCGAGTTCGTCCAGTTCCTCTACATCGCCAAAGGCTCCTGCGGCGAAGTCCGAGCACAGCTTTCGCTGGCCTTTGACCAGGGATACCTGCCCGACGTTGAGCACCGCAAGGTGTCCGACCACTGCCGTCTGGTCAGCGGCATGCTCTCCGGCCTGATTGACTACCTGAAAGGTGCACGCTACCGCGGCGATAAGTTCCGCCAGCCCGAATCCGAGACCGTCGAAGACCGAATCCGCAAACTCCGCGCCGCCCAACTTGCCAGTCAAGGCAAGGACGAACAGGTGGAGTAGCGAGTCTCTGAGCATGGATTCCCACCCGCGAGCCCTACTATGTCCGCGATGAGAACGCGCCTACCGGTTGCTGTCTACGTTCTGCTGCTGGCAGGCTCACTATCAGCTTTGCCAACCTGCGTCTTGAGGGGCCGGGTACGCGACGCGCGGACCGGCGAACCTCTCGTGGGGGCAAGCGTAGTCATCAGAGGCACTGAGTACGGCAATGCCACTGACCTGATGGGTGACTACGTCATTGTCGGGTTGCCCGAGATGACGGGAACGGCGGCGGCGGCGTACGCCGGCTACGATGACAAGTCATCGTCTTTCACCACGACTGCCGTGTGCACCACCTATCTCGACTTCGGCCTGCAATATCCTCTAGTCCAACTGACCACCGTTTGGCACCCCCCGGGGTCAGCACGGCCGCTGCTGCCCAGACCACGACCTATCACCCTGCCGCTGCCAGCCAGAAGCGACTCGCGGCTGTACAAGTCGTGGGGCTGCATATGGCACAACGAGAGCATGTTGGCGATAGAGCAGCTTGGCGATAGTGTTCTCATCCAGACCTTCGGGCCTCGAATAGCCCCCATGCCGCTACCGAGTCCGGACGGGCCAAGCATCAAGGAGGGGATAGTCCCTGTCACCGAGTTCCGCACGTTCCGGGACTCGCTGGAAGGTCTTGGATTCTGGCAGCTGAAGGACAGATATGACGCGCTGAAGAGCTACTCCGGCGAAGGAGGAGGGAGTATCTCGGTTACCTTCCAGAACCTCCGCGGAGGCAAGACCAGCAAGACAATAGGATACTCTTGCGTTCAATCATGTTCGCTCGAATTCCGGCGCGTGTATGCTCTGTTTGACAGCATGGCGCGGTTCGCCCTGACCGGGCCGGACTGGAAAACGCTACTGCGCTACGACACCGTGGCACCAATCGAGGGGCTTGAGGATTGGTATCACTACGAGGCACTGCAGGCAATCGGAGCAATCCGAGATTCGCAAGACTTGGACACTCTGCAGTCCATGCTTATGCACGATGACCAATACGCCGGGGCAATCATCGTAGCCTTGGGTAACATCGGCAGCAAGCGAGCGGTGCCCGCACTTGAGGAGTTCACAGCTCGGCTTGAGGCCGAGTCTGCTCCTGCCCGTCGATACGACCTGATCGGTGATGCGGCCAAGGCTCTGTTCGCGGTGAATGGCATGCAGAGCGCGCCAACGATCAGGCGTCTGCTGCGTCCGCCGTGCCCCCCTCGGCTTGTCTATGCGCTGAGCGAGATGCTGGCTGGGGCAGGTGACTACTCGGGCGTGCCGGCCGTCGTGGAGATTCTCAGAGGCCCAGATCGAGGCGAGGTCACTTGGGCTGCTGAGGCCCTGAAGCAGATTGGCTACGGAAGTCAGATGGCGATATCCGCGCTCTTTGAAGTTGAAGAGAGGGAGATGAAGGTTGACCAACCCAACGACAGGGTCATGATCCACACCAGCTTGGCTCTCACGAAGCTGACCGGGCAGGAGTTCATCTACCGTCCAGAGGATCCACTGTCAGTCAGGCGGGCGAACATGGCGGAGTGGTTGAGGTGGTGGACGACCAACGCAGGGCGCTACCCCGTTGGTGAGGGCGGTCCAGCCGGCGGATACGGTTTCATACAGGTCGACTCGAAGCCCTCCGGTGCCGCGATCTCACTGGATGGCGAGGCCACCGGGCATAGCACACCGTTCCTGCTGCTCAACGCAACCGCGGGCAGACACCAGTTGCGGCTGACGAAGGAGAGATACGCTGATTGGACTTCGCAGGTGACAGCGACACGCGGAAAGACCAAGACCGTGAGTGCGCTGTTGGTGCCGGTTTTCGGCGGACTTCAGGTAAGCTCTGTTCCAGCGGGCGCCGTGATCTGGCTGGACGGCGACAGCACCGGGAAGACAACGCCCTACCTCTTCGCTAAGATCCCAGAGGACAGGCACCGTCTGCGACTCGGCAAGACATGGTACAACTACTGGGACTCGACCGTAACTGTTGTTCGAGGTAAGACGATCGTGGCTGAGGCGATGTTGAAGGCGCCTCCCGAGTCGGTATGGGCCACGTATGCGAAACCCGACCACCCGGGTTGGGCAACTTGGGTGGGGCCGGAACGGAGTGTGAGATTCGATCCGCGTGACTTCGGATTCGGCTATCCATCACACGTAGAAAAGGTCAGCGCGGAGTTCTACCTACACAGCAACTTCGCCTGGAATGATTCGAGTTTCAGCTTCAGGATCTATGGCGGCGATGGTGGGAACTTGCTCTACCAGTCACCAATGTTGGAGGCCGTCACTTGGCCTGCAGTTGTCCACGAGTTGAGCGCACCGATACGGCTGGACTCCGGAGCGTTCTACGTCTCTGTGGTACCTGTTGACACAAGTGGACGGCCGACAAGCCTCGCGACCAGTAGCTACAAGGATGAGCGGGCGCCGAGCGTGGTTCCAGCGACCACGCCGGCTGACTCGATCAAGCGCAGCTACACCGGCTCACCCGGGCGCTGGACTCCCTATGACAGGGGCGAATTCTCCATATCGGTCCTGCTCCGGCGCTGACCCGGGGCAGAACCAGGGCAGAACCAGGGACAGTTCCCCATATGCGCTAACTTAATGCG
>DDXO01000112.1 GCA_002347155.1 Caldifarciminota bacterium UBA2258
GACAAACATTTCCTGCTCTCATTAGTAAGTGAAGACCATTCAGCCTCCTGAACTCCGGCTTCTGCCTCCGGTTGGACTGCAAGCATGTCGCGTCTTGACAAGCGGGCAGGAGATGGTATAACTCAAGTGCGGCTACGGGGTTCCGGCACGGGCCGTCGCGTCCTTAGTCGGCTGGCTGCCTTGTTTCCCGGTGTGGGCGAACCCCGGCAGTCCGCGGTCTGACTAACCAAAGGAGGCAAGGGATGAACAAGTTCGTGGTTCTGCTCGCATGTTTCGCGCTGGCCGGTATCGCGGCCGGCCAGGACTGGGAAAACGGACCCCAGTCGTCGTTCGCTTACTGCCGGTTCGACGGTGAGTATTTCCCGGGCACCGCCAAGGTCTACTTCCTCGGCGGCCGCTTCGGCACGTCGACCACTCTTCCCGATATCTACAGCTACACGCCAAGCACCGATTCGTATGCCGACGTCGGGACCAACATGCCCATTGCGGTTTCCAACTACGACGTCTGCCTGCTGCGCGACAACCACAACCTGCCCGGCGGCGATACGTTCGGGCTGTACATCGTCGGCGGCCGCATCGACGCCGCGCCTAATTACATCGACTCGGTCCAGGTCTACTACCCGGTCAGCGATACGGCCGTAGTTCTGCACAGCGACGCCTTCCCGGGCCGCGCCGGCGACTCGATAACCGTGGCCCAGTCGAGCATCGTCTACGACAACATCATCTACGCGATGGGAGGGTTCAGCCAGGCCACTAATGTTACCTCCGGTGAAGTCTGGTCGTTCGACCCGCTCGACACCGCGGGTTCCCGATGGTCGCAACTCGCGGATATGCCGCTGGCGCGGGCTTACCCGATTCTGGCGGTTGTCGACTCATTCCTCTACGCCTGCGGCGGCGACACTTGGAACGTCGACTCGGCCGCGCTCCTCGGTCGAGCCCAGGTCCAGCGCCTGAACCTCAATGACACCGCAGCCGGCTGGACCATGATGGCGAACATGAAGGCGACGAACTCGCAGTCACGCGCATTCGGGTTCGATTCCGACAAACCGGGCGACTTTGCCGGGGACATCATCATCGCCGGTCGCGGGGTCTGGCCGTACGAATCGACACACTGCTATATTTACTTCACCGCGAGCGACTCCTGGGACTCCTTCCCGCGACTGGCCCAGGCGCGCCGCAACCATGCCGGCGTGTTCATCCCGGCTGAGGCCGGCGGCACGGGCGTTCCCGGCATCTGGGTGTTCGGCGGTCGGCAGGGCCAGGATACGCTCTGTCTGCAGGTCAGCGAGTACTTTGCCATCGACATTCCCAGCCACGATGTGGGAGTGACCAAGATACTCGCGCCCGCGGATACGGTTGATTCCGGCGCCACGGTGGCGCCGCGGGCCGTGATTCACAACTACGGCTCATCGGGAGAGACGTTTGACGTCCGGTTCGCTATCGGCGCCGACTATGCCGATACCGTCTCGCTCACGCTCGCGCCCGGCGCGACCGATACGGTTGACTTTGATGACTGGGACGCCTTGGAGCTCGGTACGTTTGCGGTGACGTGTTCCACGATGCTCGCAAGCGACACCAACGCAGCCAACGACGCAGTCCACGACTCGGTCGTGGTCAGTCCGTTCACCGGCGTCGCAGACCAGCGCGGACTGCCCAAGGTCTTCTCGCTGGATAGGGTCGCGCCCAGCCCGTCAGTAGACAGGGCCGTTGTTCGTTTCGGTGTGCCGCATCGTACACCTGCAACCGTGAGAATATACTCCGCAGCCGGGACCGTGGTGCGAACGCTCTGCAGCTCTGCGCTGGCCCCGGCCTACTACTCACTCGTCTGGGATGGTCGTGACGACAAGGGCTGCCTGGCCGGAGCCGGAGTCTATCTGGTTCGGTTCGAGGCCGACGGCTTCGCCGCCACGCGCAAGCTCGTGCTGCAGAGGTAGGAGAACACGATCCGAGGAACATGAACGCCAAGGCAGTCTGCAGCATCTGTCTTCTGGCGGCCACGGCTGCGGCCTACCAGACCGAGAACGTATTCATCGTTAACATAGACGGGATGCGCTGGCAGGACGACCCGGTCCTCGCCGGGGCCGAGTTGGCATCCGGTCGGAGGGCGAAGGACGACGCCGAGATACGGGGCGCCAAGGGCAAGGCCGATACGCTCCATAGCGTCTCAGCGTTCGCCGCGGCGTCCGAAACGGCGCGTGGTCACGTGACGGCGCAACCGAGCCTTGTCCAATTGGGGCTCCCGGCCAAATACGCGGCAACGTACTTTCACGACACGGTCGTGGACAGCATGGTCATTGCGCCCTATCGGGGCATTGATGGTGTGGAGAGGCGCAGACTCGTCACGCGGGGATGGGTGAGTGACTCTCAGCAGTTTCTGTCACGGGTTCTCCCCGGAGCGAGGTTCCTCCGGGTGTTGGTAGGACTAGAGCAACACACAGAGTACTGGGTTCGTCTCGCCGATGGCCAATCGTTCCGCGTGACTCCGAATGGCCAGATGCGCGAGATACTCGCGGCTCAGTCTATACGGTTCGACAGCAGCAATGCGGATGCTGCGGCCAAGATAGCGGTGCTGTTTGCCTATTGCGGCCGAAGAATCAAGACATCGCCCGACTCATCATCAGGGTACAGGGGCGCTGAAGGTCCTAGGTACGGTGAGCCAGACAGCCTGGCATTCCCGTCCGTGGAGTTCCGATCCTTCGAACGGGGCGCCTGGGTTTCTCCCGGGAAGTCGCGGTTTGATGGAATTTGGGTGAACTGCGTGATTGACGGCGTCGCCCGGCAAGTGTTCGTAATGATGAGTGGGATCTGGTCCGTAGACCTGCGGCCATCGGGCGTGCAAAGCCCCGATGTCAGCACGGGTTTCGTCTGGAATGGCGGGGGCGGCACGCGCATAGATCTGCATGGTGCGCTCTCTATGCGAAGGCGAAGTCGCGCCGGGCCGCTACGAGACGAGGATTTCCTCGGGCGTCCTGACTGCCGGGGTTTACTTTGTCCGGTTGGAGCCCTCAGCCGTTAGCCGTCAGCCGTTAGTCGTTACCAAGGTTGTGGTTTCGAGATAAGGAGGTGGCGCAGTGCTACTCGGCGCAAGTCAAAGGTCAGAAGGCAAGAGTCAAGAGTCAAAATGCCCTGACGTGGTGCGCGTGACCGGCGGCTACGTATCGCTGGCCGGGTTGAAGCTATTCCAGATTGAGTCGGAGCCAGACGGCAGGGAAGGCGTCCAGAGCACGTCTGGCGTGCTTCGCACTCGCCTGCTGAACTGCGCGCCGAGTCCATTCAGCAGGATGGCCACAGTCAGCTACGAGCTTGGGCTAGCCGGTCCTGTTGCATTGACCGTACACGACGTGTTCGGTAGGCTTGTACGACGCTTGGAGCGTGGATACCGCACTCCTGGGAAGTACGATGTAGGCTGGAATGCCACAGATGACCGTGGACGGAGAATGCCGGCGGGCATCTACTTCCTGCGATTCACCGCAGACGGTCAAGCGTCTTCCCGCCGGGTGACGCTGGTGAGATAGCTCAGACGTGCGGGGAGGCGCAATGCGCCTCCCCGCACCACTGCTGCGATGAGCAAGGCACCTCTTGTCCTGGGCTTATGTTTGGCCCTGGCTCCAGCGCTCGTGATGCGTAGAGTGGCTCTGATTCCATCCGGTCCCTATGCCGGGTTTGACGGTCGTGTGGTCTGCTGCGACAGCGACCACGACTCAATGCCGGAGCTTATCTTCCACACGGGTACGATCAATCCCGCCAATCCACTCCGCAATGAAGTCTGGGAACATCAGGGCTGGAATCGTTTCTCGCTTGTCTTCGCCGACACCGGCGAATACCCGGAGCCTCCTGGCATCACGACCGGCAATGCCATTCCCTTCGCGGCGGGTGATATCGACAATGACGGTCTGACTGACATAGTGTGCATCACGGTAGAACCCGACTCCTCTAATCCTAACATTGTCTACGTCGTCGTCATAACCATCGAGAGCCCAGACAGCTTCAGCTATCCCTGCTCGCTTTCTTGGTTCTACCGGTGCGGCAACAATAGGCCCATCCCAAATCCGCTTTACTACCCGCCCGACCTCGACCGGGACGGGCACAAAGAGATCGTCATGTTCGCTCACTGGGTCTGGGAGAACACGGGCGACAATCAGAATGAGCTTGTGTGGCAGGAGACGGTACATGCTGGCTATAGGTCGACCTTTGGTGACTTCGATATGGACGGCAAGATGAACTTCGCTTCCGCCTCGTTGGGGAGCGACGGAACAATGTCCGTCTGGGAGTGCACCGGTGATAACCAGTATGAGGTAGTATACCAGGATGCAGTCGGGCAGCCCAACGGGGCGGATGTGTTCATGACCAATGACATCGATGGGGACGGCCTGCCCGAGTTCTACGTGGCTTACGA
>DDXO01000123.1 GCA_002347155.1 Caldifarciminota bacterium UBA2258
AGATGTGTATAAGAGACAGGAAGATTCTTCGCTGCGCTCAGAATGACAAGACGGCGTGGCGAGTCGAATGGGTCAGAAGGCAGAACGCGGAAGTCAGAATGAAGGAGACTTGAATGAGAATGCTGATACTCGTGATGTTGGTCGCGGTTTCGATAATGGCGTACGGTAAGGACGGTGCGACCCCGGCCGGCGGCGTACCGGAGATGAAGAACCTCGAACACGGCACCATGCAGTTCTGGCACGACGTGAAGTTCACGCCGGATACAACCGACCCGGCCGGCAAGCGCGGCAGGTGGTCGGGCTGGTTCCATCAGGACGTAGTCGACGCGTCCCGGCTCAAGGACGGGGTCATCCGCGGCAAGATTGGCGGCCAGTGGATGGACTTGAAGGTGGTCGGCCTGCCGGAGGATTTCCGCAAGTGGAACTTCGGCAGGCGGGTCGAGCAGCTCGGCGTGATAAAGAAGATGATGGCGATGCCCGAGGGCGCGATGGGCGGGATGATGAAGCCGGAGGTCGCCGGGCCGCACAACGCAATGGTCGCGAGCCACGGCATGAAGCGGAAGGACTCCGAGTTCGACATAAACAACGCGGTCAAGGGCACAGGCTGGCTGCCCAGGCCGGAGAAGCTCGTGGAGATGACCGCGCTCTTGAAGCAGACCTGGGACGACCCGATGGAGAAGAAGCTCGCGCTGCTGGAGAGCCTGTACACGAAGGGCTCCGATGTGTTCGACCGGACCAAACAGTCGTCGCTCGAGCTCTACGCCCGACCCGACTTCGAGACCCACACTTTCCTCAACCAGATGGTCGACCCCGGCGTCGCAGTCGTCTATCTGGACCTGCCGAAGTCGTACGAGCTGCGCTGCATCGCCCAGATGCTCGACCCGAACGACCCCGGCCTGACCGAATACGAAAAGCAGGTCGTGGACTACATAAACCTTGTGCATGACTACTTCCACGGGCAGTCGCCGCGCAAGTCCATAGGCGTTATCTATCACGTGGTGCAGGTGTTCGACAACTCACCGGGCAGGATGCGGGGACAGCGGGTTGTGCCGCTGCTGCCCTAGGCGGGACGCGGAGTCAGCCACGAAGACACCAAGCAGAGAGCGAAAAGGATGAAGGCGGAGGGATGAAGGATAAGCTCCCGGTTTTCGCGCTTCAGCCTTTTCCGTTTCATCCTTCTCTGTGTCTTCGTGTCTTTGTGGTAAGCTCCCCTCGTGGTTTTCCGTGCAGGCGGGTCGGGTTGACATCTCCCGGCCCGTCACTATCCTAAAGCGATGCCAGAGCACAAGCAGCTTGCGGTTTCCCCGCTGCCGCTGCCCGTACCCGACGATGTGCTGGTGCGGCGGGTCCAGGCCGGGAACACCGAGGCATTCGAGGAACTGGTGCGCCGCTACGAACGCAAAGTCTACAACATCACCTACCGCCTGATGGGTAACGAGCAGGACGCGAGTGAGGCGCTGCAGGATGCGTTCATGCGCGCGTTCCGTTTTATCGGCAAGTTCCAGTTCAAGTCGTCGTTCTTCACGTGGCTGTACCGGATCGCCACGAACGTGAGTCTCAGCAAGTTGCGCAAGCGGGAGAAGGTGCAGACGGTATCGCTCGACCAGCCGGTCAACGAGGCGGGCGACCTGCCGTTCGAGATACCGGACATCAAGTACGGACCCGAGAAGCTTATGAAGCAGCGTGAGCTCCGCGCCGCGCTCCAGAAGGCCGTTGAAGAACTCCCCGAGGACTACCGCTCGGTCGTGGTTCTGCGTGACCTCGAGGGCCTGAGCAACGAGGAAGTGAGCAAAGTCATGCATCTGTCGGTGGCAGCGGTGAAGTCGCGCCTGCACCGCGGCCGGCTGGTGCTGAGAGAGAAACTGGTGAGCTACCTGTAATGGAGTCGTGATGAAGAAGAGCAAGAAGCAGACCGGCGAGTGCCATGATTGCGGCGAAGCCAAGGAACTCATAGCCCGATACGTCGGCGGCGACGAGGATGAGGAGCTGGCGCGCAGGCTGCTGCTGCATGCGCAGACGTGCTCGGAATGCGCTACCTTGCTTCGCAGCCTCAGACGGCTGGTCCACTACTGCAGCCTCGAACCCACGTGCGAGATGCCGGTGACCGTCCGCCGCGAACTCTGGGTCACCATCCAGCGCGAGATCCACACCCGCCGGCGCGAATGACCGGTTCGCAATCTGCAGCTTCCAGTCCCCGGTCTTGACTGCAGACTGGCAACCGGTCACTGGAAACTCGCGCAATGAAGCGGGACGAACCTCGATAATGATGCACAACTGCCGGCGCTGCGAGTGCCCTGAAGAAGGGAGCTAGTGATGCGCGTCCTCGTTGCCATGTCCGGCGGCGTGGATTCGTCCGTAGCCGCATCCCTGCTCAAGGAGCAGGGCTACGACGTAGTCGGGGTCACTATGCGGCTCTACGAGGAAACTGCGAACGCCGAGGTGCGAAGTCCGAACTTCGGCGTTCTGGATGACGGCGGGCGCGGGTGCTGCGGGTTTTCAGGGTCGCGCGACGCGGCGAGGGTGGCGGCGAAGCTCGGTATCCCTCATTACACTTGGGACTTCCGGAAGGAATTCACAACCTCGGTCATCGAGGACTTTTGTTCGGAGTATGGTCGCGGTCGAACGCCCAATCCGTGTCTGCGGTGCAACGAAGTGCTGAAGTTCACAGAGTTGCTGAGCCGGGCGACGCAACTTGGGGCAGGGTTGATTGCCACCGGTCACTATGCCCGCATCACGGTGCGGGACATGACCCAATTGTCCTCAATTGGGATCGTGTCCCAAGCCGACTCCGAGGCAAATGGGGGACAATCCCTGGGAGTCGCGCAGGGCCCCGCGAAGGGACAGTCCCCATTTGCCTGGCAGCTACTCAAAGGCATAGACGCTCATAAGGACCAGTCCTATTTCCTCTACGCCATGACTCAGGAGCAACTGAGCAAGGTGCTGATGCCGGTCGGCGACTGCACCAAGGCACAGGTGAGAGACATGGCGCGCAAGCTCGACCTGCCGGTAGCAGAGAAGCCGGAGAGCCAGGATATCTGCTTTGTCCCGGACAGCGACTACGAGGCCTTTCTCCGGCGGCGCCGGCCAGACCTGTTCCGTGCCGGACCCGTACTGGATACGTCGGCAAACGTGCTCGGTCAGCACCAGGGCATCGCCGCCTTCACGGTCGGACAGCGGAAGGGACTGGGGCTCGCATTCGGCGAGAGGCGGTACGTAGTTCGTCTCGACCCGGAGAAGAATGCCGTTGTGCTCGGCACCGAGGAAGAGGCGCGGGCGCGCGCGGTCGAGGCCGGGGACGCCCGCTGGATTTCAGGCTCGGTTCCGGTTGAGCCCTTCCGGGCCGAGGCCAGGGTGCGCTACCAGAGCCGGGGCGGTCAGGCCGTGGTTGAGCCGATCGGCAGGGGACGCGTACGGGTCACATTCGACGAACCGCAGTGGGCGCCCACGCCCGGTCAGGCAGTAGTGTTCTGGCAGGGCGACGTCGTCATCGGCGGGGCGACGATCGAAGGTAGTCGCTCGGAATGAGACGACTGCCGTCCAGGTAAATGACGAAGGACGAAGCTCGAAATCCGATTGAAGCCCGAATGAAGCAGAATGTCCAATTCGGACTTCGGGATTCGGACTTGATTCGTCATTCGTGCTTCGAGTTTCGAGTTTGGAGACTGCTTAAGGACAAGGAGGCTTCATGTCCATAGTACTACTGCTGGTAACGGCTCTGTCCGTGACCTCTCGCATCGACTCGGTCGTGGTATACCCGCACCAGGTGCTCGTCGTGAGAACGGCAAGCGTGACCGTCTCCGGCTCGGGTGAACTGGTTTTTCCCGGCTTGCCCGGAGCGCTAGACGACAACAGCGTGCGCATCAAAGCACCGGGAATCCGCGTGGGTGAGGTTCAGGTGCGGCGCGGGTACCTCGCCGAGCCTACACCGGAAGTGAAACGGCTGCTGGCGCGGGTGCAGGAACTGGAGGACCAGTCCAAAGGATTGGAGGACGAAGGCGCCGTGCTCAAAGCCAAAGAGGAGTTTCTGAACTCGGTGAAACTCGGTGCGCCGGAGATCATCTCGAAGGATCTGCAGCAGGGCAAGGTGGCTACCGAGTCGTGGCGTGGTGCGCTGGCCTTCGTCGGGGACGAGTTGATGAAGGTGAAGGCGCGACAGATGAAACTCGGGCGCGAGCGGGAGGAAATGCAGAAGCAGGTCCAGGCGGCGCGGCAGGAATACAACGACGCCAAGGCGGCTATCGAGAACCGGAAGGATGTGAGCTTCAACTACTCAGCCGATGCGGGTACGTACGAGGTGCAGATTTCCTATGCAGTTGCGAATGCGGCGAGCTGGAGTTCGTACTACGAACTCCGCGCCAACCCGGGCGAAGGCAAGGTCGGCGTGTCGTACTTCGCGAAGCTCGCTCAGCGGACCGGCGAGGATTGGCAGAACGTGCGCGTCGTGCTATCGACCACCACGCCGGTACTCGGCAACACCGCGCCGCAGCCCTATCCGTGGTACCTCTCCCTGTTCCAGGCGGAGCGTGCCTCCCGCAAGATGGTGATGCCTGCTCCGGGCGCGGCGGGAGTAGTGGTAGTAGAGGGGGGCTTTGATGCGGAGTACGGTTCGGCGATGGAATCCCAGCCGGTCGAGACCGGCATATCGCTCCAGTACGTCATTCCCGGCCGCGTCAGCCTCAAGTCAGGCGAGCAGCCGAAGAAACTCGGGCTGAAGCAGATGGCGTTACCGGCTGAGTTTGAGTACTACACGTTGCCGCGTTCAGGCCAGCAGGCGTACCTGACAGGTAACCTCGTGAACTCAAGCGACTTTGTCTTCCTGGCCGGAAATGGCAACACCTATGTCGGCGATGAATACACCGGCTCGACCTGGCTGCCGAACGTCGCTCCGCAAGAGTCCACGCTCTTGAGCTTCGGTATCGACGAGCGCGTCAAGGTGAAGCGCGAGCTGGTTAAGAGCTTCAAGTCCAAGGGCGGGCTTCTGTCAAAGACCGAGAAGCAGAGCTTCGTCTATCGCACCACGGTCGAAAACTACACCCAGAAGCCGGTTCTCATCAAAGTTGTGGAGCAAGTGCCGGTTTCCCAGCAGGGCGAAATCAAGGTGACGGTCACCAAGGTCGAGCCCAAGTTCCTCGAAGAAGACAAGGACAAAGGAACCTACACATGGAAGCCGACAGTAGAAACCAGGGGCAAGTTCACAATTGACTTCGAGTTCACGGTCGAGTACCCCGCCGGCCGGCAGGTCCAAGGCCTCTTCTAGACATGACCGGAAAACGGGGACTGTGCCGCGCGTCCGCGCGCTCCAAGGGACTGTCCCCGTTTTCCCCGAGCCTGTGACCGTGTAGGCGACTTCGGGCAGAGCCCCCAATCTGCAGCTCAACGGGGCAGGCTTGCCGACCTGCCCCGTCTGCTGGTGCACCCAGCACCGGCGTCGCCGACCCCTGGTCCCTCGCCTCTAACCTTGACCGGGCAGAAGGTCGGGATTATGCTCACTTGAGCCCTGATGAGTGAGCCGACAACACCGCCTGACAAGCTGCAGCAACTGCGCGCACGCGTTGATGCGGCCGCGACGCCGGCCGAGCGCATCGAGGCCATAATGGAACTGGCAGAGGAGACCTGGGTCAGGGATCCGGTCACGGTCAGGCCGCTGCTGGAGCAGGTGGTGGCAGAAGCCGACGCCGCTGGCCGTGTCAGTGACAAAGGCAGGGCCGCGTTCATGCTGGGCGAAATGCGGCGCCGCGCCGGCGACCTCGACGAAGCGGCGCGCTATGCAGAGATGTTGTTCAAGGTTGCGGATGCTACCGGAGACCATCGAGTTCGTGCGTATGGGCTCAATCTCTGCGGGTGCATACACGGGGACCGTGGCGAGTCACAGTCCGCACTTGAGTGTTTCGAGGGGCTCCTGGAAGTTGCCAAGCAAATTGGGTCCGCGCCGGGCGAAACGATGGCGCTGAACCAGCTCGCGTGCGTTCATGCTGCGCGCGGCGACCTTGACTTTGCGCTTGAACGCTACCGGCAATGTCTGGCGGCAAATGCCAAAGCCGGAGACACGCAGGGCCGGGCTTTCAGCTACTTCAACATAGGTTGGACCCTCAGCGCGATGGGGCGCTGGACCGAGGCGGCCGAGAATCTGCACCGGTCAATCGCCCTTTGTGAGGAGCACGGTTTCAACGACCCGCTGGCTTCGGCTCGACTGTGTCTCGGCGAGATGCTGCTAAGGCGGTCCGAGTACGACGGTGCCACTTTCTTGTTCCGCACTGTTGTCGAAACTGAGCGGGAAAACCAAAGGTCCGGAGAAGTGTACCGAGAGGCTCTTGTCAATCTGGGCTGGACTTACTTCCGCAAGGGAGACCTTGCCCAGGCAGAGGAGGTCTTGAGCGAAGCCGTTCGGATGTGCGAAGCAGCCAAGGA
>DDXO01000007.1 GCA_002347155.1 Caldifarciminota bacterium UBA2258
GAAGGTTCTGGCCAGCGGCAGGACGAAGCCGGGTTCATACACCAGCGTCTGGAACGGAACAGACTCCAGGGGCCAGCGACTCGCCAACGGCGTCTACTTCTGCGCGCTCGAAAACGGCACAGAGCGAATCAGCAGAAAGGTAGTCCTGACCGAATAGGCTAGACCACCCGTCGAACAGAGGCTGCCTGCGGAGACGCGGGCAGCCTTGTCCTGCGCGTGAGCCCTCAGCCGGGCTCAGGGCTGGTGAGTTGGGGAGAAGGAGCAGATGCGTAGGTGCAGCTATGACGCGGTCCAGCGCTCCAGAGTCGCGCCTGGCATTCAAGCCGGCAAGAGGGGAGTCAATCCGGGGGTGACTCCGCGGTTCAACTCCGCGCTCGCTCCCGCCTTCAATGTGGCAGTAAATCAAGGACTTAGCCCGCAGCTCAGTTGCGCGATGAGTTCCGGACTCAGCGTAGCCGTCAATCGCGCTCAGACCGGGGAATTCAGCGCCGCCATCATTGAGGAGCCCAGTTCCACGTTGAGTCCGGCAATCAGCCGCGCGACGAGTACGGCAGCGAATTCCGGCATCACCTGCGAGTCCAGCCGAAGGCTGATTGCGACAGCCAGTCGCGCGTTCAATGCGACAGTGAGCGTCGGGTTGACGACGCCCCTGAGTCGCGCAGTTCTGGCATGAGTGCCTCGACCGGCAATGGTCATCACGCCTAACTGCCTGAAGTACAAGGCAATAGCGGCGGCAGGGGCTCGCGCACTCAAGACTCTTGAGGAAAAGTCACAAGTGGGATGACGAATTCCGGACTTCGCCATTTCCGCTTTCCACTTCTCTTTGACTGCTCGGCCGAACTACTTGCCTGCGGGGATGATGATGGGAAGCGCAGTGAAGATGAGGAAGCTGGAGACCTTCTTGTTCGGATACAACCTGTGCATGGCTTCTTCGTAGAACCGGAGCTGGCCGTCGTAGTAGGCCCGGGTGAGTTCCGGCAGTTCTTTCCGGCTCACGGCAAAGGTCTTGTAGTCGTAGATTCGGATTTCGCTTTCTGTGACAATCACGCGGTCGATGCGGCCGGTGAAGATGGTCTCGCCGTCGGAGTAGGTGATGGGCAGTTCGGCGAAGGAGTTGGGCTGAGGCTTGATGATGTCCCCAATGGTGATTTCAGATTGCAGATTGTAGATTGTAGATTGCAGACTTGCCGATAAGGAGTCGGGCAGACCGGCGAGGTGAAGCAGGCGACCGATTTCGGCTGTTAGCTGTGAGCTGTCAGCCGTCAGCTTCCCTTCTGAGATTTCCTCCAGCAGCTTGTGTATGACTTCGCCGAGGCCGATGGATTCGTGGTCGTAGGTGGCGTGGTCGCTTGGAGTGTGACGGGTAACAGCTCGAATCACGGGGACTGACGACTGACGATTGACGATTGGCGATTGACGGACAGGCCGGGCCGGTTCGGCATCCCGCGCAGTTGGAGCGGGGCTGCCGACGTCGGGTATGTCCGCGGGCGTGATGCAGGTGGTGCCGGAGACATCGGGCTCAAGGGCGAAGCCGTCGCCTTCTTCGTGGAGGCCGAGGAGTTCGACGAGCCAGGTGAGACGGGTGTCAACGAGCGACTTCACGCCCCAGATGCCTGTCAAGAACAGGGCGTCGCGCGCGCGGGTGCAGGCGACGTAGAAGATGCGTTTCTCTTCTTCGTACTCCTTCTGCACGTAGCGCTGGTGGAATTCGTTCGTCCTTCTGATTCCCGCGTCCGGGACGTACGACACGAGCACGTCGTCCGCGGCGACTTCCTCGATGACGAGGCGGTCACCGGAGGAACTGGCCGAGCGTATCTTGTCGTCGAGCCCGGGCAGGAACACGACCGGGAACTGGAGGCCTTTGGCTGAGTGGACCGTGATAATCTGAACCGCGTTGCGGCCTTCGGTGCGCACGTCGGCCTTGGCCTCGTTCGGCCCGGCCTGTTCGAGCCGCCTGAGGATTCTTAGCGGGTGGTCGCCCGAGGTCTCCCAGCCTTCGACAATCGAGATGAACTTGCGCACGTTGGCTTCCCTCTGCGGCTCCCAGAACCTCGTCCACGCTCCGCGTTCGGTCAGGGCCTGTTCGAGGATACGGGACAACGGGATGCGGTGGACCTGGGCGAGCCAGTCGGAGAGCGCGGCCTTCGCGGTGTCGAGTGGGGTGCCGGGTTTCGCGTGCGACTTGATGTGGTCCCAGAGGAAAGGGGCGAGGGGCGAGTGGCGAGGGGCGAGGGACGGAGGTTGGTTGGCGAAGAAGAGGTCGCGTTCCTCGATTCCGAAGAACGGCCCTCGCAGCGTGACGTAGAGGGCTACATCGTCGGTCGGGTCCGCGAGGAACGAGAGCAGGGAGGTGAGATAGCGAGTTTCGGGTTCGGAATAGAATCCGGTGCCACCGAGCACGATGAACGGGATGTCGGTCTCAAGCAGCGCGTCTTCGATGACCGGAAGATGGGTGCGGGAACGGATCAGGATGGCGATGTCCTTGTACTGGCAGGGACGCGCCTTCTCAACATCGCCTTCCTTGTCGTAGACAGCGAGGGGCGAGGGGCGAGGGGCGAGGGGCTGGGGCGGAGACACAATGGATTGGATTCTCTTGGCGATGATGGCGGCTTCGCGCTGGCGCCGGGCGGCGACGTTGTCGTCGAGCTTGTCGAGGATGATTTCGACCTTGCCGTGCGCGGTGTTCTTGCGGGCGCGGCGGAAGGGGGCGTAGCGGGTTTGCCAAGGAGAGGGGCTAGGGGCTAGGGGCTGGGGGTCAGGGGAGGAAGCGGTCGGACTCATGAGCCTGGAGAAGAAGGCGTTGTTGAAGTCAATCAGCGACTGGAGCGAGCGGTAGTTGTCTTCGAGGGTGATGCGCTCAATCTTGTCCTTGCCCAGCCATAGTTCGAGCTTGTCCGCGGCCGCGGCGAAGACCTCGACTTTGGCGTCGCGGAACATGTAGATGGACTGCTTCTCGTCGCCGACAATGAAGATGGTCGGCTTGATGCCGCGGTCGGTTTTGGCCCCTTCGCCCGCGCGCCACTCCTCGGTCAGCTTGTCAACGATGCCCCACTGCAGGAAGCTCGTGTCCTGGAACTCATCGACAAGGATGTGGTCGGTGTGCTCGTCAAAGGCATAGAGGATGTTCTGCCAGTCGACCTCATCGTTGAATAGCTGGAGCGCGAGATACTCCATGTCGTCGTAGTCAACCTGACCCGCCTCGCGTTTGGCCTGCGTGTATCTCTTCAGGAAACGGTTGCGGAAGAGTTCGAACGACCGGCCGAACTCGACGTTCCAGTTGGCAACTCGTACGAGGTTGTTGAACTCGACCATCTGTTCGTTCCATGCCTGCTCTTCTTCCGAGCAGCCCCTGATTCGCGGCGTACCGCTGGTCGTCATGAAGACGGTGGCGCTGTCTTCGAGCAGGCGGTCGGCTGCGGAAATCGCGTCGGGCGTGTACTGCCTGGGGAACAGGCGGGCATAGCCCGGGAACTTCTGCCTGCCGGTCGTGCTGGCCTTGAGTGAGTCGGCCAAGGCATCCAGCGGGGACAGGTCCGGCGAGAGCATGCGCGCGCGTTGGACCGCGACTCGCTTGCCGAAGAATGCGTCGAACAGCCCGGACAGCCGAGACCAGCCTTGCGTGCGGTCGTGGGTGACGAGGTCCATGAGCCTCGCGTAGTCTTCGGAGTTGCGCTCGGTTTCTGCAACCTGCATGAGCGTGTCGTACTTGGCGCTGTCCCAGAGCGAGCCGGAGTCGGCCAGTACGTCAACGCGCGGGTCCAGTCCCAGCAGCGGTGCGAACCGCTTGACCAGCGAGAGGCAGAACGAGTGAATGGTCGAGATGCGTAGCTTCAGCACGTCGCCGAGCAGGCGGCGGTACAGCTCCGGGTTGTGCGCGCTCAGGCGGTCGAAGATGCGCTCCTTCATCTCGGCCGCGGCCTTTTCCGTGAAGGTGAGCGTGAGGATTCGCTCCGGCTTGACCCCGGCTTCGAGCAGCTCGATGTAGCGGCGGCTGAGGCGCTCGGTCTTGCCGGAACCGGCAGGCGCAAACACGACCTGGTGCCGGAGGGCGATTGGCGAATGGCGATTGGCGAATGGCGATTTGCCGGGCATCTAGGAGTCCTTCGCGGTCTCGGTGAAGCCGCAGGTGTGGCCGAGGTTGCAGTACTCGCAGATTCGGTCGTCCGCAGGCAGGGCCGGGAACTCGCCTTCGCGGATGGACTTCACAATCGCGACCGCGTTCGCAAGCGCGGCCTTGACCAGTTCATCAACCGTGTACTTGCGCCTGGCAAACCAGATGACGTCGGGCTCACGCAGGGCATACACGCCGAAGTTGTCAATCGCCAGTTCGGGTTTGGCCTGCTGGTAGAGCCACGCGTACAGGGGCAGTTGCACGTGCGTGCCGTCAATCACCGCCTTGGGCGTGAAGTTGCCCGTCCTGCCGGTCTTGTAGTCGAGCACGCGGAAGGCCGTGGCGCTTGAGTCAACTCTATCGAACCGGCCGCGCACGGCGATGTCCTTCGCGAGGTTGCCGGGGAGCGAGACTTCGGTCTTCTGCGGTTTGAACCCGCCCTCGCGCAGTTCTGTCTCGCAGCGGACCAAATCGGGCAGGAGATTGGCAAAGACCCGGCGCGTAACCTCCTGCCAGAAGACCGGCAGTTCGACTTCAGCCAGCGTGGCGTCGAGCGCTTTCATCGCGGCATCGTGCACCTGCTCGACCGGCAGCGAGCCGCTGGCGTAGAGCTTCTCCATCACACGGTGCACCACGAGTCCCCATTGCCGCGCGTCAATGTCGTAGCGCGGTTCTTCGGGTGTCTCCAGGCCGAGGATGTTCTCAAGATAGAACAGGTAGGGGCACGTGCGGTATGCTTCGAGCCGGGTGACCGAGATGGGGCGTTCCGGGCCGAATCTCGCGGCCAGGGCTTTGATTACGTCCGGGTCCCGGCCGAAGTCCACCGGGTGACAGGTGTCGGCAAACTGGATGCCGGCGGCCTTGCCCCGGGCCGTCTGTTCCTCGGCCTTTGAGTAGATGACTTCGGAGGGTACGGGCTTGAGCGGCGCAATCGTGAGGAACGGGCTGGGAAGGACCGGCCGGCCCTCATCCGAATCGTAGAAGCTCAGGAAAGGCGTGTTGGGCGACGCGGACATGGTGCGGCAGAAGTTGAATCGCTGCCAGTCCCGGTGCCAGTCAATATCGGGCATGTCGAGTTCCCGTCGCACCCGGTCCGGCAGTATCGGGTCTCCGGAATATGCGCCGGGCAGGTTGGTTTCGGTCAGGCCGCCGAAGTAGAGGTGCTTCGGCGCGAGGCCCAGCGTTTCAGTCATATCCATGACGATGACGCCGGCGGGCGCGGGTTCCGGCGCGCGACCGGCCAGGCGAATCAGGTAGACAAGGGTCTTGATAAACTGGGCACGTGACTCCTTCCGCGCGCCGAAATCGGACTCGAAACTGGACAGAGCATCGAGGATGTCGTACAGGGCGCGGCGGTCCTCCAGCAGTTCATCAGTCCCGGGTTCTTCAGCCACGAGGTTACTACCGTAGTCGACCGCCTCGAGGAACTGCTTGAGCCGGCGCGCCTGGTTGCCGACGGTGTCGGCCGGCTCGAGCATCTTCTCGATAAGGCCGGTCGCCTGCCGGATGCGCGACTGCAGTCCGTTGATGTATTCGAGCTCGGTCTCGTCCAACCGGTCTTCGGCGGCCTCAAGCCGGGCCGCGATGTTGTTCCAGTTGACCCGGCCCTTGATTATCCGGGCGCGGCGCGAATAGTGGTTGAGCGCGATGGCAGCCCGGTCGCGGTTCTCCGAGTCGTCCTTGGTCTTCAGCTTGAGCAGACCGGGCAGAAAGGGCGAGCCGAGCGCGGCCGCGGTCGCGATGCGCTCGTAGCCTGAGTCCAGCGCGCGAAGGAGTTCGAGGACGGCGAGCACCGGGGGTGACGCGGCAAGGTCGCTTGACGGGTAGACCGTGACCGGTATCTCATACTGCTCGAAGACGCGCTTGACCATTGCCGTGTAGTCGGCGAGTTGAGGAAACGCAACCACGGTGTCGGCGAGGGTGATGAACACGCCGCGACTGAGGATGTCCCGGCAGATACCTGCGACCTCGTCTTCGATTGTCGGGAAGGCGAAGAGTTGCGGTTCGGGCGGGGCGGGCGAGGCCGGGAGCGTCTCGACCGCAAACCCTTCCTGACTTCGGACCAACTCCACGAACTTCGAGGCCAGACGATAGTCTTCGTCCGCCGGTTCGCCGGCGTAGCCAAGAGCGATACACGTCTCAGCTTGTTTGATGAGCGCAGCCAGCAGGTCGGCTTCAAGCCGGTTCGGGGCGACAAAGCTGTCGAGCACGAGGACGCGCGGGCATATCCGGTTCCTGCCAACGTGCCGGGCGGCCTCATCCATGATGTCCTCGTCGTCGGCCCAGTTCCGGGAGGCGAGTTCGCGATCGTACTTCTCGAGTGCGTCCAGCGCCTCAAGAGCGCGGGCCAGCGGCTTCTCGTAGGCTGCGAGCAGTTCCCGGAAACGTCCCTTCAGACCCGTTTGTTCGGAACGGGAGACGTAGCGTTTGATTTCCGTTATGAAATCACCGACCGCGCGGGCATAGCCAATCGAGACGGGACGGGTTACGGGGTTCGGGGGCGCCGGGAGTCCTGCCAGAACCTTTGAACCCGTGAACCCTTGACCCCCTTTCTCCTGCGCCAGCAGGCGCTGGACCAGCAGCGGTTTGAGTTCAGACGTGAAGCGGCGCGCGGTGCCGAACTGCTCGTGCAGGTCGCGGGCGACTTGGTTCAGGGTTTTGAATTGGGGCGGTACAATGGCCGGCTGGTTGGCCAACCTGAAGAACTGTATCTGAACAAGGCGTTGCTTGCGCGGGCTGGGGCAGAGGTAGAGGATATCAGCGGGCGCGACGCCGGTGTCGAGGGCCGCCCTGAGCAGCCGTTCGCCGGCGTCGTGCGCGCCGAAGGGCGCGAGGAAGAGCTTTCTCAAAGGCGGTTAGCAGTTAGCAGTTAGGAGTTAGCAGTCCGGAGTCGCGCGTCCCGCTCCTAACCCTTAACTCCTAACACCTAACTTCTTGTTCCGGCCTTGGCCGCGAGCTTGCGTGCGTCCTTGCGGCGACGGGCCTTAACGACCCGGCGATGGCGCATGCGGCGGACCTTTATCTTGCTTCTTGGCATATGTCTCCTCTCTTGAAGGGGTAAGTGGAAAGTGGAAACTCCGAAGTCCGGGATTTGCCATTTCCCCTTATGCCCTTTGTCCTTTGGTACTTCGTCATTTCCTACGGGTAGACTTTCTCAAGCATGCGCGGGAACGGAATCGTCTCGCGGATGTGCTTGAGCCCGCAAATCCATGCCACTGTGCGCTCGACGCCGAGCCCGAACCCGGAATGGGGGAACGAGCCGAAGCGGCGCACGTCCAGATACCATTCAAAGGCCTGGGGCGGGAGTTTGTTTTCCTCGATGCGCTTCTGCATCTCCTTGAGGTCGTCCTCGCGCTGCGACCCGCCGACAATCTCGCCGTAGCCCTCGGACGCAATCATGTCAAAGGCGAGGGCGAGCGTCGGGTCTCCGGCGTCGCGCTTCATGTAGAATGCCTTGATTGCCGCCGGGTAGTGGTGAATCATGACCGGCCGGTCGAACGCCTCGCCCAGCAGCGTTTCCTCATCGCCGCCGAAGTCATCGCCCGGCTTGATCTCCTTGCCCTTGTCCTGCAGCAGCTTGATGGCCTCGTGGTAGGAGATACGCGGGAACGGTACCTTCACTGTCTCGAGCCTGGCCGTGTCGCGTTCGAGTGTGGCCAGTTCGGCACGGCGTTTGGCGAGCACACGCTGGACCGTGTAAGCGACCAACTCCTCGGCCAGAGTCATGTCGCCGGCAAGGTCGAGGAACGCGACCTCGGGTTCGAGCATCCAGAACTCCATCAGGTGGCGCCGGGTCTTCGACTTCTCGGCGCGGAAGGTCGGGCCGAAGCAGTAGGTCTTGCGCACCGAGGCGGCGATGGCCTCGTTGTAAAGCTGGCCGGTCTGGGCGAGGTAGACCTGCTCGCCGTAATAGTCGACCGGGAAGAGCGTGGTTGTGCCCTCGCCCGCGGCCGGCGTCAGAATCGGGGTGTCGGCGAGCACGAAGTCGTTGTCATCAAGGTAGTCGCGCATTGCCTTGACTATCTCTGAGCGGATGCGGAGCACCGCGTGCTGCCGGGCCGAACGGAGCCAGAGATGGCGGTGCTCCATCAGGAACTCGATGCCGTGCTCCTTCGGCGTAATCGGGTAGGGCTCGGCGAGGTGGATGAGCTTCAGGTTGGTGGCGGTCAGTTCGTAGCCGCCCGGCGCCCGCTTCTCCTCGCGGACAATGCCGGTGATTTCCACCGACGATTCCTGCGTGACTGAATCGGCCAGGTCGAAGGCGGCTTCCGGCACCTGGTTCTTCAGGAACACGCACTGGATGACGCCGGTGCCGTCGCGGAGAATGACGAACCTGACCTTGCCCGACGACCGTTTGTTATATACCCAGCCGGACAAGGTCGCTTCTTTCCCGACTGAGGCGCCGATTCGCTCGATGACTGTGTCCACGGACGGATTCTAGGGCGGGCACCCCTCAAGTCAAGCACCGGTGGCCTGTTTGCAGCCTGGTGTCCGCAGACCGGACGGCATGTCGCCGTGCGGTTTGACATATCGCTGGTGAGGGCTAACATTGCGACGGTGAGAGTACTGCTTGCGCCGGTTGACTATCTGGCGTTCCTGGCCCGCTGCCTGGTCGAGTCGTGGGACTTGCGCCGGACGTGGCCGCGGTTCATGGAGCAGTTGTCGGTTCACGGCGTGGGCGCGCTGCCGGTGATTGTCCTGACATCGGTCTTCATCGGCCTGACCACGGCGATCCAGACCAGCTACCAGTTGATGGGCGTGGTGCCGAAGTACTTTGTCGGCATGGGTGTGGGCAGGATTGTGCTTATCGAGCTCGCGCCGGTGCTGACCGGGTTCATCGTGGCCGGCCGTTCGGCCTCGGCCATTGCCGCGGAGCTGGGCGCGATGCGGGTGTCCGAGCAGATTGATGCGCTCGAGGTGATGGGCGTGGACCCCTACCGCTATCTCTGCCTGCCGAGGATTCTCGCGACAACCATCGGCCTGCCGCTGCTCGTGGTCGTGACCGATGTCGTGGCCGTGTTCACGGCGCTCATCATCTCGGCGACCATGCTCAACGTGCCGGCGAGCACGTTCACCTACGGCGTGACCCACTTCTTCATGGTCCGCGACTTCACCGGCGGAATCGTGAAGGCTGCCCTGTTCGGGATGCTTATCGCTAACAGCGGCTGCTACTACGGATTCAACGTGCAGGGCGGCGCAGAGGGCGTGGGCCGGGCCGCGACCCGCGCAGTCGTGCTTTCCGCAGTGCTGATACTGCTGCTCAACTTCGTCGTTGCGCTCCTCTTCTTCAACACATGATACGAGTCGAAGGGGTCAGCAAGCGGTTTCGGCGCAACGTCGTGCTGGACGATGTGAGTCTGGAAGTGTCGGACGGCGCCACCACCGTGATACTCGGGCCGTCCGGCATCGGCAAGACCGTGCTGCTCAAGACAATGGCCGGGCTGCTCGCGCCTGACCGGGGCCGGGTCTTTCACGACGGTCACCGGATTCACTTCGGCCGGTTCGCGGACAACCGGGAACTGACCGGCGGGCTCGGGTACGTTTTTCAGGGCGGGGCGCTCTTCGATTCCCTGACCGTGGCCGAGAACGTGGCCCTGGTGCTGGAAGAGACGACCCGGATGAGCCGCGCCGAGGTCCGGAGCCGCACCGAAGAGGCCCTGCGGCGCGTGGGCATGGCCGAGCACGCCGGGCTCTTTCCGCGGGCCCTGTCCGGCGGCATGACGCGGCTGGTGGCCATTGCCCGGGCCCTCGTTGCCGACCCGCGCGCGCTCTTCTTCGACGAGCCGACGACCGGGCTCGACCCGGCGATTCGCGAGCGCGTGACCCGCATGATCCGGGAGCTGAGCAAGCAGGGCAGACGCCTGCAGGTGATCGTTACCCACGACCTGGAAGCCGCGCACCTGCTCGCCGACCAGATTTATATGCTCCGGGCCGGCAAACTCGTCCGCGCCGACAACGTCAGAAAGGAAGACTATGAACAGGCGTATTCGTGACGTCCTTGTTGCCGCGTTCGTTCTGGGCGGCATCGGCCTTGCTGTTTTTGCCTACTTCTGGTTCTCGGGCCACGTCACCGCGCGTGGCCGCCACACCTACACCGTTACCTTCCGCGACGTCGCCGGGCTCAAGGTCGGGGACCCGGTCCAGGTGCTCGGCATCGAAAAGGGGAGGGTCACCAGAATCGGCCTTGCCCGCAACCACGTCGAAGTGCAGGTCATACTCGACCGTGACTTCCAGCCCACGACCGACACGCGGTTCGCGGTCCGCTCGGTCAGCTACCTTGGCGGCGACCGCTACCTGATGGTCACGCCCGGTGACTCAGGGCCGGCCGCGCCCGGCCACCTCTTCCAGGGCATCAACGAGTCGCTCGAACTCGAAACGACCTTTCTCAAGCTCGACCAACTCCTGACCGAGATCAATCCGACCGAGCTCAGCGGCCAGCTCAGCAAGTCGGCCAACGACCTGGTTGCCGTTATCCGCACCGAACTCGCAAACGCCACGGGCGACTTCTCAAGCACCGCCGGCAACCTCAGCCGGCTCGCGGCCCGGCTCGATACCTTCGTGCAGTTCATCGACACCAGCTCGACCGCGGGCAAACTCGTCCGCTCCGACCAGCTCTACGAAGAGGTGCGCCAGACCAATACTGAACTCAGAGGCCTGATTGCCGACATCAAGGCCCATCCGGACAAATACGTAAAGGTCAAGTTCAGCCTGTTCAAATAGGTCGCTGCCGCCGCTGAACGCCGTCAGCCGGCCCTCAGCTTTGGCTTTGGCCCTGGCCCTGGCCTTGGCCTCAACCTCAGCCTCGACCTTAGCCTCAACCTCAACCTTAACCTCAGCCTGTCCTTGACCTCAACCTCGGTCCCTCAGTCAGCTACTGTAACCTGCGACCTGGAACCTCGCGCCAGCGGCGCGTGATGTCCCGAAGCCTCCCGAAATTGGGTGCCTGTCCATGGTTCCTCATAGGCTGCCTGTCCCCAGGTCGCTCCGGGACGAATACTCCTCGTCGTTACTAGGCGCAGCGGGGAGGGGTTTCCTGGGCACCTTGGGACGGCGGAGCGTGTCAACTGGCACGGATATCGCAGGGGGGCGAACGTCCTGCCTCTGTCGTGGGGCGCCGGCGGGTCTCCGCGCGGGCAATCGCCATCGTTGACTTTCGAGATGGACCGTTCTATCATGGAGGCGACTCGGGGCAAGGCAGACGGAAGGGCCTGCCGAAACGGTGCCCGCGACGCCGATTCGCATAGGACTGTAGCTTAAAGGAGACAGACTTTGACGATCGGTAATACCGTCACTTCGTTCGCTCCGACCTCAGCCGCCCGCACCCGGGCCGCGAAGGCCAAGGTACTCCTGTGCGTGCTGGCGCTGGGGGCGCTGCTGGTGTCATCTGCCCCTGCTCAGCCGTTTCCGTCATTCCTTCTTGATACAACACGTTACATCGGCCGCGACCTCCACATTGCGGGCAGCCATGTTGCGCTGGCTGGTTCTCGGACTGGAGGCATGGTCATCTGGAGCAAGGGGAACTCCCGTAGCGGCCCGGCGAGCCGGCTGACGCGCTCCATGGATGTCCTTGATACTATTCCTTTGGACGTGACTGGCTCCTTGAATGACTTCGGCCGGGCTCCGGCTGTGGCGTGTTCGGACTCGGGGTACGCGGTGGCATGGAACGGTCCGGGCGGGCTCCTGCTCTCGCTCATGTCCAGCACTGGCGAAGTCGTTCGCCACGTCCTCATCGACAGCGAATGGGAAATGGACTGCCTCGCTAGATCGGTGGCCGCACGTTCGGATCGCTACGCAGTAGTCTATCACGTGTGGGTTGCGTCTACCCAGCGTCTCGAGATACGTGCCGCAGAGGTGGGTCTGGACGGCGAAGTGCTGCGCCGCGCCGTACTGATGAGCTGTGATTGGTGGAGCTACTACGTTGGTGAGCCGGATGTTGCCCGCGGGCGGGCTGCGTATCTGGCTGTCTTCCAGGGGCCATACTCGTCAGATACCACGGACATCAATGCCAAGTTCGTTTGGCAGGACAGCCTGCCTGCCGACACGATGCTCATCCCCGTTCGTCAAGGCGTCCACGCTTTCAATCCCAGGATTGCGTTCGACGGTGAGAACTTCTGGGTAGCCTGGCTGGAGGAGACGACGCCTTTCGCCGAGACGGTGGCCAAGGTCGCACGGGTCACTCAGAGTGGCGTCGTGCTCGATACTGGCGGCATCATCGTCAGCAGCGGAGTGAAGTCCATCGTCTTGGCCGCGGCCAGGGAGACAACGATGGTCGCGCTGCAACTAGGGGGGAGTATCATTGTCGGCATGCGATACGACGTCGAGGCGCAGCTTCTTGATTCCGCTCCGATTCTGTTGTCTACTCGTGCCGTAGCAGGTCTGGCAGTTACCGTCGCGACCGACACCTTCCTTGCGGTGTGGCGCGACGAGGCTGAGGGTGTAAGCTGGGGTACGGAGAGGCTAGCTGGCCGCCGCATCACGGCATCCGGGAGCGTGGTTGACCCGGAGGTCAGGGATTATGCGTTTTCAGCCAACGCCTGCTATTACAAGCACGTCGCCGTCGCCTCGGACGGAGAGAATTTCCTGGCAGTGTGGTGCGACGAGAGGGCAGAACCTGACTACACCGCGAGCTTGCGCGGCAGGAGGTTCGATAACCGGGGTCGATTCCTGGACGCGGCGCCGTTCACAGTCACTGACCATCATGCGAACTCTCTGTGGCCCGTGCTGTCATACGGGGCCGGCTGCTATCTTCTATGCTGGCATGAACCCGACCAGAACGAGTCAACGTTCGGCGTGCGCATCAGCCGGGAAGGGGAGGTGATGGACTCGCTCCCCATCAGCGTTTCTTCCGCCGCCGGGGCGCACGGCATGGCCTTTCTGCCCGACTCGTTGTTCATGGTGCTGGTCCACCGCTCAGCCGGGCGCGAACCCTTTATCGTTCGCGTCAAAGCGGACGGCCTCGTCATCGACTCGGTGCCGCAGGAGCTCAGAGTCAGGTGGGATTTCATACATCTCTGGAGCTCCGTCTCCAACGTCGGCGACACCCTGGTCATGGCCTGCGGCATGTACCGGAACTCTGCATATTGGGTCGCGGTGGGGTTTTATGATTCAGATCTGCGGCAGTACGATTCAGTCTGGGTAACCCCGCCGCCGGGCCACTACCCAGAGGGGACAAGTGTCGCCTGCGGAGGAGGACGCATCCTCGTGACTTCGGAGCGTAAACCGCATCTCCCCATCGAATTCTATCTGCTGGACTCCGCCGGGAACGTGCTCAATGACTCGCTGCCGCTGCCGAACCCGGGCGTGGACCCTCGCTACTACTCCCTAGCATGGGATGGAGTGAACTTCCAGTGTGTGAACACGCCCGGTTCAGATGGGGCGTCTGTTGAGGGGTTTCGCATTTCCACCGATGGCGTCACGCTGGATACGGCACGGGTACGCCTGAGCACGTGTGACAGCGCATCCACATGGGGACGCTGCGCGCTGGCGATAGACTCCTCGGGACACGTCGGCCTCGTGTTCTCCTCCTTCGAGTCGGAAAGGTACATGTCCAAGCGCATCCGCGCCGCCGTCTTCCCGCGGCTGACCGGCGGGATAGAGTCACAACGTCCGCATGCCGACCTCAACAGGCTGCAAGTTGGCCCCAACCCTTCGACCGGCGTCGTATGGCTCAACCTGCCGGTTCCTGCCGAGGAGCCACTGACAATTGCTATCCGCGATATTGCTGGAAGAGTCCGTTCCGAGGTCTCGCTCAGTCCCGCGTCGGCTGACCGCGGGCGGACCATGCTCGACCTGCGCCAGCTTCCAGCCGGGGTCTACTTCCTGGAGACTGCCGGCGAGCGCAGGCGCTGTAAGCTTGTACTTGCGAGGCCCGGGGGTGCGCCATGACCTAGGATTGTCTGCAGAAAGCAGAAGGGCAGCGTCAGCCCACCGGGAAAGATAGTCTGACCAGAGCCGTGCTCTGTTGCTGCCCGCAGGATAATACCATGGCAGCACGGCCGGTCAAATGAAGACAGCACAGGTTCAAACTAGAGAGGTACGATCATGAAGAAGGTTCTGTTCGGCATTCTGCCGGCCATGCTTCTTGTACTAGTGGCGACATCGGATGCGAGAAACTACGCGGCATGGCGGTGGATTCGACCGTTTGACCCCGTATGGCCGAGGGCAGGCGCGTCTGACGGTAAGTACTTGACCGGCAACAACGGAGCCCACTCAGTGGCAATGCATGAATACAACAGCGGCGATCACCGGCTGATGATCGCTGCCACGCTCAATGAGCAGACGCCCGCTCTGGTCCAAGTCTACGAGTATGAGGATATCTGGGACGCTGCGGGACAGATGGTATTCCCTCACAGCGAGGATAACTCTGCTAGCGGCGCGTGTATAGCTGCCGGTCCCAACTACAAGCAGGTCGTTGCTGGCGAGACATACGATCCCTGGAAATGGTGGTGTGCGGCCGACGCACTGAACGACCCGTATGGCGGTTGGGAGTACTTCAGCTATCTTACCGCCAGTGGAAGGCAGGACGACCCGCCCGAGGCCGCCATCGCTAGCCAGTACTATATGGGCTACGACTGGGTATATGCAGCCCATGCCGAGGACGACGGCGACCAGAGCCACTGGCTCTACTGCAGCCGGTCATTGGACGGTGGGAACAACTGGATCAGGAGCACGATCGAGAGCAGCGACTATCCGAAAGGTCCGTCGCTGGGCGTCGGGGGTGTTCCATTTGTCTACTGCGCATACCAGATCGAAAGCAATGACTACGACGAAATCTGGTTCAGGAAGTCGACCAACAACGGTGAGAGCTGGAACGCTATCGTGACGAATCTGACGCTGAGGCAGGAAGACGAAGGATACAGCCCTTGTCTGGCTGCAAGCGGCCCCATGGTCTTCGTGTGCTGGAACAATGCGAATGGGGACAATTACCCTGTCGAGTATCGATGGTCATCCGACGGCGGCAGCACTTGGCATCCGGACATCAACTCGGCCCCCGAGGAGATTGCGGACTGGGAGAATACGCCGTACGTCCGACACTACGGACTCAACGTCGTCCTGATACCTGGCGGAAACTGGGGGTCCGAGCCGTACTGGCATGTGCTCCTCATGGCGCAAGGTGGCTCATGGTATTCGTCAAGACAAGGGACCTTCACCGTCTTGAAGCGCGGGGTCCTCAGGGCCAGCGTAGGTGTGCAGTGGGACCGTGATCTGGGGATGTCGCCCTACTGCTTTCTCGCGGACTCTGCCTTCTGTCCGTCTGTTTGCGGTCAGGCCGACGGCTACGACACGCTGGCAGCTTGCGTCTGGTCCAGTCCTGACCACGGCATCTACGTTGCCAAGGGTCGGTGGGACCACTGGAGCGACATAGTCCCGGACCCGCAGGATCCCGACGCAGCAGGAAGGCGTCTTGCGCTGCTTCCTGACGGAGCTCTTCACTACACAGCTGCGAGGCCGCCATACATTCTCACGGGCTCAGTGTTGGGCAACTATGCGGTGCCGCTATTCGCCGATTGCGGCTCCACCCCTGCTCTGGCGGTTGATGGCACTGGCGCCGATTGGCTTGTCTACACGCGCGACGATACCGTCTGGTGTACAACCGGCGGGAGCGGCTACGAGGTTGTCTTCGCCGGCTCGAATTCAGCCGTACCGGGGCAGCCGAGCATCGTCTGCTATCCGAATCAGGCGAACGGCGTGTACGTTGGTGCGGTCACGTTTGCCTGCTACGACACGGTTCAGGGCACTTCGATGGTGCTCTGGGCTCGCGTGGACACGAGCGGGGTGGTACTCGACACCATCGAGAGCGTGGCCAATCTCGGCGACAGCTTGCCCTGCATTAACGTGTACGGTGATACGCTGCTCGTCACGTGGCAGCACGGAACCGACTCGATCATGGGTTCGCTGCTGGCTGATTACGGGCCGGGGACTTCTGGCCAGCCGCCGGCGTGGTCCAGCCCGAATCTGGTCACCGCGAACGGCTATCACGCCATGAGCCGCTTCGATGACAACGGTACAGTGCTCAATGTAACCTGGACCCGCAGCAACGGGAGCAACTACGCAATCCAGCGTGCCACCTGCGACTTGGCCACGACCGCGTTCGGGAACTGGTCTACAATGGCAACCCCCGGAGACACTGGAAGTTACGAAAAGGCGAATCCAGTTTTCGCGGGACTGGGCGTGAGTTGTTATCAACAGAAGGACGCGAACGGCAAGTGGACAATCAAGGGCTTCGTCAGGGGCGAGGAGGAGACGTTTGTCGCCAACGACACCGACGCCTACCACCCTCACGCGGTGGCAGAGTCATCGGCGATTAGCCCTTCGATTGACCAGGTGCGTGTGCATCTCCTTTATACTGCGGGAGTTACGTTCGAGGTAGATTCCGGGGTCCTCGACACCGGTGATGTTCGCTTCGTGACCTGCTCGCTGAACGTCTCTCACGCCACGAGCGACGCGACCAAGAGCAACAACGGGTCTAAGTTCCTGCGGAAGAACGGAAGTGACTCTCTCTTCAGTGTTTACAGTGACTTGGATAACGCCGTGGTGTTCGCGTGGTCGGCGACCGGCGACACCTGGCAGCGCGCGGTGATGGCCTCGGGCCGCGAGTATCCGGCAATTGCCGAGGATTCGAGCGGCAGGCGCTGGGTGGTCGTGACCAAGCCCTTGGGCGTGGGTAACTCGGCCGTCGAGGGCTACTACCGCAGCGGCTCGTCCTGGGTCGGGCCGCAGACGCTCTACACGAACGCGATGGTCCCGCTGGGGCCGGCGAGTCTGGCCGGCGCATCGTACACCCAGTCCGGTATCGGCTATGCGGCGTTCTTGAACACGAGCGGCATGACGAAGTCGGTCATCCTGGCCAAGTTCGACGGCACGAACGTCTCGACCTACACGGTCGCTACCGGCGCAAGCCTCGGCGACCCGGCAGTCACGGTCGAGCCGTACAAGGCCGACTCCGACCACGTCCACGTGACGTGGACCGAAAGCGGCGTGCTCAGGTATCGGATGGATACCGACGACCGGAGCTCAAGCATCGCCGACAGGTGGACCTCGACCTATGACCTGACCGGCGGAGGAGTGACAGCCCAGCATCCGAGCATCAACTCGGACGCTGACCAGATAGTCGTGGCCTGGGCACAGGGCAGCCCGACCGATGTCTACGCCCGCAAGCGCTCGACCGACAGCGCCTACAACAACTGGCAAACCGCGGTCAATCTGAGCAACACGTCACAGAACGCCTCGGACTATCCGACGATTGCCATGGGCGATACGGTCGTGGTGGCCTGGCAGGAACTTCGCACCGGCGGCGGTGACTTCGACATACTGGCGAGCATCGACTTCGGCGACACCTTGAACATTGCGGACAACGCCACCATCTCCACCTACCCGCACGTCCTCTTCCAGAACAAGGCCTCGGGCGACACGGCCATACCGTACCTGCATACGGTCTGGTCGGAAGCTGCCGAGTACTACGAGGTCGGGTACAACAAGCTCAATCTGAAAGAGGCAGAGGGCGAAGGGCAGCAGGCAGCAAACCTGACGCCGATACCGGCGAAGCCGATGCTTGAGGCCTGCCGGCCCAACCCGTTCCGCGGCCACACGCAGATCAGCTACGCCTTGCCGACTGCCGGCAACGTCAGTCTGCGGGTGTACGACATCACGGGCCGGACCGTGCGGACGCTGGCGAGTGGGCGTCAGAAGGCGGGCTTCTACTCGGTGAGCTGGGACGCGAAAGACAGCTACGGCAGGCACGTGCCGTATGGTATCTACTTCTACCGTCTCGACACGCCGGGATTCCGGTCGGTGAAGAAAGCGGTGGTGGCGCGCTAGCGCGCGAGGAGAAGCAGGCAGCAGTCAGTAGAGAATAGGCAGTAGGCAGTATACAGCATACAGGTCGGGGGCGGGCGGGAGCTCGCCCCTTGTTTATCGGCGTCAAGCTGGAGGTGATGACGCCCAGAGAAAACACATCTCACTTTGGGGCCTCCGCGGGGCGGTGTTCGGGGCGGGAAACGGAAACGCGAGTTCTGACCCGAGGGTGTTAGCCAAATCTGCTAACATCCAGCCGACACTCGTCCCGTAACTCACTCCAAGTCAAGGCAGAACGGGTAGGATTCGGGTGAAATCACATGTTCCCACCGGCAGCTAACAGGGTTATGCCCGGGGCTTGCCCCCGGACTGCTCCCGGGTTTGCCTCCGCTGTCCCTACCGAACACCGCGGCCGGGGTCTTGGTCCGGTCCTGAGTGGTGTTCCACCGGCCTCCAACCGAACAGCCAATGCCGCACCCATCCGATGCTGTCATCTACGGACACCTTCTGCGTCCAGCAGCCGGGCCAAGTCCGGATGAGCAGGAACGACAGGCCCCGCAGCAACACCGCACACCAGACGCGGCCTTCCCACTTAATAGGGACGCTACCCATTTTCCGTCTCTTTGCGTCTAAGATTCGCATTTAGAGCAGGTTAGGCTGTGAAACCATTAATGAATGAGGCTCTGGGAATCGCCGTGGGAACCGTTCCCGGAACGGTTCGGGAGGCGGTTCGGAATGCCAGTTCCGAGGCCTTTCCGGCCGGGATTTGCGGGTCGATTCTGAAGATGAGGAGGGAGGCGTCTTGCCGGCTGAGCCGGAAGGAGGTCTGCGGAGCGATTCGTGCGGCGAGTCGCTATTCGACGTGCAGGGCGAGAGGCAAGGCGGTTGTGACGGCGACTTGCCCGGGGACTGTCGGCGCGGTTTGCGAAGGGATTCAGGCCGGGACTTCCGAGAGGACCTGCAGAGCGACACTCCATTGGGTAGAGCTGATTCTTCGGGCGACCGGCAGGTGGAGCAAAGGAAAAGCGGGAGCGATGCTCCCGCAGTCCAAAGACTGAGCTTGGGACACGATCCCGTCCTCGAAAATGGGGACAGTCCCCAGGAGGTACAGTCCCCATTTTCGGGGAAGAAAGGCGGCAGCTTTCGCTGCCGCAATCCGATGAGGTCTGGGACACGATCCCGAACGTCGGACGTTTTGGGTCATGTCCCGCGTCCCGTCCATGTCCTCGCTCGAGGCATCTGCGGAATCTGTGTAGTCTGCGGAGGGCACTGGGTCTCTGCCATGGTCCGTGTTCATCTGCGTTCATCCGTGGTTGGCAATGCTCTGCAGTTTCGCCGCCCTGCAGGCGCGATTCGGTTGACTGCTGTCAAGAGTCTGGTATCTTCTGTGACCTTGGACAAGATGCCCATCAGCGATCGCATGGTCATACTCGGCTCGGGCGGGGCCAGGATTGTCGTGGCGAAGCAGCTTCGGGCTTCAGGCGGAATCTGGTTCTCGCTGGCCGGGACGCGCTTTCTGCTTGACCCCGGGCCGGGGGCTCTGGTGCGGATGACCGGCTCGCGGCACCGGCTCGACCCGACCAAATTGGCCGGAATCCTGCTCTCGCACCGGCACCTCGACCACTCCGGCGACGTTAACAACATGATTGAGGCGATGACCATGGGCGGAACCGAGCCTCGGGGAGCGCTCTTCGCCCCAGCGGATGCGTTGGGCGGAGATGACCCTGTCGTGCTCAAGTACGTGCGGCCGTTCCTCGATAGGGTCGTTACGCTCGAGGAGGGCGGTTCGTACCGGCTGGGGAATGCAGGGTTCACCTGCCCGGTCAGGCATCAGCACCGCGGGGAAGTCTACGGATTCAGATTCCAGACAGGAGAATCATCCGCAGATCACGCAGATGGTCCCGGCCGAAGTCAGAAGTCAGACATGAGAAGTCAGAAGTCAGAAGTGGGCTCTTCCAGGGGACAAAGGGACAAAGGGATAGAGGGACAGAGTGCCGGTGCACTTGATCCCATGATCCCTCGATCCCTCGATCCCTTCCTGACGATTTCCTACATCGCCGACACGCGGTACTTTCCGGAGCTGGCTGAACACTACCGGGCAGACGTGGTTGTCATGAATGTGGTCCGGCCGAGTCCGTCCGCACTGGATCATCTGTGTGCGCCCGATGCCGAGGAGCTGGTCAAGGCAATGCGGCCCAGGTTGACCGTCCTTACCCACTTCGGCATGCGGATGATCTCGGCCAAGCCGTGGGTCATCGCCAGGGAGATGAGCGAGCGGACCGGATGCAGGGTTGTCGCGGCATCGGATGGGATGCTCGTCGACCTTGACGAAGTCAAGGTCGCAAGTCCGAAGTCCGGAGTCCAAAGTCCGAAGTCAGAGCTGGAGGCTTGAGGCATGAAGCTTGAGGCTGGCCGCAGGCCGGTGAGGCTGCTGCCCGAGGAGACGGTACGTCGAATCGCCGCGGGCGAGGTGATTGTCCGGCCGGCGAACGCCATCAAGGAGCTGCTCGAGAACTCGCTCGATGCCGGTGCGACCGACATCCGGGTCGAGGTCAAGCAGGGCGGAAAGAACCTGATTCGGGTCAGCGACAACGGCTGCGGCATGACCCGCGACGACGTGAGGCTGGCTGTCGCCCGGCACGCCACGAGCAAGCTGGCCACAGCCGAAGACCTCACGCGTGTTACCACTTACGGTTTCCGCGGCGAGGCGTTGGCTTCAATCGGCGCGGTCACGCGTCTGACCATCGAGACCAGTGCCGAGGAGGGAGGAGGGGGGCGAGAGTCGGGAGTCGGGACGCAGATTGAGGTCGAGGGCGGCGAAACCAGGGCCATCAACGACGTTGCCCGGCCGCGCGGGACTACTATCACCGCCCGGATGCTTTTCTTCAATCTGCCGGTGCGCCGGGCGTTCATGAAGTCCGACAACTATGAGGCACGGCTGGTGGTCGAGACCGTGAGGAACTACGCGATCGCCTACCCCGAGGTCGGGTTCACGCTCGTATCGAACGAGCGCGAGGTGATGCGGCTCGGCCCGGCCGGAAGCGTTAAGGACCGGGTCAAGGCGTTGTTTGAGAAGCGGGTGGTGGAGAGCCTGGTCGAGATGCGGGTGGATAACCCCCTGCTATCGCTCTTCGGATACCTGGCCGAGCCGACCCGCTCGCGCAGCTTCTACGAGGTGCAGGCGATATTCATGAACAAGCGGCCGGTCCGGAACCCGACCGTGGTGCGCGCGGTGTACGAGGGGTACGGTCCGGTGCTTACCGGCAATAACCCGGACTTCGTGCTCTTCATCGAGACCGATCCTTCTCGCCTCGACGTGAACCTGCACCCGACCAAGCAGGAGGTCAGGTTCGCGGACGAGCGGTTCCTCTTCGACTTCGTGTCCGAGGCGGTGCGGCAGGGGCTGGGAATCCAGCGGGGCAAGGAAACCGCGGACGCCGACTTCCTGTACCAGCGGGGATTCGTGCCCGAGGATGCGGCGCCGCAGGAGTTCTGGCAGTTGCACAATTCCTACATCCTTGCGCAGGTGACGTCCGGCTACGTGATTGTAGACCAGCACGCTGCCCACGAGCGGATTCTGTTCGAGGAGGTGATGAAGGGCAGGGAGGACGTCGCACCGCAGGGACTGCTCTTCCCGATTACCCTGGAGCTGACCGCCGAGGAGTTTGAGGCGTACGAGCGGGCCAGGGACCGGCTGGGCAAGATGGGCATCGAGGTAGCACCGTACAGCGGCCGGACCGTTGCGGTGGAGACGGTTCCGGCCGGGTCGTTCATGGGCAAGGAAGAAGTGCGGGAGCTCTTCGCCGACCTCGCCAAGGTGAAGCCGGGTGATGCCGGGATAGAAACCGAACTCGCCAAGGTCATCGCCTGCAAGGGCGCGGTCAAGGCCGGGCAGCGGCTGACCGCCCCGGAGATGGAGTCGATTATCAACCGGCTCTTCGCCTGCAAGGAACCCTACTTCTGCCCGCACGGCCGGCCCGCGATCATCAAGATCACGATTGAAGAACTCGAGCGCAGGTTCGGACGAACCTAGGGAGTTCCGATTGCCGAGTGCCGAGTGCCGAATGAGGGTGTCGCTACTGCGGCCGTGAATTCGTCAATCGTCACTCGTCACTCGACAAGGTGCCGCGTGCTGGTGCTATGCGGTCCTACCGGCGTCGGCAAGACCGAGGTTGCGGTCGGGCTGGCGCGGAAGTTCGGCGTTGACATCATCTCGGCTGATTCCCGCCAGGTCTATTCGTGGCTCGACATAGGTACGGCCAAGCCAAGCCGGGAACTGCGGCAGGAGATCGGGGTTCACATGGTTGACATGGTCGAGCCGAACCGCGTCTACTCGGCCGCCGACTTCGCACGCGACGCCCTGGCCGTGATGCGGCGGCTGCAGCGAGAAGGGAAACCGTTCATCGTCGCCGGCGGTTCCGGCCTGTACCTGAAGGCGCTGTTCGAGCCGTTCTTCGAGGCGCCGAAGCCGGACCCGGAGCTCCGCAGGCGGTTGGAGGCGGAGACGTCGCCCGCGCTGTACGACCGGCTGAGGAGGGTTGACCCGGAGCGGGCAGCGAAGCTCCACCCGCATGACCGGCAGAGGGTGATGCGTGCGCTGGAGGTCTATGAGACAACCGGGCGGACGATGACGGAGCTCTCGATGGGAATGTCGAATGCCGAATGCCGAATGCCGAATGACCGGGCAACCGAGTTCGAGCCGGTCTACGCGGTGCTGACTATGGAGCGGGACCGGCTGCGTCGCAGCCTGGATGCCCGCTTCGACGCGATGATGCGGGACGGGCTGCTGGACGAGGTGCGGCGGCTCAAGGAGTCGGGGTTCGGACGGGATACCTACGTGGCCAACGCCTATGGCTATGCCGAGCTGCTGCGGCACCTGGACGGCGAACTCACCATGGAGCAGGCGGTCGCCGAGGCCAAGGCCAAGACGCGGGCGTACGCCAAGCGCCAGCTTACATGGTTCCGTTCACTCAAGAACGCGCACTGGTTCGAGTGCAGAGACATCGCTGACGGGGTGCGGGAGGTGGAAGTTCTGCTCCAGCAGGTGCTCGCCGGCACCTAGGCAAGTCCGAAACCCGAAACTCGAATGACGATTGAAGCTCGCATGCCCCAGGCTCGAATGGTCGCAGGCCGCTACATGGCTGCGGCGCTGCATTCGGGCTTCGAGTTTGGTGTCTCGCGTGACTGCCTCATTTGACCGCGCTTGGCTGTTGGGTAAGATACACGTCCTGAGTTCCGACACTATCTTGTTAGAGTTTCCGAGCATAGGAGGATTGTTCTGATGCGGACGACTTTTACCTCTGAGTCGGTGACCGAGGGTCATCCGGACAAGGTCTGTGACCGGATATCCGATGGCGTGCTGGACGAGGTCCTGCGCCAGGACCCGCACGGCCGGGTCGCGTGCGAGACGTTCGTAACGGTCGGCATGGTGCTCGTAGGCGGCGAGATTACGACCCACGCCTGGGTTGACCTGCCGAAGCTGGTGCGGGGCGTGCTGCGTGACATCGGCTACACCTCGTCCGAGAGCGGGCTGAGCTGCGACAGTTGCGCCGTACTCAACGCCATCGGCAAGCAGTCCCCGGACATCAAGCAGGGCGTTGATACCGGCGGTGCCGGCGACCAGGGTGTGATGTTCGGCTACGCCTGCCAGGAGACTGATGAACTGATGCCGCTGCCGATGGTGTTGTCGCACCGGCTGGCGCAGCGGCTGGCCTGCGTCCGCAAGCAGAGAATGCTGCCTTACCTCCGACCTGACGGCAAGTCGCAGGTCACGGTCGAGTACGATAACGGCGTACCGGTGCGGGTGGACAGCGTCGTGATTGCCGCCCAGCACGACGAATCGATTCTCGACAAGACCGGATGCCACATCACCAAGGCGGCGCGCCAGGAGCTGATTGACACCGTGGCGCGACACGTGGTTCCAGCGCAGTACCTTGACCGCAACACCAAGTTCTACGTAAACCAGACCGGCAAGTTCGTGGTCGGCGGGCCGCAGTCGGACACCGGGATGACCGGGCGGAAGATCATCGTAGACACCTACGGCGGCAGGATTGCGCACGGCGGCGGCGCGTTTTCGGGCAAGGACCCGAGCAAGGTCGACCGCTCGGCGACCTACATGGCACGCTACATCGCCAAGAACTGCGTTGCGGCCGGCCTGTGCAAGGAGATAGTGGTCCGGCTGGCCTACGTTATCGGCCGCGCCGAGCCGACCGACGTGTCAGTTGATACCTATGGCACGGGACTGATAGATGACGGGCGCCTGGTCAAGCTCATTCGTGACGTCTTCCCGCTCACGCCGCGCGAGATGATAAGGCACCTGGACCTGCTCAAGCCGGTCTACCAGCCGACGTCGGCCTACGGCCATTTCGGCCGCGAGCCCTTCAAGAAAAAGGATGGCAAACAGACGCTCGGATTCTTCAACTGGGAGAAGACCGACAAGGCGGCGGAGCTGCGCCGGGCGCTTAAATAGGAAAGCTCGAATACCGAAGCTCGAATTCCGATTGAAGTCCGAAGAGCGAATGCGCGGACGTGCCACCGGCCGGATTCGGGCATTCGAGCTTGATTCGAGCTTCGGACTTCGTCATTGTTGCCAAAGGAGGCATTGTGGATTGTGATGTCAGAGACCTGAGCCTTGCCAGGACGGGCAAGACCAAGATTGAGTGGGCCGGCCGGTTCATGCCCGTGCTGGCGGAGATCCGCAAGCGTTTTGAAAAGGAACAGCCGCTCAAGGGCGTGCGGATGAGCTGCTGCCTGCACGTTACGTCGGAGACGGCGAACCTGGTCCGAACCCTAAAGGCCGGCGGGGCGAGGGTGAGGCTGTGCGCTTCAAACCCGCTTTCAACTCAGGATGAAGTCGCTGCCTCGCTGGTCAAGGACCACGGTATCCCGACCTTTGCCATCAAAGGCGAGAACCGGACCCAGTACTTCCGCCACATCGAGCAGGCGCTTGCCCACAGGCCGATGATAACAACCGACGACGGCGCTGACCTGATATCGACGCTGCACAAGGAGAAGGGCAAGCGGCTTGAGGCCGTGCTCGGCGGCACCGAGGAGACCACGACCGGGGTGATCCGCCTGCGCAGCATGGAGAAGGACGGCGTGCTCGCGTTCCCGGTCATCGCGGTGAACGACTCTGAAACCAAGTTCATGTTCGACAACCGGTACGGCACCGGGCAGTCGTCGCTCGACGGTATCCTGCGTGCCACCAACATCCTGTTCGCCGGTACGACGCTGGTGGTCTGCGGCTACGGCTGGTGCGGCCGGGGCGTTGCATCCCGGGCCAAGGGTATGGGTGCCGACGTCATCGTTACCGAAGTCAACCCGGTGCGCGCGCTCGAGGCGCGGATGGACGGCTTCCGCGTGATGAAGCTGATTGATGCCTGCAAGTCCGGTGACGTTTTCATTACCGTGACCGGCGACATCAACGTCATCGACAAGCAGCACATGCTGGCGATGAAGGACGGAGCGATAGTCTGCAATTCCGGCCACTTCGACGCGGAGATCAACAAGGCTGCACTGGACAAGATAGCGAAGAGCAGCCGGGAGTTGCGCCGGTTCTGCGTCGAACACACGCTTGCCAACGGTCGGCGGCTCATCCTGCTGGCCGAGGGCAGACTGGTGAATCTGGCTGCGGCCGAGGGCCATCCGGCCATGGTTATGGACATGTCGTTTGCCAACCAGGCCGTTGCCGCCGAGTACATCCTGAAGAACCGGGGCAAGCTCGAGAATCGGGTGTACAAGGTCCCCGAAGACCTCGACAAGCGGATTGCCGAGGTCAAGCTGCGGACCCTCGGCATCAAGATCGACAGGCTGACCCCGGAGCAGGCGGCGTACATCTCAAGCTGGCAGCACGGCACCTGACGCAGCCGGACCGGTTCAAGAGAAGTGAAGAGCGGAGCCTTCGGGCTCCGCTCCTCGTCTCGGACATGGGGCCTGTCCGCGAACGGCGCAGCACCGGCAAAGGACCTGCAGCCCGAATCCGAATACCCGCGCGGGTTCATCCTGCAGGCCGGCTAGGCACAGGCACAAGCGCAAGCGCAAGCCCAAGCCGCAGACCCAGTGAAAACGGGGACTGTACCGGGCCAAGTTCGACGTAGGCGCTCCGAAGGGCTGTTCCCGTTTTCCCGTGTCGGGGAACCCGGCAACCGCACGCGCCGGGACTCAACCAGTTGCTTTCCAAGTAGCTCTGCAAGGTGCCCGCTAAGTTGCCTGCAGAGGGACTCGGGAAGGAGCTCGGACAGGAACGTGGACTGGAACTCGGGATTGACCTTGGGAAGGAACGGTGCATGTTGCTCGGCAAGGAACCGGACAAGGAGCTCTGGTTGCTGCTCGGAAAGTAGCGGAAGAAGTAGCGGTCGAAATAGCGGAACAGACAGCTCGCCTCGCTCCTCGGGAAGTTCCTCGGAACGTGGCTTCGGAGACTACGCGGATAGCTACGGGGGGAGCATAGGAGGGGTCCGGGCGGAAATGTGAATAGTGAATTGAGAATAGAGAAGTTAGGACGCGGATTGGTGGACTGCGGAATGTGTGCTGTAATGTACATTCGGGGATGGAATGCTGGACCGCGAGCACCGGCGGATTCGTTCGGAGCCTACGTCCCAGACAACATCTTCCGCGCGGAAGTGCCATATGCCTGGACACCATCAGCCGGATTGAACGGCCGGTGTCGGACGGGGGAAATGAGGGCTGCCGGAGAAGGGTAGCCCTTGAATGATGGGGCGGGACCGAACTCAGGATTACCGGTCTACCGGTCGTGCCCAAGGAAAGCGCGCTTGACTTGGCAAGGGTCGGGACTATGCTCAATTTGCCTCTATGAGCGGCGCTACTACACCTCCCGACAAGCTGCAGGCCCTGCGCGACCGGATAGCTTCGGCCGCGACTCCGGCTGAGCGCGTTGAGGCCACGATGGCACTGGCCGAAGAGATCTGGCTGAGCGACCCGATTACGGTCAGACCGCTGCTGGAGCAGGTCGTGGCCGAAGCCGACGCCGCCGGCCGTGTCAGTGACAAAGTCAGGGCCGCGTTCATGCTCGGCGAGTTGCTGCGCCGAGCCGGCGACCTCGACGAAGCGGCGCGCTTTGTAGAGATGTTGCTCAAGGTTGCGGATGCTACCGGAGACGATCGAGCTCGTGCGTACGGGCTCAATCTCTGCGGGTGCATACACGGGGATCGTGGCGAGTTGCAGTCCTCACTTGAGTGTTTCGAGCAGTACCTGGAAATCGCCAGGCAAATCGGGTCCGGGACGGGCGAACGGTCGGCGCTGAATCAGCTCGCGTGCGTTCATGCTGCACGCGGCGAGCTCGACAAGGCGCTTGAGTGCTACCGGCAATGTCTGGCAGCAAATACCAAAGCCGGCGACGTTCATGACCGGGCCACGAGTTACTACAACATAGGTTGGACCCTCGGCGCGATGGGGCGCTGGACCGAGGCGACCGAGAACTTCTACCGGGCGATTGGGCTCTGCGAGGAGCACGGGTTTTCTGACCCGCTGGCTGCGGCTCGAAACGCGCTCGGCGAACTCTCGCTCATGCGGTCCGAGTACGACGACGCCGCGCTCATGTTCCGCGCAGTGATCGAATCAGAGCGGCAACAGCGACGGGCCGGAGGAGTGTACCGAGAGGCTCTCACCAATCTAGGCTGGACTCACTTCCGCAAAGGAGACCTGGCACAGGCAGAGGAGGTCCTGAACGAAGCTGCCCGGCTGTGCGAGGCGGCCGAAGACCGCCGCGTGCTCGGAGCCGTTTGCTGCCGACGGGCCGAGGTTGCGCTCGCCAGAGGCTGGCTCGATGCGGCCTGCGACCTGGTGGCAGAAGCCGAGCATCACGCGACCGACCTGAATCAACCAACGCAACAGGGCGAAGCATTGCGCGTTCGGGCGCTCCTGTCCGCGGCCCGAGGGGAGTCGGCCCGGGCCCTCGACCTCTTCGACATGTCCGAAGCCACGCTGGAGCCGCTCGGAGACACATACGAGCTTGCGCTCGCGCGACTGCAGCACGGACGAGAACTCCTCGAAGTGAATCGGGCGGAAGAGGCCCTTCCCAAGCTTGAGGCCGCGGCTCAGACGTTCCGCCGGCTCGCCGTCGTAGCTGAGACCGAAGAGGCTACCCGGCTGCTCTATCGGCTTGAGATGAGTACCGACCGCAATGCCGCTTTGTCAGAGGGGCTCCTGAGCATTACCGCTCTCGATCTGGCGCCCGAGCAGTTCATTGAGCAGGCCCTCGCGATGATGTGTGACAGTTTACGTTTCGAACAGGGCGCGGTGCTGGTTGGCGGCAGGCCGGTTGCGCTCAAAGGCCAACCGGACTTGGCGGAACTGCCCAGACCTCACGCGTCGCCGTCCCAAACCGACCTTGCCCTGCTCCTGCCGGTCAGGCGGGACCGCCGTCTTCTTGGTAGTGTCTGGCTCCGGCGAGCGCAGCCGGCACCGACACGGGTCGAGCCCGGGCTCCTCGAACTCGTGTCCCGCGCGCTCGCGCCGTCACTCGCGAGGCTGGTAGAGATCGTAACCATCCAAACCGGCCGGACTCCGCGGATTCCCGGTCTGCGCTATCGCGGCGTCGTGGGCCGCAACCGCGAGGTGCTCGACGTACTAGGCCAGATTCCGCGTGTGGCCGCGACGACAGTGCCGGTTCTGATCTGCGGTGAGAGCGGTTCAGGCAAGGAACTCGTCGCGCGGGCGCTGCACGAGTCAGGCCCTCGCGTCGACCATCCCTTTGTCACGGTCAACTGCGCGGCGGTGCCCGAGAACCTGCTCGAAGCTGAGTTCTTCGGGGTCGAGAAGGGCGCGGCGACCGGAGTTGCGGCACGGCCCGGCAAGTTCGAGTTGGCCGACAAGGGAAGCATCTTTCTCGACGAAATCGGAGACATGAGCCCGGCGCTGCAGGCAAGGTTCCTGCGGGTCATCGAAGACAAGGTGATTACCCGCGTGGGCGGTGCCAAAGAGACACGAGTTGACGTACATGTCATCGCTGCCACAAACATGGACCTCGGCTTGCGTGAGCATCAGGGTTTGTTTCGACGTGACCTTCTCTATCGACTCAATACAGTCCAGCTTGCCCTTCCGTCGCTACGACGCCGCAAGAAAGATCTGCCCGTGCTGACCGAGTACTTCATTGCCCGCGCAGCCCAGGAGTATGAGCGGCCGGTTCGCCGAGCGAGCAAGGAGGTCCTGGCGTTGTTTGCCGGGTTCTCATGGCCGGGCAACATCCGTCAGCTTCAGCACGTGGTTGAGCGGGCCGTGATTCTCGCCGCCGGCGACACTCTTCAGGTTGCCGACCTGCCGCTTGAGCTCAGGACGCGGCGGCCCGTGCCAACGTCTACGGACACAGCTCTCACTCGCGCCGAGCAGCGCAAAGCCGCGGATGAAAACGAGCGCGCAGCGCTGCTCAATGCACTGGGTCAGACAAAAGGCAACGTATCCGAAGCAGCCAAACTCAGCGGGTACAGTCGCGCCCAGTTCTATCGTCTGCTCCGTAAACACCACATCAAGAGCTAGAAACCAGCAGTCGCTGTCTCATGAGTGAAGTTCTCACGCATGAGACAGTATCATACAAGTCTCCCAAAATCATGGGTTAGCTGCACTAGTGTCTCACACGTGAGGCACTTGAGAACAATCGACCGGAAGTGCGGCGACGCGGTTATCTCATTGACGTGCAGTATCTTACATTAGTCCCACGAGATTGGCATAACTCCTGCTTTGCGTAATGGCATGCAGGTGCAGACGAAGACCTACATTGACGTCGCCACCAGATCGCGGGAGCTGGGGCACCGGGTTCCGGTCGGTATTGCTCTCCTTCCCGGGAATTTCTCCACCGCGGCCCACGCCGGTCAGTTCTGCTATCATGCGGCAACGCCGCACGTGCGTTCGGCCTGGAAAAGCGCCGGTCTTGAAGACGAAGGTCCTGAGGCGCGAGAAAGTGTCGAACTGGGGACTAAGGACCTGGAACTTGGGACAAGCCTGGTGCCGGTCGCGCTCGCAGTTTTTTTCGGAGCCGACTTCCTGGCCGGTCCGCCGTGGCGATTGACTGTCGCGCTGGGCATGGTCTCGTCGGTGCTCGCGTCTCATGCTCGTCGTGCGAGCCCAAGGGATGTTCGACTCAATGTCGTGGTCGAACGACCGGGCGAGCGCGGCTACGCCTGCATCGAGTACAGGGGCGATGCGTTCGGGATTGTCGCACTCGTGCGAGAAGTGCGACGAGTTTGGTCCGATGTCAGCGAAAAGCGCAAGTGCGCACAAACCTGAGCAAAGGAGATGACCATGCTCAAGAAACTCATAGTAATCTGCGGGCTCTTGCTCGCAGCCTCTGCGGCGATGGCTGGCCTTCCGTGGCCATGGATGCCGCTGGACTCAACGCCCTTCCCGGTCGGTGAGGGCGCACACATCACCTACGGTAGCGACCGCATATGGGGTATGTTCCCCGTGGAAGCAGACAGCCACACGTATGTCTACTACTACTACCCGCTCCCGGATACTGGGGATACTGCCGATCCCAACATAGGCGATTGGGACTCTCTCCCTCGTGGCAATTCTCGGTAGTTTGGCTGGGCTCAGGCCTACACTGGAATGACATACCAATGGGGGAAATCGCTGTTCGTGATCGGGGCCGACACCAGCGACGACGAAGAACCCCCACAGGGGTGGCTGGATAGGTACATTTTGGATCGCGATACGTGGATCATCTACGACATCGACGAAGATACCGAGTTTGTCCTCGGCGAGGGTGCCTGCATTGCCTACGCGCCGAACCTGGCGTACAGTGCAATGAATCAGGCTGACGGCTACATATACTGCCTTCCCGGCGGTGGTCGCGAATTCTGGCGCTACTCGATTGAGCGCGATGCGGACATCGTGGTCTCGGGCATCTTCCCGCCGGATGGCGCGACCATCGCGGACAAGACGCCGCTGTTCCAGTGGACCGGCGGGGCGATTCTGTATCGGTTGCAGGTCTCGACCGATCCGAGCTTCAGCCCGGGCTCGTGCGTGATAGACGTGGTCGTCTCCGCAACGGAATACCAGACCCCTGGCAAGCTTGCCAACGACACGTTCTACTGGCGCACCGGCACTCCTTTCGGTCAAGACTGGACCTGGGCCAGTGCGCTCAGCTTCACGGAAGAAGGCGGATTCAAACGGCTCAGGCCAGACATCCACCAAGGTGTTGCCCAAGGTGCGGCAATGGCGTACACGGGGTTTCCGGGGAATGATGACTACCCGGCCATCTACGTGCTTAACGGTTATCTTGGCGCCAACAAAGCAAGGTACTTCCACAGGTGGGACGTCCAGAACGGTGGGTGGGAAGTGCTCGACCCAGCGCTAGTTGACGCGGGCCCCGGTACGTCTCTGACCAGCCCCGATCCGGTTTCAGGGATTCCCGGATGGCATGCTGTGGATGCCGCGTTCGGCAGTTATTCGAGCGTTCGCCCATACGGTTATGAGCCGGTCTGGGATCAGGGCGAGAGGTGGTTCATATACCCCGATAGCGCCTTTGACAACTACCCGGAGCCGGTCGGTCCTGGTGGCTCATTTGTCATTGGCCCGTCTCCTTGGGCCTACCTGACGCCCGGCGCGCCGTATGTGGGCGGGGATCCCACCAAGTCCTTCTACGCGATAGACCCCTCTGCGGTCAGGAAATACAAGAAGCACAAGGACCGGGGAGGTTCGCAGACCGGTGATATCCTCGCCGGAAATCGGCGGGCGCGGGCCATCGGTACAGACAACGGTGTAGAGGTCGAGTATCAGTTACCTGCCGCCGCTCGCGTGCGCGCTTCCTTGCACGATGCGGTAGGGCGAAAAGTCGGCGTGCTCGACGCCGGCGAGCAGACTCCCGGAACGCATCGGCTGCGTTGGGATCGCGACACCGAAGGTCGCAGGCTGAGTGCCGGTGCCTATTTCTTGCTGCTTGACCTGGGCACGGAGCAGGCTAGGCTCAAGACGGTGATTCGTTAGGTCCGCTATTCGGAGGGGCGGACATTTCCGCCCCTCCGAGATTGGAGTACTACCATGGCTCAGATGACGTTTCTTCTTCTATCCAGTATCACCATTGCCCTTGCTTCCTTCGGGCCTGCGGTGCGCATCTCTCAGCAGAATCTGCCCAATCACAGTTGCTACAATTGCGCGATAGCCATCGGCCCGGGCGCGCCGTCGAGCCAGCCGATCTACGTTGTATTCGAGGACGATTCTACGCTCTTCGACCGAGCTGACATCATGTTCCAGAAGTCAACCGATGGTGGCAGGACCTGGCTGCCCACGGACCTGTTGATAGAGCGCGGTGCCCCCGGTGCATTCGATCCAGACATCACGACCGACTCAGACGGCAATGTCTATATCGTGTACCAAATCTGGCATCCCGAATCGGCCGTGGTGTACGACCACCGGCTCATGTGCACGCGCTCGACCGACGGCGGCGCCACGTGGTCCGCGCCAGCCAAAATTGGTGATGACTCCATTGGAGGGATCGGCCGCATCCGCATTGGCGCGGACACGACCGGCAATCTGTTCGTGGCCTGGAACCAGTTCGCGGGCGGGCTCAGCCGTATATTTACGTCGGTTTCGACCGACAGGGGAGCGACATGGAGCCCGCGGGTATGCGTCGACGACGACACGTTGACCGATGAGTGCTACCACCCAGAGGTCTTTGTCC